>JAPPLB010000168.1 GCA_028819575.1 Bryobacterales bacterium | reverse complement strand
GACGAACGACAAAGCCGACGGCCGCAAATGTCCGTCGCCCAAAGGGTTACGCGCCACTCTCGCTCGGCTGCGCGGAGAACGCTGCGCCACGTTCCTGCCACGGCCAAGCGTTACGCCATCAGCCCCGGGGCGCGTAACGCCGCCCGCGTGACTATTGACACGGGCTGCTAGGCCAGCAGCTTGTGGATCACGTTTCCGCCCACGTCGGTCAGGCGAAAATCACGGCCCTGAAACTTGAATGTCAGCTTCTCGTGATCCAGGCCGAGCAGGTGCAGCACGGTCGCCTGCACGTCATGAACCGAGACCTTGTCCTCGACCGCGTTGAAGCCGAGTTCATCCGTCTCGCCGATCATCTGGCCCGGCCGCACCCCTCCGCCCGCGAACCACATCAGGAACGCATCGATGTGATGATTGCGTCCGATCGTCTCCCGCAGTTCGCCCATCGGAGTGCGGCCGAATTCGCCGCCCCACATGACCAGCGTCTCATCCAGCAGGCCGCTGGACTTGAGGTCGCGGATCAGCGCGGCGACCGGCCGGTCGATCTGTCTCGTAACGTTGTCGAGAGCCTCGTTGAGGTTCTGGCCGCCCGTGCCGTGATGATCCCAATCGGTGTGGTAAAGCTGTACGAACCGCACACCGCGCTCGACCAGCCGCCGCGCCAGCAGACAGTTGTTCGCGAACGAGTTCGCGCCGGGCTCGACTCCATACATCTCGAGAGTCTTGGGACTCTCCTCGGCAAAGTTGATCAATTCGGGCCCGCTGGTCTGCATGCGAAACGCCATCTCGTACGATGAAATGCGCGTCGCGATCTCGGGGTCTCCCGTTTCCTGAAGGTGATCCAGGTTGAGTCGGCGGATCGTCTCGATGGTCCGGCTTTGGCGCTGGCGGCTCATGCCCTCCGGGTTCGAGAGGTTCAGAATCGGGTCGCCGCCTCCCTGAAATGGAACTCCCTGATAGGCGGTGGGGATGAATCCGCTGCCCCAGTTCAGCGCGCCGCCACGCGGTCCGCGCGGCCCGGACTGCAGCACCACGAAGCCCGGCAATTGGTCTGACTCGCTGCCGAGCCCGTACGTCACCCAGGCTCCCATGCTCGGATGCCCGAATCGAGGCGTCCCGGTGTTCGCGAAGATCTTCGCGGGCGCATGGTTGAAATTCTCGCCCTGGATCGTCTTGATGAACGCCAGGTCATCGACCACCTGCGCGGTGTGCGGCAGGCACTCGGAGACCCACTGGCCCGACTGTCCGTAGCGCTTGAACGCGCGTCGGGTTCCCAACAGTTGCGGAACCTGCTTCGAGAAGCTCTCCATGAAGGCGAAGCGCTTCCCTTCCAGGAACGATTGCGGAATCTCCTTCCCGCTGTAGCGTTGCAGCTCTTTCTTGTGCTCGAACAGTTCGAACTGGCTCGGTCCTCCGGCCATGAACAGGTAGATGACGCTCTTGGCCTTGGGGGCGAAATGCGGAGCCTTCGGTGCGAGCGGGTTGCTGACCTTGGGCGGGTTCGCCGCGCGTGCGCTGGCGCCCAGGTACGACCCCAGAGCCAACGGCCCGAGACCGACGAAACATTGATTGAAGAACTGCCGCCGTGTGCGGTTCAGAAGGTTCCGTTGCTCAGGCCCCATGCATTGTCCCCCGCTACCCCGGACCCAACTGTTATGAATGATAGCACTCTGCCCATGCTCTCCTGCCCGGCGGACCGTGTCCCGAGAAGCCGGCCTCGGCATGAACCTGCATATCTCACCACGTGGCGAGGCGAAGTGGGTGAGAGGGCCGTCAGGACGAGGCGCGAGCCTGGCGCCTTCACCGCCGTTGCATGAAGCTGGGGCTGTCCTGCTGTGGGAAAATGCCCACATGAGCCCGCCCGTGTGCCGCCTTCGGCCTTTTGCCGCGCTCGCGGCGGTTGCCGGGCTTTGGCCCTGCATGGCCTTTTCGGAAGCGGCAGCCCCGCTTCCCGTCTTCACCGAAAGACGGGAAGCCGCCGGTATCGCCTTCAAGCACCGCGCCAACCCGTCTGCCGGCAAGTACCTCGTCGAGACGATGGGAGGCGGTGTCGCCGTATTCGATTTCAACAACGACAGCCGGCTCGACATCCTCTTCGTGAACAGCGGTTCGTTGGTCAAGACGGAACGGGGAGTCACGATCGACCGTTCGGAGACAGCGTCCTGGAACCGCCTCTACGAGAACAAGGGCGGCGGCGTGTTCAGCGACGTCACGGAGAACTCGGGCTTGTCCGGAAGCGCTGCCGCGGTCTACGGCATGGGTGTCGCAACGGGCGACTACGACAACGACGGTCTCGCCGATGTCCTGCTCACCGGATTTCCCGAAGCCCGGCTGTATCGCAACCGCGGCGGCGGACGCTTCGAGGATGTCACCGGCGAAAGTGGCCTCGTCGTGCCCGGCTGGTCCGTCTCCGCCGGATTCTTCGACTACGACCGTGACGGCCTGCTCGACCTGTTCGTCACCCGCTACCTCGATTGGGACTTCTCCAAGCACATCGAATGCGGCAAGGCCGTGCGCGTCTACTGCACGCCGAAGCGCCACCAGCCGGTAAGCAACATGCTGTTCCACAACGATGGTGATGGCGCCTTCAGCGATGTTTCGGAGCGGTCGGGCGTCGGCCGCGTGCTTGGCAAGGCCCTCGGCGTCGCGTTCCATGACTACGACGCGGATGGCTGGACCGACGTCGTCGTCGCCAACGACTCGGTTGCGCAGCTTCTGTTCCGAAACAATCGCGAAGGCGCGTTCACCGAGTTGGCGCTCGAGTCCGGCTTGGCCTACAACGATGAAGGCGGCAGCTTCTCTGGCATGGGTGTCGCCTTTGACGACTACAACAACGACAGCCGGCCTGACGTCCTGATCACCAATTTGGCCAAGGAACTGTATGCGCTCTATCGCAACGACGGACAGGGCTTGTTCACCTATGTCACGCGGTCCTCCTATATCGGACGGATCACGAGCTTGATGTCCGGTTGGGGGACTCGTTTCTTCGACCACGATCTCGACGGCCGAAAGGACGTTTTTGCCGCGCAGAGCCATGTGATGGATAACGTCGAGGTTCTGGACTCCGCCCTCGTTTACCGCCAGCCGCCGCTCATGGCGCGTAACATCGGCGGCAAGTTCGAGGATGTTTCGGCCTCCAGCGGCGCGGCATTCCGGCAAGATTATGCGGGACGTGGAGCGGCCTTCGGCGATCTCGACAATGACGGCGACATCGACGTCGTCATGGCGGTGCTCGACGCCGAGCCGTTGCTCCTCTACAGCGATGCGTCTGAACGGGGCGGGCACTGGCTGATCGTCAACCCCGTGGGCGGAGCTTCGAACCGTCCCGGGCCGGGCGCGAAGATTCACATTCGCGATGCGAACGGCGGCGAGCAGTGGGGATACTCGACCACGGCGGGGAGCTATCTCTCTGCAAGCGACCACCGTGTCCATTTCGGACTGGGCGCCAGCGACCGGCTCGAGTGGGTCCGCGTCGAGTGGCCGAGCGGCGCACAGAGGGAGCTGAAGGATATCGCGGCGGACCAGATTCTTACCATCGAGGAGCCCGCCCCATGAAGCGGCCTCGCGACGCCGTAGGCGCGCTGCGCGCCGGACCCGTTTGCCTGTCGGTGCTGGGGTTCTTCCTGGCCGCTTTCTCCCCTTTCTCTTCGCAGCCGCTGCGTTCGCAGACCCCGCCCGGCCCGGAAGTCGTGGCGCACGTGAAGGCGGGACTCCAGGCTCGCCGGGAACAGCGCTACGCGGATGCCCGCCGCGAATTGGAGGCGGCCGTCAAGCTGGCCCCGCGGATCGCCGAGATCCATTTGAACCTGGGTCTTGTGTACCACGAACAGGCTGAGCCGGAGTTGGCCGTGGGGGCGCTGGGGAAGGCGCTCGCGCTCAAACCCGAAGTGAAAGGCGCACGCATGCTGATGGGCTTCAACCTGTTGGCGCTCGGGCGTTTCGGCCCGGCCGCGGAGCACCTCGAGAAGGCCTATCAGGAGGACCCGACTCCGCAGATCGGCTACTGGTTGGGGTTGTCCTACTTGAACTCGGGCCGGCCGCGCGAGGCGATTCCCAGGCTCGAGGAGGCGCTCGAAGAACAACCCGAGAATGCTGACCTGCTCTATTACGCCGCCAGGGCCTATTCGGCCGTGTCGGCGCAGCTCCGGTTGACTTTGCTGCGAACGGCTCCCGAGTCCGCTCGCGCCCGGCAGGCGACCGGCGATGACCATGCCCTCAATGGCCGCATGGACCAGGCCATCGTGGAATACGAGGCCGCCTTGGAGCGGACTCCCCAGGCTGTCGGCATACACAGGGCGCTCGGTGACCTTTACCGCGAAGCGTCACGCCTCGAGGATGCCGCTCGGCACTACGAGTTGGAGCTGCGCCTCGCGCCCGGCGACTTGGAGACGAACTATCGCTACGGGTCGGTTCTGTTGCTGCTTGGCCGCTCCGAAGATGCGCTCGGCTATTTGCGGGCCGCCGTGGACGGCGATCCCACGAACACCGAGGCGCTCTTCGGCCTGGGCAAGGCGCTGTTCGATCAGTCGGACCTGGGAGCTGCGGAAAATGCTTTTCGCGAGGTCCTGGCGAATCGCCCCACCCTGCAGCAGGCCATGTCGTCGCACTACGAGATCGCCCGGATCCTGCGAAGGCGGGACATGCCGGAAGCGGCCGCCGAGCATCTGAATGCGTTCAGGAAGCTGCGTGGTCAGTTGATCCGCGCGGATCAGAAGTGATAAGCCTGCATTTCTGACCAAGTGGCAGACGAAGTGCGGGAGAGGGCCGCCAGGACGAGGCGAGAGCCGCCCATGCCAGCAACATGGCCTCGAAGGTTTTCGCGAAACACGAGACACGAGACACGAATCACGGCTTTTAAAGTCCCTCCCGCACCGGCCCCGTCAGCGTGTGCAGGAAAGCCACCAGTGCTTCCTTTTCCGCATCCGTGAGCCGTAGCGGCAACAGTTCGCGGTCGAGCCACGGGTTCCGGTTGCCGCCGCGATTGTAGTAGTCCGCTACGTCGCTCAACGTGGCAAGGCTGCCGTCGTGCATGTAGGGGGCGCGGCCGGCGGCGTTGCGCAGTGTCGGCGTCTTGAACGAACCCCGATCGTTCTCCCGCTTCGTGAACCGGAAACGGCCCAGGTCCGTCAACTCTCCGTCCTTCCACGCGATGCCGGTGTTGCGGAACTTCTCGTCGCTGAGGTTCGGGCCCAGGTGGCAATCGGTGCAATTGCCTTTCCCGCGGAAGATCTCGAGGCCGCGGCGCTCCAGCTCGGTCAGCGCATCGCCTTCGCCGTTCAGATACCGGTCGTAGCGGGAGTTGCCCGCGAGAATGGTCCTCACATAGCTGGCCAGGGCGTGCGATATGTCCTGCTCGGTGATGGCGTGCCCGAAGACGCTGTCGAACTCCACGGCGTACTCCTCATCCTCCCGGAGCCGCGCCACGGCTTCCTCCAGCGTCATGTCCATCTCCTTGTCGTTGATGATCGGCTGCAGAACCTGCTCCTCGAGTGTCGGGATGCGCCCGTCCCAGAAAAACGCCCTGCCGTAAGCGCGGTTGAGGATCGCCGGGACGCGGCGAGCGCCGATGCGTCCGAAGACGCCTTCGGCCAGGGGCTTGTCGTCGGTGAAGTTTCGCTTCGGGTCATGACACGTCGAGCAGGCGACCGTGCCGTCGCGGGAAAGTTGTTTCTCGTTGAAGAGCCGCCGGCCGAGCTCGACTTTCTCTCGCGTGAGCGGGTTGTCTTCCGGGACCGGCAGGTAGTTGTCGAGCCCGAGAGGGATGTCGAGGCGTTCGGCGGCCGGCAAGGCGGCCAGAGTTGCGGCGAACACGCCGGCAACGAGTGCTGAAAGACGCATCGTTTCCCATATTTTCCCTCACGAGTCACTACGATGGAAATGAGGCGGAGTATGACTTCGCGAGACGGAACGACACTCCTCGACGCCAGGGGCCGCGCCTGGGCGGCTGCCTGCTCGTCTTTCTTGACGGCAATGGTCGCCTTGGCGCTGCCTTTGTCGGCATGGGGCGCAGCTCCGGATGACCGTGGAGGCGATTACGTCGGCGCGGCCATCTGCGCGGGCTGCCACAAGGACCAATTCGAGCAACAAAGCCGCAGCGGGCACGCCCGTTCGCTGCGCCCGCTCTCGCGGCATGAGGATCTTCGCTCGCTCTTGGACGGCATCCAGGTGGAACGGGAACCCGGATACCGCTATCGCTTTTTCGTCGAGGAGGGCGAATTGCGGGTCACCGTCAGCGGCGGGGACGCGCGCAAGACCGTGCCGGTCGAATGGGCCTTCGGCGCGATGGAGCAGGCCATTACCTTTGTCAGCCAGGTCGACGAGGACCGTTACGTCGAGCACCACCTCAGCTACTATGCCGCGTTGCAGGGACTGGCGCCCACGCCCGGCCATCAGGGGGCGCGGGCCGCAAACGAGGAGGAAGCTCTGGGCGTCTACTACGAAACCTTCGATCCCCAGCCCAAGATCATGCGCTGCTTCCAGTGCCACTCGACCGGGCCGCTGGCGCTGGGCCCGAACCTGTCGTTGGAGCCGCGCGAGTTGGGCATCCGCTGCGAGGCTTGTCACGGACCCGGCCACGCCCACGTCGAGGCCATAGCCAATGGCGAGCCCGCGAAGATCCGGGCGTCGGTCCGCAACCCGAAGAACATGTCGGCCCGGCAGCAGACGGAGTTCTGCGGGGCTTGCCATCGCCCGCCGGCCTCCGACGGAACTTCCATCGACTGGCGCGATCCTTGGAACGTTCGCCATCAGCCGGTCTACCTCACGCAGAGCAAGTGCTTCGTCGAAAGCCCCGGATCACTGAGTTGCTTCACCTGCCACGATCCGCACAAGCCGCTCCTGCAAGATGCCCCGGCCTACTACAGCGGGAAATGCCGCTCGTGCCACGACCGGCCGGCTCACCCGGAGGGACTGCCGGTGTCCGGCAATCAAGCGGACTCCTGCATCGGATGTCACATGCCGGCGGTCGTTCCGCAAGAGCATCTCAGGTTCACGAACCACTGGATCGGGATATACGACCCCGGCGCGGTGCTCCGGCCCGGGCAGGCGCGCTGATCGTCGATGAACCTGCATGTCTCACAACGCGGCGAGGTGAAGTGAGTAAGAGGCCCGTCAGGCATTTCTTCTGGAGCGAAGCAAGACCTCTCCCGTGGTTTTCACGAATCACGAGACACGAAACACGAATCACGGCCTTTTATCGCGTGCTTCGGCCGTCGGGTGGTGAGAAATGCAGGCTTGGCCCCCGCCAATGGTTTTCACTAAAAACTAACAACTAAAAACTTTGCGCCTGCTCCGGCCCGGGCAGAGGCGCTGATCATCGCTTAACCGATGCGGTACTTCTCGATCGTCTCTTCGCTCACTTCGACGCCCAGGCCCGGTCCCTGCGGCACGGCGACGTAGCCGTCTTCGATGCGCAGCGGCTCCTTGACGAGTGAGCGGCTGAGAGGCCCCTGCGACGTGTTGAACTCGACGAATACGGCCCGGCGTTGGAAGGCGTTCAAGTGCAGCGAGGCGGCGGTCAACAAATCCGAGCACCAGGAATGCGGGATCACCAGCCGGTTCGCCAGCTCCGCCATGTGGACGATCTTGCGGGCACTCGTAAACCCGCCGCAACGCGTCAGGTCGGGTTGCAGGATGTCCACTTTCCCGCGGTCGATCAACTGCCGGAAGCCCCACTCGGTGGCCTCTTGTTCGCCGCAAGCGATCGCGGTCTCGACGCTCTCGGCGACCTTGCCGTAGCCGTCATAGTCCTCCGGATGCAGAATCTCTTCGATGAAGTACGGCCGGAACGGCTCGATCGACCGCACGACGGAGATGGCCTGTTTCGGCGTGCGCTCGATGAACCAGCCGGTATCGACCATCAGGTCGTTCTGATCGCCCATCTCTTCGCGCGCGGCCTCTACCAGGCGCACGTCCTGATCGGGATTCCGGCCGAAGACGCCCCATCCGAACTTCACCGCCGTGAATCCCTGGTCCAGGTAGATGCGGGTCGCCTGGCGCATCGCTTCGGGCGCGCCTCGAAACAACGTGCTCGCATAGGCGCGCACCTTGTCTCGCCAGGCCGCCCCCAACAGGATGTGGATGGGCTGCCGGTAGAACTTGCCTGCGATGTCCCACAGCGCGATGTCGATGGCGGAGATCGCCTGGATCGCGGCGCCGCGGCGTCCGTAGTAGATGCTGCCGCGGTACATCTTGTACCAGAGGCGTTCCATCTCCAGCGGGTTCTGTCCGACGATCAGCGATGCCAGGCCGTCGAACGCTTCCAGGCCGCCTTCGGCCCAGCGCGGCGCGTCGATCGCCGCCTTGGCCACCGACGGCGCCGTCTCGATGTCCGAGTAGCCCGTGATGCCGGCATCCGTCGATACCTTGACCAGACCGAGAAAGGTCGCCCCCTGCGGTTCCTCCGCGCTGTCAGGAGCGTTGTAGAGCCCCGGCGATTTGAGAATGATCAGTTCGACGTCGGTGATCTTCATGGTTTTGCTGGCAGTCCGTGGTGAAACCGTGCGTGACGCCGGGAGCGGTGAGGCGCCCGGCTGACAAGGCGCGCCGCCAACGCCGGTAACACGACCTTTACGGTTTACCGGTCGTCAGACTTTTCTTTCTAAAGCGAGCCAGGCCCCCCATCAATGCTTTTCCCGAATCACGAAACACGAGACACGAATCACGGCTTTTTTTATCGCGTGCTCCGACCGTCATGAGGTGAGAAATGCAGGCTCGGCTCCGGGCTCGCGGGCCACGACATACAGCGTGGCGCCCTTGGCGACCATCGCCCGGAAGTGAAGCATGAGCACCCAGCCGGCGCGGCCCGTTCGGATATCGAGCGCGGGGGCCGAGTGGTCGGAAAAATCATGCAGCCGGCCCAGCAGGTCCCCGGCCTCGACCCGCTGCCCCAGGCGGACCACCGGTTCCCACACGCCGTCGCGCGGCGTCGGGATGTAGTCATCGAGGTTCGCGGCGTCGACCAGCCGGGTAGGCTCGCTGCCCTCTTCGCGAATCCTGACCATTTCGCCGTCGAGCAGGCCGTAGTGCCTCAGCACGTTCTTGATGCCTTCGTACGCATGCCGCGTGCCGTCGACGTGCGTCGACTCGCCGTAGCCGAACTCCCCGCCGATCGTGATCTTTCCATCCGCCTCGGCTTCGTCCGTAAGCAGCCCCGAGGTCATGTCACTCGAATACACCAGGATGAACGGTGTGTCGAACAGCCGCGCAACGCGCTCGATCTCCGCCCGCTGCGCCGGGTCGGGAATGGGATGAAACGACGAGCAGAAGGGAAAACATCCCTCCATGCCCCCGGAGTGGATATCCAGCACGACATGGACCTGGGGAAAGAGGTAGCGCTTCACGAAGTCGGCGATACGGTACGAGATGGTCCCTCCCGGATCTCCCGGGAATGCGCGGTTCATGTTCACCCCGTCAAGTGGCGACACCCGAAGGTTGGCCGTGCAGGCGCCGGGACTCAACTGGGGGACCAGGATCACCCGGCCGCGCAGCGCCGCGGCCTCGAGGTCATGACACAGGCGCTTGACCGAAACCTGGCCTTCGTACTCGTTGCCGTGCGTGCCGCCGAAAGCCACGACGGCGGGCGGGGAAGTCGATGCCCCGCCGCCGCGCGTCCCGTTGATCACCGTCAGCGGAAGCAGCGAGTAGCCCCAGGTGCTGTCCAGATGGAACGCCACCTGATAGTGATGCTTGCCCGGCTTTTTGAAATCGATCTTCTTCGGATCGTAGACAACTTCTGGCATGGCGCCCTTTCAGGAATGTTCGCCCGTCGGGTGGTGAGAAATGTAGGTTAATCCAAGAGCATCCCATCTGAGCGGGCCTCTTGCCAAGGGGAACCTTCTGGATTGCGCGAACAGGGGAACATTCGATATCGCCTTGACATTCCTCTGCTGGTATTTTGTTCAGCATGAGGGACGGCGTTCCCCGACAATACGGAGTCAGGCTCGGACAGGGGAGCAAACGTGATGCGGGCTTTGTTGGAGCAGTTCTCGGAACAGGGATTCGTCGTGCTCCCGGGTTTTCTCTCGCGGCGGCAGGTCTCTGTCCTTAACGAAGCGGTCGACGAGTCGCTGCTCCGGCATCCGGAAGACTGGTGGCAGTTGAGCAACTCCTTCCGCCAGGCTCCGAACGTTCTGCCGCGCACCGCTGCTTTCGACTTCACGATCGAGCAGCAGCCCGTCCTCGATCTGGTCACGGCATGGTATGGCGAGGACATCTCCTTCGAGGAGTTCTCGATCCTGGTCCGCGATCCGACCTTGAACCTCGACGAGGCCAAGGGATGGCACCGCGACATCACCCGCGACTATTCCCGGCGGGCCGAAATAGACGCCATATCACTGGTCTTTCTCCTCACCGACGTCGGCGAGCGCGACCACTGCTTCAGCATCATCCCCGGCAGTCACGACCGTTGGCTGGACTTGCGGCCCAATGAACACCGCCCCGAGCAGGAGTTTGACATCATCGCCCCGGCCGGCTCGGCGATTCTCTTTCATGCGCGGTGCCTGCATTGCGGCAAGCTCAAACCGCGCAGCCGTCAGAGACGAAGTCTCCACATCTACTATTCCCGCGCCGCCGGCCCGCGCACGTCCGAATGGACCGAGATTCCGGAGCGGCTGTACCGCAAGGACGATCCCTCGTTGCCCCCGCGGCTCTATGCCAAGTGGAACCGGACGGATGTGTTCGAAGGGACCGGCAGGAAGCCTCGCGACCTGCCGCCGGATCTGTCCATGGCGGCCATGCTGAAGGAGGTGCAGCGGTGCGCCCGTGAGGAGACGGCGAGGCAGTAGCCTGCCTTTCTCACCACGTGGCGAGACGAAGTGCGTGAGAGGGCCGTCAAGACGAGGCGCGAGCCGGGCGGAGGAAAAAGGCGCGCGCAGGCGTACTTGAACAGTACGTTGAGCACGGCAAGCAAGCGCAACGAAGTCATGGCGGTCATATGGCGTGCTTCGACCGTAGGGTGATGAGAAATGCAGGCTAGCGTTCACAGGCCGTCAGATATTTCTTCTGGAGCGAACCAAGCCTCACCAAATGCTTTTCACGAGACACGAATCACGGCTTTTTTCACGTGCTTCGGCCGTCGGGTGGTGAGAAAGGCAGGTTAACTTTGCGAACAGCGGAAGCGAAGATCCGGGCTGCTCGTCCAGCCCACTGGATGAATCCATCGCCCTGCTGCGTTGACGCGGCTTGCCGTCTCGCTCATAATGGGTGCATACTGCGGGGGTATAGTCTCTCCCGCTCATTGGTGTCTTGGGGGTTGCGTACACAGGCCGCAAGGCTTGCAAACACTTGGGGGCAATGGCCTTTCCATCAGTCTTTACAGACATCGCGCGCCCAGGCATTTACTTTCACCGCTAGAAACAGTCGAGATGACAGGAGTTTTCGGAATGAAAAAGGTTATGGTGCTGATGGTTGCCGCGCTATTTGCGGCTTCCGCTCTGTATGCGCAGTTGGGCACGCAGGGCTCCATTCTTGGGGTGGTGACCGATACGACCGGAGCCGTGGTGCCGGGAGTGACCATTGTCATCACCAATATCGAGA
Organism: Bryobacterales bacterium; assembly: GCA_028819575.1. Lineage (GTDB taxonomy): Bacteria > Acidobacteriota > Terriglobia > Bryobacterales > UBA6623 > JAPPLB01. Next base: position 51,214 of record JAPPLB010000168.1, on the reverse strand, counting down.
CCGGACAGGAGATCCAGACGCAGAGTAACGAGGTGGGCATCTTCGAGGTGTTCGCGCTCAACCGCGGCTTCTACTCGGTTCAGGCTTCGCTGGACGGTTTCAAGACCTGGAACCTGGAACGAACGGAACTGACGGTAGCCCAACGGCTTCGCGTGTCTCCCGTGCTGGAGGTGGGCGAAGTGGCCGAGCAGATCACGGTCGAGGGCACCGGCGTCGAGCTGATCCAGACCGAGCAGAGCGCCGTGCAGGCCACCGTCGAAGCGAGGCAGATCATCGACCTGCCCATCAACGGACGCAATCCCGCGCATCTGGTCAACCTGGTGCCGGGTATGCGCTACACCCGCAGAACCGGATTCGAGCGCGGCAACGAGGTGCAGGGCGTGGGCGTCCCGGTGGAAAACACGGAGTTCCAGATCGACGGCCTCAATGCCAACGCCGGCATGGACGAGCGCGGCATCACGATCCCGAACGTCGATACGATCTCCGAGTTCAGGGTCGAAACGAGCAGCTTCAGCGCCGAGAACGGTCGGCAGCCGATCCAGATGATCATGGCGACCAAAGCGGGAACGAACGAGCTCCATGGCGCGTTATGGGAGTTCCTGCGCAATGAAAACCTCGATGCCCGCAACACTTTTGCGACCAGGATCCCCAAGCTGACCCAGAACCAGTTCGGTGGAACCGTCGGCGGGCCGATCGTTCGCAACCGCACCTTCTTCTTCTTCTCGACCGAGCAGAATCGGCAACGGCGCGAGCAAATCTACAACAGAGCGACCATCCACCCGGACATGCTCCAGGGTGATTTTTCGAGCGTCTCATCGGCGATCACGAACCCCTACAGCGGGGAGCCGTATGCGAACAACATGATTCCGATGTCGGAAGTTTCCCCGGCCTCGGAGTTCTTCTTCCACTTTATTCCCTTGCCCACTCATGCCGGCAACCGTTTCCGGATCGTGGCTCCGCGGCCCGATGACAGTTGGGAGTACATCAGCCGCATCGACCACCAGGTGAATGACAGCCACCGCATTTACGGGCGCTGGATCGTTACCAACAACGTCAACAATGCGCTGGGCACCCGGCCCGATATTTACCGCCAGACCGACACGCGGCAGAACAATTTCGGATTGAACTACGCGTACACGATCAATCCGACTACCTTGCTGAACATGAATTGGGGCTATACCCGCTCGCTGGCCAACTTTACGAACCCATGGGTCGGGGCCGAGGTCGGGAACCTGACCGAGCAGGCCGGAATCCGGGGCTTCCCGACGGCAGGCCGCGACGAGCACGTCGGAATCCCGACCGTCGGCGTAACGGGTTACACGGCGTACGCGCCGCCCTGGGGAGGAAGAGGAAGACTGTGGTTCGAGGCCTACAACTCGAAGGTCAACCTGAACATGGTGCGCGGCCGGCACACCATCACCGTTGGCGCCGAGTACAACACCCGGAGCACCTACGGCAACCACGGCTCGTGCTGCGCGCGGGGCAACTTCACCTTCAACGGCCAGTACACGGGTGACGGTTTTGCCGATTACTTCCTGGGACTGGTGGCGGTGGCTCGCCGCAACTACCCGATCCAGACGTTCGGCATGTCCGACTCGCCTTATACGGGGCTCTATTTCAACGACGCCTGGAAGGTCACCAACAAGCTCACCGTCAACCTCGGGCTTCGCCACGACCACTGGTATGAGAAGGCCGCCATCCGGGGCAACCATGCGACCTTCGATCTCAACTCCGGTTTCGCGGTGGCCGGCGAAGACACCAACGGCAACGTCGACCTGACCTCTCAACCCGTGGCCCCGGCCCTGGCGAAGTTCACCGAAGGGCTCTGGAAGCCGGCGTCCGAGTTGGGCATTCCCCGAGGTCTTTTCAAGCCGGACACGGTCTTCTCGCCGCGGGTCGGCCTCGCCTACCGCCCGTTGGGGTCCAGCGACCTTGTGGTTCGAGCCGGTTACGGCATCTTTCCGATGCAGTTCACGGGCAACCGGAGCGCTTCGGCGATCATCGGCCCGCCGTATTGGAACTTCGAGGTAGCTGGGTTTAACGCGGCCGAAAATCAACGCTGGGAGACGGCCTTTCCGGATGACCCGAATTCATTTCTCGGCATCAGCGTAGCCGCTCCCAAGTGGGACCTCCGGGCTCAACAGACGCATGAGTGGAACACCTCGGTGCAGTTCGCCATGCCCGCCCAATCGGCGCTCACGCTGTCGTATGTCGGCAACTACACCACTCAGGCTCACACCGGCGGTTCCGAGCAGTTCAACGTCCCGCCGCCCGGCCAGTACGACAACCTGCAAGCCTCCAGGCCCTACCCGGCCTTCGGCAATATCCAGATGGTGAACAACTACGGCAACACCTGGTACAACGCCCTTCACGTCAAGTGGGAACGCCGCTTCACCGACGGCTGGCTTTTCACCATGGCCTACGCCGCGGGAAGGTACATGGAGCAGCTCCGGCGTGAGCCTCATGCGCCCGATTCGTACAACCGCGGACGGAACAATCAGGACCGGCTGCATATCTTGTCCTTCAACACCGTGTACGAGCTGCCCTTGGGCCGCGGCCGCAAGTTGCTGCCGGACGCGAACCCGGTTGTCGACGCCATTCTGGGGGGCTGGCAACTCAGCGGCATTTACCGCTTCTGGTCCGGAGCACCGCTCAGTTTCGGGATTCCCGGCGCGACGCTCGGAAACGGTCGCGGTACCCGTGCCGACCTGACGGGCGACCCGAACATTTCGGATCCGAGCCCGGGGGGCTGGTTCAACGAGTCTGCGTTCACAGCGCCGGGACCTTATACGTTCGGTAATTCGGCGATAGGACTCATGGACGGGCCTGGCGAGCATGTGATCGACACCGGCTTGATGAAGAACTTCTACATCACCGAAAGCAAGTACTTCCAGTTTCGGTGGGAGATGTTCAACATGCCCAACCACGTCAACTACAACAACCCCAACACGACTATCGGTCTGGCCGGCAGGACCGGACGTATTTTTTCGGCCAAACCTGCACGGGTCATGCAGTTCGGCCTGAAGTTCATCTACTAGTCATCCGGCCTGCTCAAGGCCGGCAAGCTTCGAAACCCGCCGGGGAAACCCGGCGGGTTTTTCATGCTGCGGAGCAGGAAGAGCCGGGAGTCTGAAACGGCCGCGTCATCCCCGGGTTATGATGCAGGAACATCGGGCTTCATGACCATCTTCTGGAACTTCGTATTGGTGGCGGGCCTCGCCGCTCTGAGCGGCCCGTTGCTTGAAGGGGCGGACCTCAAGGCCGGCCTCGATGCCTACAACAACGGAAACTGGCAGCGTGCGGCCGCGGAGTTTCGGCCCCTGGCGGACGCCGGTGACGCCGTTGCTCAGTTCAGCATGGGCAAGCTCTATGCGGAGGGCCGCGGCGTGCCCAGGGATCTCGCGCAATCAGCGGTCTGGCACCGGAAGGCCGCCGATCAGGGGTACGCCCTCGCTCAGTTCACTCTCGGCCGGATGTACGAGGCCGGCCAGGGTGTCGCGCCGGATGCTGCCAAAGCGGCCCACTGGTACCGCCAGGCGGCGGAGCAGGGGCGCTCCTACGCTCAATTCCACCTCGGTCTTCTGCATGAAGCGGGGCGCGGCGTCGCTCGGGACTACGGCCTGGCCCTTCGCTGGTACCGCGCCGCCGCCGGGCAGGGTTATCCTCCCGCGCAGTTCAAGCTCGGGGAGGCCTACCATCGCGGACGCGGCGTCGAACCTGACGACGCGCAGGCCGTCAGGTGGTACCGTCTCGCCGCCGGGCAAGGCCTGCCAGACGCCCAGTTTCTGATCGGCCTCGCCCATCTCGAGGGCAGGGGCGCCGACAAGAGCGACCAGTCGGCAGCCCGGTGGTTTCGCGCGGCCGCCGATCAGGGATTGCCCCGCGCGCAGTACCAGCTCGCCCTTCTCTACGGCGACGGTAAGGGGGTGCCCCAGGATTACGCCGAGGCGGCCCGGCTGCTCGAGAACCCGGCCCGCGGCGGCAACCCCGACGCCATGTATCGCCTCGGTACGATGTACGCGCAGGGCCAGGGCGTCGAGAGAAACGAGGCTCGGGCCTTGGCTTTCTACCGCGCCGCCGCCGCGAAGGGTTCCGTCGAAGCCCAATTCAATCTCGGCACCGTCTACTTCCAGGGACGGGGCGTGGAGCGGGACCTCAAGACCGCCGCCGAATGGTATACGAAGGCCGCCGAGCGCGGCGACCCCAAGGCGCAACAGACTCTGGCCATGCTGTACCAGCGCGGCCATGGAGTTCCTCGGGACGAGGGGGAGGCCGCGTTCTGGTCGGGCCGGACCGCCGAGGCGCGTCGCATGTATCCCCAAGCGCTGGACTCGTACCGCAAGGGGGCCGGCCTCGGGAACGCCAGGTCCCAGTTCCGTCTCGGCCGCATGTACTTCAACGGCCTGGGTGTCGATCAGGATCGCGCGCAGGGCGTCGAGTGGTATCGCAAAGCCGCGGCAGGTGGGGTCGCCGAAGCGCAAACCGGTCTGGGCGTCCTGTATGAACGCGGTGAAGTCGTCGAGCAGAGTTTCTCCCAGGCGGTCGCCTGGTACCGCAAGGCCGCCGCCCAACAACAGCCCGAAGCTCTCTACAACCTGGGAGCCGCCTGCGAACACGGCCGCGGGGTCCTGGCCGACGCCGCCGAAGCGGCTCGCTGGTATGAGAAAGCCGCCCGGCTTGGTGTCTCGCAAGCCCAGGTCGCGCTGGCCGGCCTGTACCGTCAGGGCAGGGGTGTCCCGCCAGACATGGTCCGCGCGTACGCCTGGCTCCAGCTTGCCGCACGGAACGACCATCCCGAGGCTAGCAAGCAACTCGCCGCTCTCCGCCTGTCGCCCGAACAGGTTCTTCAGGCCACCCGGCTTGCACGGCAATGGGCGCAAGCCGAGCCGGCGAAATAGCCCTTAGCCTGCATGTCTCACCACGTGGCGAGGCGAAGTGGGTGAGAGGGCCGTTAGGACGAGGCGCGAGCCGCTTGGCGCGCGCAGGCGTACTTGAACAGTACGTCGAGCACGGCAAGCAAGCGCAACGAAGTCATGGCGGTCGTATGGCGTGCTTCGACCGTCGGGTGGTGAGAAATGCAGGTTAGTCCTCGGCGGCTCCTTCGCCTTCTTGCAGCCTGTGGTAGCGGCCGGCCTCGAGCGCCGGGAAGGTTTCGGCAAGGCCGCTCGGCCAGCGGACTTCGACGGCCTCGATCTTCTCCGCCCGGCCCAGTCCGAAATGCGCGCGGAAGTCGTTGTGCGAGAGATAGCTGCCTCCGCTGCGCACTTCGCGGGTCTGCCGCATCCCTCCCGCCGAGAGGGTGACGCGGGCGCCGATCCCGTCGCGGTTGCTTTTTTTTCCGACAAGCCGGAACCCGATCCAGTGGTGTCCGGATGCCGTGTCGTTGCGCAGCAGCGACGGCGGCTCGTTCATGTTCACCACGAGAATGTCGATGTCGCCGTCGTTGTCATAGTCGGCAAAGGCGGCGCCCCGGCTGGACTTGTTGTCGACGAGCGGTCCTGCGATGTCTTCGGTCAGTTCCTGAAAACGGCCGTCTCCGAGGTTGCGGTAGACCTGCCGCGGCTCGTGATACCTGGATTCGATCTCGAAGGTGTCGATCTCGGGATAAACGTGTCCGTTGGCGATGAACAGATCGAGGAACCCGTCGTTGTCGAGATCGACAAACGAAGTTCCCCAGCCCAGATAGGCCATCGACGTGGAGCCGAGTCCCGCCGGAAATGTCACGTCCGTGAAGAACGCCGAGCCGTCGTTCTGGTAGAGGACATTCGAGTCCTGCGAGAAGTTCGTAATGAAGAGATCCAGTGAACCGTCGTTGTTGTAATCGCCGACAGCGACTCCCATGCTGGCCTGCTCGGTCCCCGCGGCGTTCAGAGCGACGCCGGCAAAGAGGCCTTCCTCGCTGAAGGTGCCGTTCTTCCGGTTCGCGAAAAGAAAGCTTGGCTTCGAGTCGTTCGCCACGTAGATCTCCGGATAGAGGTCGTTGTTCAGGTCCGTGAAGACGACGCCGAATCCGTAGAAAGCCGGCTGCGCTGCGCCGCTGTCCTTCGTAACGTCGCTGAATGTTCCGTCGCCGTTGTTGCGGTAGAGGACATCCGGCTCTCCCTCCAGCCCGCGGGGGCCGCACAGGACATCCCTGCCCATGTACTTGCAAAGCTCGTTGGCTCCTCGCTTGGGGACGGTTTCCAGGTCGAACCGCAAGTAGTTCGCTACGTAAAGATCGACGTCGCCGTCGAGGTCGTAGTCGCCGAAAGCGCAGTTCGTCGCCCAACCGGGATTGGCGATACCGGCTTTCTCGGTGGCATCGACGAACGCGCCGGCGCCATTGTTCTTGTAGAGCACGTCGGAGCCATAGGCCGTGAGATACACGTCCTGGTGTCCGTCGTTGTCGTAGTCCGCGACACAGGCCCCCATGCCCCAACCGCTGCGGCTCAGCTTGCCGGCCTCTGTCACGTCGCTGAACGCCCCATCGCCGTCGTTGCGGTACAGAACGGCCATCGGATCCCCGCCGCCGGCCATGTTGTCCAGCGTTGAGCCATTGACGACGAGCAGGTCCATGTCGCCATCGTTGTCGTAGTCGAAGAAGGCCGCGCCATTGCCATTGATCTCGACAATGTAGTCTTTCGTCTCTTTGCCGCCGCAAAGGTTCACTACGGTTACGCCGGACGCCGACGCCGTGTCCGTAAAGCGAATCCGTGGCTTGTCCTGCGCCGAAAGCACGGCAGCCAGGCATGCGAAGACGATCAGCAGCGGTGAGCGAAGGCCGGGTTTCATGGCATCCGGAGCGCCGGCGGCGACGGCGAACTCTTCATAGAAGCATAAGTAAAAGTGCGTGATAGGATACCGTTTGTGTGGAAACGACGAGCCCGGAAGGGTTGGCGTCGGCGCGCAGCGGCGCTCCTGGTCGCCATACTCGCGACGGTTTCCGTCATGCCCCCTGCGCAGGCGCAAGCCCCCGCGCAACCCCCTCTGCCGGCCAGCTCCCGCGAAGCTGCTAGGGCGAAAGACGCTATCGAGACGAACGCCGTCCCGATCGAGGAACTGGTTGCAGGTGCGGAATCGGCGGAGCAGGCGAACGACCTCCCGGAAGCCGCCCGCCTCTATGAACGCATGCTCGAGCGGCGCCCCGATTGGGCGGCCGTCAAGCTGAATCTCGGCCTCGTCTACCACTCGCAGCAACGCTATCTCGAAGCGGTGCGGATTCTTTCTCAGGTCGTCGAACAGGACCCTGAGCTGCGATCGGCGATGTTGTTTCTGGGGGCCTCGTACTACAACCTCGACCGCTATGCCGAAGCGGTGCCTCTGCTTGAACGGTACCTTTCGCTCGAACCCGCCAGTGATGAAGCACGGCCTTTTCTTGCCGCCTCCTACTTCGCGCTGAACGAGTATCAGGCTTCCGCGTTGCAGTATCTCCGGCAGATCAGCTTGACTCCCGGCAACGCCGCGCTCTACTTCCATCTAGGCGAGGCCTATTCCGCGATGGCCGCTGTGCTCGTCAGGCGGCTGGAAGACGGATCGAGTGATTCGGCGGTTGCTTCCGGCAACAGTGGCTACTATCGGATCCTGGCGGACGTCCAGCAGTCCCTCGATGAAAAGAAATACGCTCTGGCCGAGAGCAGGCTTGGGGAAGCACTGGCCCGTGATCCGGAGAATAGCGAGGGACGATTGGCCTACGGCTACTACCGTCTGGCGAACGGTGACCTCGCCGCCGCCAAAACTGATTTCGAGGCCATCCTCGGCAACGAACCCGGACACTGCCGGGCCTTGCAAGGTCTGGTGGACGTCGGCATGGGCCTGCAAGACCAGGCAGGCTTGGCGGAGGCGGTTCGCCGGCTCCTGGCAGTATGGCCGGCCTGTCTGACCTTCACCGTGAAGGACTCCGGCCAGGAACTGCAGACCGAATTCTCCGGCTCGGACGCCGCCCGGACGAAGTGCCGCCAGGCGGTGGCGAAACGCTCCTTCCCTGCGAATGCGGCCGGGCGCGTCGAACGGACTCTTGTCATGGCCTCCTGCTTGGAGATCCAGGGGGCCGTGCCCGCGGCCACTGCGGCCCTGCTGTCGATCCTTCCGGAAAACCCCAGGGACCGGTATTTGAGTTTCCAGGTGCTGCTTCGCCTCGCGCAGAGGGCCTACCGGCAATCGGCCCGGCTGAAGCCGAACTCGCCGCTTCTGGCCGGGCTCCGCGCCCGGGAATTCGAGAGGCAAGGCAACCTGGAAAGCGCCGATACCGCCCATCGGAACGCTCTTCTGGCAGCGGGTTCCGACCCTCGGTCTCTCATGGCCTATGCTCGGTTCAAGGCGCGGATCGGCAGGGCCGACGAAGCGGCGCCGCTGCTGGAGCAGGTTCTGCAGGCGTCTCCCCATCACCCGCGCGCCAACGCGTTGCTGGCTGATGTCTTCCTGTCCCTCGATCGAACCGCGGATGCTATCCCGCTGCTCCGCCGCGCCGTCAGGCTCAACCCCGGCGACGAGCCGTCGCGGCGCAAACTCGCGACCGCCCTCGATGAAAGCGGGCAAATCGATGAGGCGATTCTCGTTCTGGAAAGCGCTCCCGCCGACTCCGACGGTCAGATCCACTTTCTTCTCGGCAACATGTACCGCCGTAAAGGCGAACGGCAAAAGGCGATCGACGCCCTGCGCGTCTATCAGCAACGGCGGCGGCCGTCGGAATCCTCGCAGTGAGTCCCGTCAGCCTTTTGTCCGGCAGGCTGAACAGGCCGCGATACAGAGTCCATCGCAAACGGTTTTGCAGTATCCTATAAACAGGAAAATTGGATTCTTGGCGGGTGATCTACGAATGCCTCGAGGATGTAGAGAAGCACAACTTTTTTCGGTAAGGGTGCTGGCAGTGCTGACCATCATGCTGCTGGCGGCAAATCTCCTCTCCGCGCAGCAACCGGATCCCGCCGATCCTGCCTTCTTCTCGACAAATATCCAGCCCGTCTTCGAGCAGCAGTGCTTCAGTTGCCACAATCCCGATTCTGACGTATCGAAGCTCGATCTCACTTCGCGGGCCGGCCTGATGCTGGGCGGCGATAACGGACCGGCCATCGTCCCCGGCAACCCGTCGAGGAGCCTGCTCTACAAGACCATCACCCACCAGTCGCAGCCCTTCATGCCGTTGGGTACGGCTCGCCTGTCGCCGGAAGAGATCGCGGACATCGAGGCCTGGATCGAGGCGGGGGCGGTCTACGGAGATTCCGTTGTCGCCGAAGGCCCGCTGGACGAGCGCCGCGCAAAGGGTGTGCAGCTCTTTCGCGAACACGTTCAGCCTCTTTTCGAGAGCACCTGTCTGAAATGCCACTCGCCCGAAACGAAGGCTTCGGGTCTCGATCTCTCGACGCGCGATGCCCTGCTTGCCGGCGGCGAGAACGGCAAAGTCGTCGAGCCGGGCCAAGCGCAACAGAGCAAGCTCTACAAGGCAGTCGCGCACCTCGCCGAGCCGCATATGCCTTTTCGCTCGGAGAAGCTGCCGTCAGAGACGATCGATCGACTCCGGGAATGGATCGACTCCGGAGCGCCTTTCGAGGGCTTGCTCAAGGCGTCGTCAGGCGCCATCCGCAGCACCCACTGGGCGTTTCAGCAGCCGCGGCGCCCCGAGACGCCTCAAGTCAAGAACACCGTGTGGGTTCGAAATCCCATCGACGCCTTTGTGGCCGCCAGGCATGACGAGAAAGGCCTGCAGCCGGTCCCGGCCGCCAACAAGCGCGCGCTGTTGCGGCGTGTCTATCTCGATCTGACCGGATTGCCGCCGACGCAAGAGGAGATGCAGGTATTCCTCGCTGACACGTCGCCCAACGCCTACGACAACATCGTCGACAAGCTGCTGGAGAGTCCTCGTTACGGTGAGCGCTGGGGAAGGCACTGGATGGACGTTTGGCGCTACAGCGATTGGTACGGGTGGGTGAGGCAAAACCAGGTTCGCTACAGCCATCGCCACGTCTGGCGTTGGCGCGATTGGATCGTCCAGTCCGTCAACGACGAAAAGCCCTACGACCAAATGATTACTGAGATGCTGGCCGGCGACGAGCTCGCGCCCGATGACGAGGACACTGCTCGCGCCACCGGTTATCTCGCGCGCAACTGGTACATGTTCAATCGCAACGTGTGGTTGCAGGACACGGTCGAATACACGGCTACGTCATTCCTCGGCATCACGATGAAGTGCGCGCGCTGCCACGACCACAAGTACGATCCGATCCTGCAGACCGACTACTACCGCCTGCGCGCTTTCTTCGAGCCCCACAAGATCCGCATGGATCGCGTCCCTGGGGAGCCCGACACCGAGAAAGCCGGACTATCGCGAGCCTACGACGCCGATGCCGGTGCTCAGACGTACCGCTTCATTCGCGGCAATGAGAACAATCCGGACGAGGACAACCCCCTCAGCCCCGGCGTGCCCCGTATGTTCGGCAGCGGCGACCTGAACATCGAGCCGGTGGAATTGCCGCGCGAAGTCTACTACCCGGCGATTCGGACGTTTGTGCATGAAGACTTGCTCGCCAAAGCCCGCGAAGACGTCGCGGAAGCCGAGAAAACCCTTGTTGAAGCCAAGAAGGAACTCGACGAAGCAAGGCGTAATCTGGCGGCTTCGGGCAGTGCGGTGGAAGAACCCGTTCTGTTGGCCGATGGGAACCGCGCCATCGAATCAACCGAGGACGAAGCAGCGCTTGCGAACCAACAAGAGTTGCGCGACAACCTCCGTCAACTACGCCGCGCCGAGGCCAAGGTGACGCTTGCGGAAAAACGTCTTGTCGCCGCACAAGCCCACATTCCGGCCTTGGAAGCGCGTATTGAAGCTGACAAAGCGAAGCACGGCCTGCTTGCCGATGCCGACGCCGAGGCCCTGACGGAAACGGCGCTCAAGAAGGAGCGCGAGGCAAGAATCCTCAAGGCCGAGGCCGACGTGTTCGAAGCTCGCGAGGAGTTGACCGAAGCTCTGCTCAATCCCAACCCGAAGGACGAGGAAGCGAAGAAAGACGACGCATCGAAAAAGGACGACGGGAAAGAGGAAGAGAAGAAATTCGCCGACGAGAAACGCATCAAAGAAGCGCAGGGCAAGCTGCAGGCCGCGCTCGACGCCCTCAAGGGCCCGGGTGAAACGTACACTGCTATCGGTGAAGAGTATCCGCGGACAACCACCGGGCGCCGCACCGCGCTCGCACGCTGGATCGCCAACGAAGAGAATCCCCTCACAGCTCGTGTTGCCGTGAATCACATGTGGCTGCGGCATTTCGGCGAGGGTATTGTCCCGACGATGTTCAATTTCGGCTCGAGTGGCCAGCCGCCTTCGAACCCCGAGTTGCTCGACTGGCTCGCGGTCGAGTTCATGGAAAGCGGCTGGAGCATGCGCCACATGCACCGTCTGATGGTGACGAGCAATGCTTATCGGATGCAGTCGTGGGCCGCCACCGAAAACCCGAACCGTGAGAAGGATCGTGACAACATCTACCTCTGGCGCATGAACCCGCGGCGCATGGAGGCCGAAGCCGTCCGTGACAGCCTGCTCTACCTGTCGGGGCAGCTTGACTTCGAAATGGGTGGTCCCGAGATCCCAGCCGACCAGGGCGAGGAACAGTTCCGGCGCAGCCTCTACTTCCAGCACACTCCGGATACGCAGATGACCTTCCTGCGCTTGTGGGATGCGGCCAGCCCGAATGAATGCTTCCGCCGCAACGAGAGCATCACTCCGCACCAGGCCCTTTCACTCTCCAACAGCAAGATCAGTCTGCAGATGTCCCGCGTCCTGACTGGCGTTCTGAACGACAAGGTCGGGCGTGAGAAGAGTCGTGACATCCAGTTCGTCGAGAATGCGTTCGACATGCTTCTCGGGCGTCCTCCCTCCCAGGCGGAAAGGGAAGCGTCAGCGAACTACATTCATGAGCAAGGAATGCTTTACGCCTCGGCTGCGGACCTGAAGCCGTTCGAGACCGGCGAAAAGAACGAAAAGGTTCCGCCGTCATCCGATCCGCATACGAGGGCGCGGGAGAGCTTCGTTCACGTGATGTTCAATCACAACGAGTTCGTCACGATTCGTTAGACCGGTTATGAAGAGTCGCCTGCCATTCGCCACGACGGGTTGTTGCGGACCAAGCCGCCGTACATTTCTTGCCGATGCAGGGATGGGCTTCACCGGGTTGGCGCTCGGCGCGCTATTGGCGCGTGATGGCATCAGCGCCACTACTCTTCCGAACGGCACCTGGGCTCCGCCTGACGGCAAACCGCATTTCGCGCCCAAGGCCAAGCGCGTCATCTGGATTTTCATGCTCGGCGGCGTCAGCCACATCGAGAGTTTCGATCCCAAACCGGCCGTCACCAGGTACGGCGGCAAGACGATCGCCGAAACGCCGTACAAAGATGTCCTGACGGCGGGCTTCGTCAAGGAAAATGTCCAGGCGCTCGAAGCCGGCAATACGCGGCATCTGCGCATGAATCTCTTTCCGCTTCAGATCGGCCACCGCAAGCGTGGGCAGAGCGGCATTGAGGTGAGTGACTGGTGGCCCCATGTGGGCGAGTGCGTCGATGACCTTTCCGTTATCCGCTCGATGTGGACCACTGACAACGACCATGGTGCCATCCTGCAGTTCCACACCGGCCGGCATATCTTCGACGGCTATCTGCCCACAGTCGGGTCATGGGTCCACTATGGACTGGGATCGCTGAACGAGAACCTGCCGCAGTTCGTCGTGCTGGGCGAACCGCCCGGCGATTGCTGCGGCGGAGTTGGCGCCCACGGGGCGGGCTATCTGGGTCCCGAGAACGCCGGCGTGCCGATTGAAGTCGATCCCGATAACCCGCTGCCGTTCGCCTCACCAGGCCCGGATGTATACCGAACCGAGCAGAAACGAGAATTCGAGTTCCTCAAGAAACTCAATCGATTGGCCGGTGTAGAGTATCCGGACGACCCGAAGATGCGGGCGCGCATCAAGTCATATGAGCTTGCGTTTCGCATGCAGACGGCCGTCCCGGATGCAATGCGGCTTGCCGAGGAAAGTGAAGAGACCGAGCGGCTCTACGGCTTGGACCACGAGATCACCCGGCCTTTTGGTGAAGTCTGCCTTGCGGCCCGGCGGCTGGCGGAGCGCGACGTACGTTTCGTGCAGGTCTACCACGGCACGTCGTCCAACAGGTGGGACGCTCACAGCGCTCTGAAGAAAAGCTATAACGATCTCTGCGCCAAAGTGGACAAGCCGATTGCCGGACTGCTCAAGGATCTCAAGCAGCGCGGGATGCTCGACGACACGCTCGTCGTGTGGGCCACCGAGTTCGGCCGCACGCCCGGCGCGGAAGGCTCAACCGGACGTGACCACCACCCCTACGCCTTTTCCATCTGGATGGCCGGCGGCGGCGTCAAGGGCGGACACGTGCACGGCGCCACCGATGAACTGGGCTTCCATGCCGTCGAGAACCGCCATTACGTAACCGATGCGCATGCCACGGTCATGCGCTTGCTGGGACTCGATCCGAGACGGCTCGAAATTCCCGGGCGCAAGCGCCTCGACATCGACTTCGGCCACCCCATCACGGACATCATGGTCTAGAGCCCCTATGCGAAAGCCTATACCCGACTGCCTGACCTGCAACCGCACCAGCCGACGAACGTTTCTCGCCGATGCCGGCATGGGTCTGACAGGGCTCGTTCTGGCGACGATGACGCAGGGCGGCCGGGCTTTGGCCTCGGAGGCTTATCACGAGGCCTGGACCCCGCCCGACGGAAAACCGCACTTCACGCCGAAAGCGAAGCGCGTCATCTGGATTTTCATGATCGGCGGTGTCAGCCACGTCGAGAGCTTCGACCCTAAGTTTGCTCTCAACAAGTACGCCGACAAGACGATCGCCGAGACACCTTACAAAGACGCGCTCACCTCTCCGTTGGTCAGGGAAAACGTTCAGGAGATCGTCACGGGGCGCAAGATCATGAACCGCCTGTATCCCATGCAGACGGGTTACCGCAAACGAGGCCAAAGCGGCATCGAAGTGAGTGACTGGTGGCCGCACGTCGGCGAGTGCGTCGACGATCTGGCGGTGGTTCGTTCGATGTGGACCACCGACAACGATCACGGCGCGCAGCTTCAGTTCCACACTGGCCGCCATATCTTCTTCGGATACCTTCCCACCATCGGCTCATGGGTGCACTATGGGCTCGGATCGCTGAACGACAATCTGCCAAGCTACATCGTGCTTGGACAGTCGCCGGCCGATTGCTGCGGGGGAGACGGCACTCACGGATCGGGCTACCTCGGCCCTGAGCATGCCGGCATCGGCATCGACGTGGATCCGGAGAACCCGCTGCCTTTTGCTTCACCCGGCCCCGACGTGTTTCGCCAAGAGCAGCAGCGGGAGTTCGAGCTGCTTCAGAAGCTCAACAACATCTCACGTGTCGAATACCCCGATGACCCGGCTCTGCGCGCCCGCATCAAATCCTACGAGCTGGCGTTCCGCATGCAGATGTCCGTTCCCGAAGCTCTGGAATTCGCACAGGAGAATGCTGAGACCAGACGCCTCTACGGGCTTGACGAAGACACCACCAAAGATTTCGGCCAGGTATGCCTCGCCGCGCGCCGGCTTTCCGAACGCGGCGTCCGGTTTGTGCAGCTCTACCACGGTGGCAACTCGGGCGCGGGCAGGTGGGACGGTCACCGGCAGATCAAGAAGAGCTATGACGCGCTGTGTCCGCAAGTCGATAAACCCATCGCGGGCCTTCTCAAAGATCTCAAGCAACGCGGCCTGCTCGACGAGACTCTCGTTGTCTGGGCAACCGAGTTCGGCCGCACGCCCGGGGCGGAAGGCGGTTCCGGCCGTGATCATCATCCCTACGGCTTCTCCGTCTGGATGGCGGGCGGCGGCATCAAGGCCGGAATCACCCACGGCCGCACCGACGAGCTCGGATTCCACGCCGTTGAAGACCGCCACTACGTGACCGACGTTCACGCCACGGTCCTGCGCCAACTCGGTCTCGACGCCCGCCGGCTTGAAGTTCCCGGCCGCAAGCGACTCGACCTCGACTTCGGCAATCCGATCCACGACATCATCGCGTGACGAGCAGCCGGCGTCCTAGGCGCTGCCCAATCGGGCGCGGGTCGCGAGCCTGTCACGGACCGATCTCGTTTTTGCGCGCCGGGCGATCATCTTCGGTGATGCCGAGCCGAACAGACACAGGAGGCGCCCGCGGAAGGTTCCCTGTACCGTCAGTGATCCGGCTGAGCCTTCTCGCGATTTTCCTGCAAGGCGCCGTGTTTGCCGGAGACAGGCCTTGGACTCTGGACGCGATCATGTCGCTGAAAACGATCAGCGACCCGCAAATGAGTCCCGACGGCTCCCGCGTCGCTTACGTCGTTCGCGGTGAAACCGCGGATCACAGAGCCCACTCGTCCGAGATCCGGGTAGTGCGAACCGGCACGCCACACCAGGACTCTCTGCTGTCTCCCTCTCATCCCTCGGACCACGCGCCGCAGTGGGCCCCCGGCAACTCCGACCGACTCGCGTTCCTGTCCTCGCACCGGGGCAAGACGCAGGTCTACGTCGCAACGTTGTCGGATGGCGCGGTGCGGCCCATCACCAATTCGCCCACTGGTGTGAGCAGGTTCGGTTGGTCGCCCGACGGAGAATCGATGGCTTATGTCGCTGTCGATCCCGTCGGTCCTGAAGAGGCCGCTCGCATTGAAGCCGGCGACGATGCGATCGTCCGGGGAGAGAACCTGAAATACAACCGCATTTATATCGTGTCCGGCGGCGGCAAAGCCTGGCTGCTCACCAGGCGGGACCACCATGTCCTCTCATTCGACTGGTCGCCCGATGGCTCCCGAATTGTCTACGCTGCCCAGAAGACTCCTGAAGCCCGTTACGCTTTTCACGTCGACATTCATGAAGTCGACGTCGAGACAGGAGCCGTCACCGATCTGGTGACGCGGGAAGGACGCGACGCAAGCCCTGCCTACTCGCCTGACGGCAAGCAAATCGCCTTTCATACACAGGGAGCCACGCTCAACTACTTCGCCGAGCGCGATGTTGCGCTCGTGCCGTCTGGAGGCGGGACCGTTCGCAATTTGAAGGAATACTACGACGGCGACGTTTTTCGAGGGGGGGATTCCTATTGGTGGTCCGACGATGGGTCGGAGCTGGTTTTCGGCGTCGGAACCAGCACACGCTATCGCCTCCGCAAGGTCGACGTCCGGTCATGGAAGCCGATTCCCTTTGAGTCACCGGATCTCACGAGTCCTTCCGCATTCTCGATGAGTGCTGATGGGCAGACGGTCGCATTCGTACGGTCCCGGAATGACGTGCCGCCGGAACTCGCTCTTGGCCGGATAGAGACTTCGGACAGCATGAAGATCACGGACCTCACCGCTCACAACGAGCAGGCCCATGCCTATCCTTCACTCAGGACCAAGACGATCACATGGCGTTCCAAAGACGGCTCTCGGGCCGAGGGGGTGCTGCGCTACCCGATCGGCTACGAGCAAGGCTCGAAAGTCCCGTTGCTCGTCGAGTTGCACGGCGGGCCGACCGGCGTGGCCACGGAGGGTTTTCCCACGCCTCGGACCTACCCGACACAACTCTTTGCTCAGGATGGTTTCGCCGTCTTGGCGCCGAACTTTCGGGGAAGCTCGAACTATGGCAGCGCGTGGCGTCTCAAGAACATCCAATCGCAGGGCTTCGGCGACTTCGACGACGTGATGACCGGGGTTGATTACCTCATCGAAAAGGGCATCGCCGATCCCGAGCGTATGGGCGTGATGGGCTGGAGCTACGGCGGCTACCTGACGTCCTGGGTCATCGGCCACACCGATCGTTTCAAAGCCGCCTCGATCGGTGCGCCCGCCACGGACTGGATCACCTACTACGGTGAATTCAACGGCGCGCTTGAAGTGCTATGGACGTATTTCGGCGGCAATCCCTGGGATTATGCAAAGAACTACATCCGCCACTCGTCGCGCGACGGTCTCGCCCGGAACGCGAAGACCCCTTCGCTCCTGCTGCGCGGGGTAAACGACTTCGACCACAACCCGGAGATCTATCAGATCCTGCACGACCGCGGAGTCCCTGTCGAACTTGTCACCCTCCCGCGAGAGGGGCACGGCATCCGCGAACCCATGCACCAACGCGACATGATGAAGCGCAATTTGAGGTGGTTCCGAAAGTGGGTGCTCGGACAAGCGCCCGAGTAGCAGGAGAAGAAGTCCGCCGGATCAGAACAACTCGTGGACCGGCTCGCCCGTAGTGTCGTCAATCGAGTTGGCGATTTTCAGAGGCCGGCCGATCGGGGTCATGTATTCCTTGGTCCAATCGATGCCCAAGGCTTTGTAGACGGTCGCGAACAGGTCTCCGACCATCACGCGCCGGTCAGCGATGTATGCCCCGCGCTCATCGCTGGCGCCCACGACACGCCCTCCCTGGATACCGCCGCCTCCCAGTAGAATCGACCAGCAATTCGGCCAATGGTCACGGCCGAGAGCCGGATTGTGCTCCGGCGTGCGGCCGAACTCACCCATCGCCACGACCACAGTCGAATCGTAGAGGCCGCGATCAACAAGATCGTCGATCAGCGTGGAAAGCGACTTGTCGAGCGGAGGACACAGCCGGTCGCGATGGCCCGCGTCATTCTTCGAGTGGGTATCCCACGAGTTGCCGTGATACCCCGCCGCCGTCACGAACCGGACTCCCGACTCGACCAAGCGCCGAGACAACAGCAGACTCAGGCCGACGGTGTCGCGCCCGTAGGTGTCCTTCGTCTTCTCCGATTCCTGTGAGAGATCGAACGCATGACGCACCTCGGGAGCCAGAATCATCTCCCAGGCCTTCTGGGTGAACGAATCCATAGCGGCATGTTCAAGGCTTTCGACTCGACTGCGATACATCCGGTCAATGACCTTCTGGAATTCCATCCGTTCGGACATTGCGGCCGGCGCCAGCGACTTCGGGAGGCTGAGGTCCGCCACTTCAAAGCCGTCTTTTGCCGGGTCGGGGATCATCATTGGATCGTAGTCCGGTCCGAGGAATGCGGAGCGGAAGTAATCCTCGTATTGTTTCTTGTTATCCCAACTCGGAACGAACACGTAGGGCGGCAGAGCGTTGGTGGGTCCCAGCTCCTTGCCGACAATCGAGCCCCAACTCGGAAACTTCATCGCCGGGTTCAGCTCGTGTCCCGTTGCTGCGTAATGGGTCGCCTGCGGATGATCGTCACCGAACGACCGCATCGAGCGAATGATCGACAGCTTGTCCATCCGCTTGGCGATCTGCGGGAGCAACTCTGAAACCTGAATGCCGGGTACGTTTGTCGAGATGGGCCTGAAGGCGCTGCTGGGCTTGGGATCGAATGTGTCTTTCTGGCTCGGGCCTCCTTCGAGCCAGATTACGATCACTGACTTGGCCTTCCCGCCGGGAGCATTCCCGGTACGAGCCGCTACAGCTTGCTGCAACAATAGCGATTGGCTCAGGTGCATCCCGAGGAAGCCGAGCGAGCCGACCTTGACGAAATCCCGCCGCGACCATTCCTGTTCACTGGCGCATTGACAACCGATGCGTTTCATGGTTTGCTCCCCGCAACGCTTTCCCGGTAACGCTAATGATTCTCCGCAAACTCGCGCGAACTCAACAAGCCCCATTGCAAGTGCCGCAGCCCCTCTTCGCGGCTCGCCGCTTTCGCAATCAAGCCCTTCAGGCCTCGGAACTCGGCCGCTGTCGGGTAGCGTGTCAGCGCGGCCAAATACAACTCTTCGATGATCTTTTCATCTGAGGCCCCGCTTTCATATAAATCATACACCCGGGCGCCCTCGTTCCAAAGCGTCTCATTGAAGGTCGAGCCGACGAGAACGTGCAGCGCCTGCTTGAGATTTGGCTTTGTGTTTCTTTCGGGAACGGCCGCTCGATTTGGTCGTCCGTAAATGTCGAGAAACAGAGATTTGAATAGATCCGTTTCGCGGAGCTGGATTGCCTTCGTGCCGAGCGGCATCTGGCTCTCGCCGCGGGGAGCCCCCGGACCATATGCCGTAAACGTTGCCGGCACGCCTGTGACCGTGCTGATCGCGTCGAGCAGAACTTCGGCATCGATCGGCCGCGGCAGCGCGTGCGAATAGTTCGTCCGGTCCGCTCGATTCGTCTCGTTCGTCATGCTAGAAAGCTGATAGGTCTTGGAAGAGACAATCAGGCGAATCAGACGCTTCAGATCATACCCGTTAGCGGCAAAGTCCTCGGCCAACGCCTGCAACAATTCCGGATGCGTCGCCGGATTCGTCGAGCGGAAGTCATCAACCGGATCGACGATGCCCCGCGGGAAGAAAAGACTCCAGATGCGGTTGACAGCGGCCTCTGCGAAATACGGATGCGCCGTCATCCACTCGGCCAATTCCTGGCGCACGCTCTTCTGATTTTTGTGAGTAAGGACGGTGCCGTCGAGCAAGGTAGGCAGCATCTCCTCGCCGGTGCGGGGATGCAGAATCCGCAGTTCGCGGGTGCCCACCACATCCGGCGCAATCTCCTTGCCCATCGGGTAATCGAATATGACGGAGTCCCGGCCGGAAGTACCTGTCCGGAAGACGTGTCCGAAGAACGCCGTCATCCCCCAGAACTGATTCTGCGTCCAGTTTTCGTAGGGATGGTCATGACAGCGCGCGCAATCGAACCGCCGGCCCATGAAGACGCGGGTCTCCTCCATCATCGTGTCGGGCGGCGGTCCGATCACGGCAATCGGAAGGAAGTGCCGCGACGGCCCGCTGTAGCCTTGCGCCGCAATGCGCTCGCGCGCCATCTGGTCATAGGGCTTGTTCTCTGCGATGCTCGCACGAATCCACTCCCAATAATCCTGGCTCCACTTGGAGTTGTTACCGAGTGCGAAAATCGCGACGCGAAGGAAATCCGAGAAACGATACGTCCAATAGTCAACGTACTCCGGAGAATCCAGAAGGATATCGATCAGCTTGTCTCGCTTGCGAGGTTTGTTGTCGCTCAGGAACTCCCGTACCCGAGCCGGCGGAGGCAGCGTTCCCGTCACGTCCAGGCAAACACGCCGCAGAAACTCCGCGTCGCTCGAAGGCTCCGAAGGGATGATGTTGAATTTTCGGAGCTTCGAGAAAACATGGTCGTCGATAAAGTTGGTTGGCGCGACTTCAGGGTATTTTCCCGGCTCGGGGCCGATCACGCCGATCTGGAATCCGCTCATCCGGCCGGCGGCTCGCACCAGGACCGTGACCTCGCCGGGATGCTTGGCTCTGACGAGTCCCGAATCCGACACCTCCGCGATGTCGGTGTCTTCCAGTTCGTAAAAGACATCAGCGGTAAGGTCCTCTTCCACTCCGTTCGCCTGCCTGCCGGTCACCAGGAGTCGATGCGTCTCACCCGGCTTCAAGAGAAGAAGCTCGGGCTCGATGCTTAACCCGGCAAGACGGGAATCAGCCGTTTGCTCTTCACCGTAAGGCGCGCCCGCTCGGACCCATTCGAGAATCTTCTTGTAGTCATTCGACCCCTTTTCGAACCGTACTCCCCCTCCATGCACGACCTGCATGGTCGGCTTGAGGAGAAGCAGGCTGTTTTCGGGATTGTCCTTGTCGATGCGGGGCGTCCGGGGACCTCCCGACTCCGAACTGAGAACCTGATACACGCCACCCTTGACGATCCAGTCGTAGTCTTCGTGCGGGTGCTCCGCGTTGTCGGAAAGCTTGAAGCCGTTCTTGCCCTTGACACCGCCATGACAGGACGCGCCGTTGCAACCGCGGCGAGTGAGAACCCCTCCGATCTCGCGCGCAAAACTGAAGGGGTGTTCCTTGGCGGAATCGCTTACGCGGAATCGAGCTGTCGCTTGTCTCCCTTCGACGCTAGCCCTTACTTCCGCCTCACCGTCCGATCGGCCGGACAATATCGCATCCGCATCCAACTCCAATATTTGGGGGTCCGAGACGCTCCAATGCGCGCTCGAAGTGACATCGCGCTCACGCCCGTCCGTATAACGGCCGACGACCAGCAGCCGCTGAGTGGCGTCCGCGCCGCTGAGCGTTCGTGACGAGGGCAGGAGTTCGATCGAGACAAGCTCCGCACCCGAGGCATGACCGAGCCCAACGAAACTCCACACAGCGGCCGACGCCAGGAACTGTCTGATCCGCATATCGTTCATCACTCTTCTCTCGCCACCTGCTCTTCAGCACCGCCGGCCGAACTGATGATCTCCGGTGGTCGAATCACCATCAATAGGAGTTCCTTCGCCAGAATCGCCGGCCCCATCTTTCCATCAAGCACCGGACGGGCCATGATGTGTACTTTCGAAGGCATTCTTGTTGCGGGCGCATCCGGCGCAGCGACGAACAGCATCGTGGCAAGCTGGCTCGTGGCTCGATAGCGGTCGATCTTGCCATCATTAAGCGGCGGAGGCCTGTTCGACTCCACTTCCGTTCCCATGATCGCTTGAACACCCTCGGGCAAACCCACAGCCTGCAAGGCGATGTAACCGTTAAAGCCCTCTTCTTGATCCGTTCTGATCGAAACCTTCCTGGTCTCATCCGGGACCAGATTCAGGTATTTCGTCCCGATATGGACGGTGCCCAGGTGAGGAACCTGCGGGCGCAGAATCACACGGTAGCTGAAACGGTCGTCCGCTTCCTGAGTCGTGATGTCTCGGATCTCCAACGTGAATCTACCGTCTCGCAAGAATGTGAAAACGGTCTTGGGTTGCACCGTCTTCATGATGAATCCGCCATTGTTGTTGAGGTTCGAGTGGATATTGGTGAAGACCTCGACATCGTTCTCGTCAACGACCTTCAAGAAGGGGTTGAAGTCCGGGACCGTGGCATCGGCGGTATCGATCTCCAGTACGACTTTGTCGCCGCGCTTCGCCTCGAACTGAACACGATCGATGTCGCCGGCCCTTTCAATGCTCCCTTCGATCAAGGCGGGTAACGTTACTGATACGGTATCCTCCGTACTGTCGACCTTCGTCACCGGAATCGGCCCTACAAAATAAGCCTCTCCCTCTCCGTTTTCCGATGATTCTTCCGATTCCGAATCCGTGACGGCTGGTTTCACAGACCGAGACCACAGCGCTTGCATCCGATCGGGCCCGAGCTCACGTGTGAAACTTCGCTCTTCCCATAGAGGCGAATCGCTTTGCGACGGGCGGTGCCGGGTCCGATGCCGGTTCCAGTGTGCGTTCCCGGTGATCGGCGCGACCCTGAGCTGATAGATATGGTCTGCGCTCCCAGGCCCCAAGAAGGTGCCTACCCGTAGGATGTAGCGGCCCGACTCCTGAAAACGGTATTTCATGCGAGGGTCGCTCGAATAGCCCGGGAAGTGAATCGGCTCATCATTGTAGGCCAGCCTCGTCAACCGCCCGGGATTCAGCCAGCTTCCCGTCGGCGCAAGAAGCGTCAACGTCGGATCCATCAATGCCGTTCCTGAACCGGCCTCGAAGAGCAACTCCTGCCCGCTCTGTACTTCCAGTTCGTAGTCGTCGATTTGGCCCTTTTCGTCAATCCGTCCGTGAACGACGACGGGGAACGAGGACAGCGAGCCGGCCAAGCGGTTTTCGACCCCCTCGCCTTCAGCTTCGGTCAAGCCGGGATCGGTGTGAACCCGGAAAACCAAGGCATCCGAAAGTCCATGAGGTGTGACGAGTCGCAATCGGTGGACTCCAGGCTGCATGGAATCTTCGATGGCTACGGTAAGAACAACTTCATGGGGTGGCTGATCTTTGTCCTTCTTGGATGAGTTCTCTCTTGCTGCCACCTTCTTAACGGTGCCCGACAAGCCCGGAGCGTCGAACCAGGCGGCATAGGCGCCTTCGAGGGAGGTTCCTCGCAATCGGATCTCGAATTCGCTCCCGGCTTGGCCGCCGGACGGGAAGACAGAGAGCAGTTTCGGTTCGGCGGGCGCATCGCCGAACAAGATTGCCGCACCCAACAGCCCGGACACCAGCAGCCGTTTCGCTGTGGTAAAGCGCACGAAGCCGTTAGCTGGATTCAAGATACACTAACCCCGCAACAAGATTATAGTACGGTTCGTCAGTTCCCAAAGCACTTCCATGGCGTCGAATGAAATCTTGGTTCCACTGCATGAAAAATGGAACATTCCGAAGCAGTCCAGTGTCTAAGCTTGTAAGGACGACTGCCGGCTTCCCTGAGAACCGGTGCTAAGCTAAGGCCGGCCGATTCCAGAACAACGTGTCCTTGGACCTTACGGCGAACGGCATGCGAGGCGACGACAGGGATCTCCTCTATCGCCTGCAGAGTCGCCGCCCGGGGTCCTTTGAAGAGCTGCTCGACCTCTATCAGAAACCGATCTACGGTTTCGTCCACCGCATGCTGGATGACCCTTCGGAAGCGCCTGACGTTACGCAGGAGGTGTTCATCAAGGTCTTCTGCAAGATCGGCGACTTCCGCGGGGATTCCAGCCTAAAGACCTGGATCTTCCGCATTGCCGTGCATGAGGCGTTAAACCGTAGACGCTGGTTCTCACGGCATCGACGAAAAGAAACCTCGATGATTGGTTCAGACAACGAGAATAACGGCCTGTTGAACCGTATTCTGGTGGATGAATCTCAATCACCCTTCATGACCACGTATCGTCGAGAACAAAGAAAGTTGGTTGAAAATGTGATGCGTCATATGGATGAACGCTTCCGAACGGTGGTGATTTTAAGGGATATCGAAGGGCTTAGCTATAACGAGATCGCCGAAACCTTGCAGATTTCCCTGGGAACAGTCAAGTCCCGCATCCTGCGGGGACGGGAAATGTTGCGGTCGAGGCTGCCGCAGCAGGTGGCCGACTCGGTGCCGGAAGGAGCGGCGCTGCAAACGGAGTGAGGATATGACCTGCCATGCAATACGAAGACAGATAGGGAGATATCTCGACGCAGACCTTGGCTTTCTGAGCCGCTGGTTGCTGCGGCGGCACCTCCTGGCTTGCCCGGAATGCTTTGACGACTACGAGGAGCGCGGCGGACTCAGAGATCTCCGGAACGAATTGCCCGCGGTTCCCTTTCCTCTCAGCGTGCGTGCAAGCGTGCTTGTTGCGGTTTCCCACAGGTTGAACTCTCAGCCGTGGGAGCGTCTGAGAAATCAAGTCGAGAACTTTTTGCGCCCCCGGGCCGTCTCGGCGACGGGCGGCGTGCTTGCGGCCGTGATGCTCTTCCTGGGGTTGTGTTCCGACATCGTCTTCATTCGGAATCCCTTCACGGAAGACGTGCCCCTTACCTATATGACGAAGGCATGGATCAGCGAGCCCAGCCTGGCCGAGATTCCCGGACCCGCGCTCGAAGAGGATGTTACCGTCGAGGCGTTCATCGACCGCGAGGGCCGTGTCTATCACGTTCGCATGTT
Organism: Bryobacterales bacterium; assembly: GCA_028819575.1. Classification (GTDB taxonomy): domain Bacteria; phylum Acidobacteriota; class Terriglobia; order Bryobacterales; family UBA6623; genus JAPPLB01. The sequence goes on along the minus strand of JAPPLB010000168.1, from coordinate 26,915 downwards.
GGAGATGCCCCAAAATACGCCCGATGCCGAGATGAAGATCAAGTCTCAGGTACGAAATATCTTGCTGACTACCAAGTTTGATCCGGCGACCCGGTTCGGCAAGCCTGTGTTTGGCCGCGTCCTTGTGGCATTTCGGTCGGTGATTCGCGAGACGGTCTACGGATAGAGCATTTTTCGGCATAGCAGCCGCACGCCTCGGTCCGCAGCGGGGTCTCATCTGAGCCTGCGTCGGCCTGGGAGGCTTCTCGATTTCAACGGTGCCGGCCGGTGAATGCCTGCATCGTTCATCGTGCCGACCGCTCTAGCCTGCATGTCTCACTACCCGACGGCCGAAGCACGCGATACGACCGCCATGACTTCGTTGCGCTTGCTTGCCGTGCTCGACGTACTGTTCAAGTACGCCTGCGCGCGCCAAGCGGCTCGCGCCTCGTCCTGACGGCCCTCTCACGCACTTCGCCTCGCCACGCGGTGAGAAATGCAGGTCAGATACAACTGACGATTCTCGGCCGGCATGCTACATTGAGGGCGTATTCGGTTCGGGCCCGTTCGCGAGTTGGGGTGCGCGGATAACTTACTCCTACCGATCATGGGACGCATCAAGGGAGGGGTGAAGTGATTCTTCATACTAGCCCGGCGTCCCGAGAGTAAACCGGCACCTAACGAGCCACGTCACATAAATGATCGTGTGTAGCGGTTTCACTCCAGGAGCGACCTTGACCATGAAGGCTTGGTTTCCCGTGCGATTCGCTTCGGCATTTCTTCTTGTCTGTATTGTCCCCGCTGTCTTGGCCCAAGGCACAAGTTTCGGCGTGAATCGGCTCGCTCCGTACGTCCCCTCTCCGCCGCCGGTTGTCGAGCGGATGTTGACCTTGGCCGATGTCACCGAGCAAGATACCGTCTATGATCTGGGCTCGGGAGACGGCCGCATCGTTGTCATGGCGGCCCGTCAGTTCGGCGCCCAGGCCGTGGGCGTCGAGATTGACGGGAAGTTGGTTGATCAGGCACGCGCTCGGATCAAGGAACTCGAGTTGGATGATCATGCCCGGATCCTGCAGCAGGACCTGATGCAAGTAGACCTTTCACCCGCCTCTGTCGTGACGCTCTATCTGCTGTGGACTTCGAACAAGAAACTCCGGCCCAACCTAGAGCAAGGTCTGCAAGAGGGTTCGCGTGTGGTTTCGCATGATTTTCGCATCGAGGGCTGGAAACCGGTCAAAACCGAGAAGCTGACAGGGCAGGGAAGAGATCATACGATCTACCTCTACGAGATCGGTAAGCACTAGCCTGCATTCGGCCCGGAGTGTTCTGCGAACTGTCTCACCAGGTATTTTGAATCGGGATCAACGGCGGCGCTCCCAAGCACAACAGCGAAGGTGGCGGCTTCAATCCGGCTCACGCCCCTTGATTCCAGGCCGTCGCAACCGCTGGATGACAGCGGGTGGAGACTCCTCGCAGCACGCAGCGCCCCTCACTCCACCTTCAGCGCCACCATCGTCATGTCATCCGTCTGAGGGGCGCCGCCTGAGTGCTGCCTGACGGCTTCGAACGATCGCTCGATCACCTCCTCCGGAGATAATTCCAAATCGCGAGCCGCCGTAATTACTTCCAATAAGCGTTCTTCGCCGAACTCTTCGAAGCGGCGGTTCATCGCCTCCGAGAAGCCGTCGGAGTAGATCACAAGAAGATCGCCCGAGTGAAGATCCAGGTGCGCCTGCTGATACGGGATCGATGCCAGGATGCTCAACACCGGTCCACCCACATCAAGGGGCTGCACTTGCTTGTCGGAGAGCAGAATCGGCGGATTGTGTCCGGCATTGGTGTAGTGGAGACGGCGGCCTTCCGGATCCAGCAGGGCGAAGAACAATGTGACGAACTTGTCGGAGTCGGTGATTTGATACAGCAGTTTGTTCGATCGCTCGATACACCGGGCGGCGGACGACTCGACGAGTGTCTGTCCACGCACCGTAGCTTGCGTGCAAGCCATCAACAGCGCTGCCGGCATGCCTTTGCCCGAGACATCGCCCAGGCAGATCGCATAGCAGTCCCCTGCTGGATAGTAGTCGTAGTAGTCGCCGCCCACATTGCGAGCGGCGAGCGAACGTCCCGCGATCCGGAAGCCGGGAATCGCCGGCGGTTTTGTCGGCAGCAGCTTGTTCTGAATGTCGTGGGCCATCTTCAGTTCTTGCTGCATGAGCTGAAGCGCCTTTTCCTCCTCGCCGAGACGCGCGTTCTCGATCACTTGCGCTGACTGGGCTGCAATAATCGCGAGAAGTCGTTGATCACTCTCGGTGAAACCCTCTTTTCCTCGTTTGTTGAATACGCTGAGGGCACCGATCAAACGGCCTTTGAGTCGCAGCGGAACGCACAGCAGCGAGTGAACGACGCCGTCAGTCTGCCGTATGGGGGCTCGAAAACGATCGTCTGTTGCAACGTCGTTGATGACGAGCGGCGCCTGGTTCTTGATGATCCAACCGACGACCTGATCACTCAGTCGAAAGGGATTTCTCTGCATGTCCGTCTCGACTTTGCGAACCATCGTGCGCAAAGCGGCGGCTTCATCCTGGCCGCTCAACATGAGAACGGCCGCCTGCTCGACACGAAGGTGTTTGACGCACTTCCGGACCACCAGATCGATGACCGCGTTCAGCGACGAGGCCGAGGATACCGCCGTGGCGACCTCATTGAGAATCGACAACTCCTCGACAGCTCGCCGCAGTCCGGCGTTTTCCGCTTCGAGTCGGTCCAGCCTGGCTTGAAGATCGTCGGATATTGTCAGGTCAGTGTTTCCTCCTCCGTGTGCGGATCATGCAAGCGGGAAACATCCGGGCCCTGTATAAACGCCGTTTGATCTGGGGATGTTTCAGGCCGGCCCGGGACGAAAGTACTAACGGTCAGCATGAATATCACTGGCGACCTTAGCGGCCTCCCTGCGGGGAAGTCAATAGAGAGGAGGTTTTACCGATACCTCGAACGGCCTCTTCGGCAGGAACATGCAGCCGCGGACAGCGCCGAAGAGAACGGTGGGGTCGTATGGCCGTGCCGATCCTCTGGAGCGGCCGGTTCGAGAGCCGCACTCTTTCGAACCCGATCCGACCAGAAGCGTGGCCATCACCCTCGGACTCCTGCCCAATCGTGTACAGCCGCTATTTCAGAAGGCCAGGGTGCCCGTGCGGGGGACTTCTTCATCGTTCGGGAGATACAGGGTTTGACAGCGCTCGCAACGATAAACTTCGTTGCCGACATCCAACATCCCTTGCACTTCACCGGGAAACTCATACCAACGCTTGAGGTGGCCTGCGCAGATCTTCTTCTTCAGAGGCTCGTTGCAAGCTCGCTGACGGAGTTTTCTCTTCTTTACTTTCGTTCCGTCGGAGAGGGTGGAAATCAGATTCGGGTCAGGGGGGGCAACAACCTCGGTCGTTGTTTCAGCTTCGGGCATGAGTCAGCGTCGCGCGGGACGAAATCGAGTATATCAAACATCGTTTCAGGCTCGGCCACCACTTCTCGGGCAAGCCGCCGTGCAGATCCATCCGCAAGCTGCGGCCTGCTTATTCATGCTTGTTCCGCAACGATAGAATAGTCAACATGAGTTCCGCCTACTCGGGCACAGGCCGCACCGTTGATGTGGAAGGCGTGACTCTGTATCTCGCTCATCCCGATGAGATTCCTGTCAGATGGGTCGGACAGGAGGAGTTGGTGCGCCAGCTTCAGGCGGCTTGGCTCACCATCCATGAGCACGACGTACCCATGACGCCGCGGCTGCTCGGCAAGCCCGGCGTCGGGAAGACGACCCTCGCCTACGCCACGGCCAAGAAGATGAGCCGCGACGTCTATATCATGCAGGCGACGCTCGACACTCGACCGGAAGACCTGCTGATCACGCCGGTCATCGAAGGCGAAGGCCGTCTTCGCTATGTCGCCTCGCCGCTCGTGACAGCCATGATCCGAGGCGGCGTCTGCATTCTCGACGAAGGCAACCGCATGAGCGAAAAAAGCTGGGCATCGCTCGCGCCCCTGCTCGATAATCGCCGTTACGTAGAATCCATCATTGCCGGCATCAAGATTCATGCTCATCGTGGCTTCCGCATGACCGCCACGATGAACGATGATGCTTCCACGTTCGAGCTGCCCGAGTACATCCACTCCCGTCTGCAACCGCAGATCATGGTCGATTTCCCAGAGCGGGATGAAGAGAAGGCCATTCTCACCGAGAACCTGCCCTTTGCCGATGACGCGGTTCTCGACTACGTTACGGATTTCCTCCAGGCGGCCCACGTCGCCGACGAGCGGTACACCTCCCGCGACGGCATCAACATCGGCCGCTTCGCCATGAAGCTCCGGTCCTCCGGCAACGGCGCCACCCAGGACAAGTGTCTGCACACCGCGATCCTGCAGACGCTGGGGCAAGAGGCGCTCCGCTATGTCCCCGGCAAGTGATCTCTCCGATCAGCGCCGCGGTCCCATACGCTACCTCCCGGTTGTGCCGGGCCGGCTTGAGTTCGCTTGCCACGTCCGCCAGCAGATCCTGAACGCAAAGCCGCAATTCGTCGCCATCGACCTTCCCATCACTCTCTCATCCTGCTACGAACGGGCCATCGAGCGGCTGCCTGAGCTTTCCGCCATCATCTACGACGACGAAGGAGCCGACCGGGCGGTCTACGAAACGGTCGAGCCCGCCGATCCTTTTGTCGAGGCACTGCGAACCGCAAGGGAGGTCAACGCCAAGACCGTTTTTCTCGATCCTGATGTTGCCGAGCGATCCTGCGCGATAGATGCCTATCCCGATTCCTACGCTGTCGAGCGCATCGGTTTTCCGCAGTACATCGCGTCTTATCGCAAGAGCTCCCGTGAGCGGAAAGCCAGCCTCACTGTTCACGCTGAAGCGCTGGCGTCACAACTCCAGGCCATCGACCTCGAAGCCGATACGCTCGTCGTCGTTGCGCTGAAACTTCTCGACCCTCTGCTCGAAGCGATGGAGCGCCCGCAGGCCCGTCCGCTGCGCAAGGTCAGGCGCAAGGGAGTTCGGCTTCTCAATCTCCACCCCGAATGCCTCACCGAGGTGCTCACCGAGATGCCGTTTCTGCAAAGCATCTACGAAGCGAGGCGTCACGGCCGGCCGCCGGCTCCCGACCGGCCGCCCATCGAAACGAAACAGGTGCGCGGCTTTTCTCTCATCGGTGTTCCTGCCGAAGACCCGAAGCAAGGCGCCGTTGCCCGTGGCTCCCAAGAACCGCTCGACCGCCAGCGGCTTCACCTCCGCCTCTTCCGTGAAGCGCAACGCATCTACGAGAAGAACACCGGCGAATCGGTTGGTCTGTGGCAGCGGCGGCTTTGGAGCCGCTACGCCCGCAATCTCGCCATGACGCAGGGACAACTCCTCGGCGGCCTGTTCGAGCTGACCGTCGCCGCACGGTCCACCATAGACGACAACATGGCCTGGGAGATGTGGGAGATGGCCGGAGCTTATGCCCACCAGAAGACTGCCACCGATCTGATGACCGTCAAGCTCTCGGGGGAGCAGATGTGGCTTGACACCCGCCGCATTCGTATCCGCCGCCGTCTCCCTCGGAGGAAGGCCGGCATGCGCCCGACCGGGCTCAAGGGGCGCAAGGGCGAAAAGACGCCCGGTGAATGGCGCGAGCGATGGGCCGGCTTTTCGATCTGCTCCTATCCGCCCGAAGATCTCGTTATCGAAAACTACGGCCACTTCCTCAAGAAGAAAGGCAAGAGCATCCTCTCGGAAGAGCGCTCCCACACCGAGCCGTTCACCACCTCATTGCTCGACGGCATCGACCTCCGCGAAACACTCCGCAACTGGCACGAGAAGAAGATCTACGTGCGCTCCTGGCAACGCGTCTCGGGCGAGGTCGGCGCGGTGGTGCTCATCTTCGACGAAGACCGGGACAATCGCTACTCCTACTGCAAGACTTGGCTCGGCGAGCATCAGAACGAATCGGACATGGCCTTTTACGCCACCGACCCGTTCGAGAATATCGTCGGCCCCGGCATCGGCCGCTCCGAATACGGTGGGCTTCTCCTCAACCTTCCCTCTCGCCGTATGATGGAGGTCTGGACTGACCCGGATTACCTGTTCGCCGAGTCCAAGCCGGAACTCCTGCTGCTCGCCGCGCTCGACTATTCAATCGAAAAGCTCGTTGTCTATGTTGCGGCGAAGCCACCCCGCTCCATCTTCCGCAGTATTGCCGCCCGTATGGGCTTGAAGATCATCTACATCCCCATCGGCCAGCTCTCTCCCGTGGCCCTGAAGAAGATCAGGGTCATGCACGTCCTCGACGGACAGGACAAACGCGCTGTCGCTAAGGACTACATCTGGTGACGGCCCTCCGTAGCAGCGGCCAACGCCTGGGGAGAAGGCAGAGACGGCACAAGACCAACGAGGCGCGGGCCGTCTTGATCCGCGTTCCGGCAACATTGCTAGGATGAATCCGGGCCTTCTCCCTGCGTGCTCTTCCAGATCGGTATGAGAGCCTTGTTCACACCTGTCGTCCTGACGCTAACCTTCGTTTCCGCTGCCTTCGCCGATCATCACGCCCATGCGACCCAGAACGTCATCGTTTACAAGCAGGCGGGCCGTTTTGGCGGCTGGCCGGCGAATCACGGCATCTGGTCGTGGGGGGATGAAATCGTCGTCGGCTTCGAGGCCGGCCACTACAAGTACAGCGAGCGTAGCCACGCGATCGACTACACGCGGCCCGCAGAACACCTCCTGGCGCGAAGCCTCGATGGAGGCGAGACCTGGTCCATCGAAAAGCCCGAGAGCCTGCTTCCGCCGCCGGAAACCAAGATGGCCAATGTTCCTACGGAACCTGGTGGGAAGCCTGCCGTCGACTGCACCCTGGCCATCGACTTCACTCACCCGGATTTCGCCATGACCATCCGCATGGCGAGCCATCAGAATGGGCCGTCCCGCTTCTACTACTCCTACGACCGCTGCAAGACCTGGAACGGACCCTTCAAGTTTCCTGATTTTGAAGAAGCCGGCGTGGCGGCGCGCACGGACTACCTGATCAACGGCAAGCACGATCTGACCGCTTTCGTGACCGTGTCCAAGCCGAATGCCCGCGAGGGACGCCCGGTGTGCGTCCGCACGAGAGACGGCGGCAGGAGTTGGCAGATGCTGGCCTATATCGGGCCGCAGCCGCCCGGGCGCGACTATGCCATCATGCCCGCTTCGGTGCGGCTGGCAAAAAATACCATCCTCACCGTGTTCCGCCGGCGCCATTGGATCGAGGCTTGGCGTTCCGACGATGCCGGGCGCTGGTGGACGTTCAAGAACATCCCCGTACCCGACACCGGCCGCGGCAATCCACCCAGCCTCACGAAACTCGAGGATGGCCGCCTGGCGCTCGTCTACGGTTATCGGGCCGAGCCCTACGGCATCCGCGCCAAGCTCAGCAGTGACAACGGAGAAACCTGGAGCGACCCGATCGTGCTGCGCGCAGACGGCGGCAATTGGGATTTGGGTTATCCCCGCACGGTGCAACGGACCGACGGGAAGCTTGTGACCGTGTACTACTACAACAACGCGCCCAATGCCGAACGGTTCATCGGTGGCACGATCTGGGACCCCGGCAAGGGCCAAGGCCTGGCCCGGCAAGTTATTCTTAGTTCGGAAGGAACCGCACCATGACAACGAGCACCCGACGCAACTTCATTGCCGGAGCGACCGCTCTGGCCGCTTCCCCGGCGCTTCCGGCGGCCGCTGCCGGCAACCACTACTGGGGCGACGTTCGGCTGGCCGTGGCAACGTATTCGCTGCGCAAGTTCAGCCGCTCGCAAGCGATCGCGATCGTCAAGGACCTCGGCATCAAGTACGTCAACGTCAAGTCGTTCCACATGCCGTATTACCTGTCGAAAGAAGATCTGTCGGCGGCACGCAAGGAATTTGAAGACGCCGGGTTGACGATCGTTTCCGGCGGCAATATCGGCCTTGGTGAAGACGACGAAGATTACGTCCGATTTCACCTCGAGTACGCCAAGAACGCGGGCTTTTCCACGGTTGTTTGCGCGCCAACCCACAACAATCTCGGCTACGTCGAGAAGTATGCCGAAAAGTTCGATCTCAAGATCGCGATCCACAACCACGGCCCCGAGGACGAGTACTACCCCAACGGCGCCAGCGTCCTCAAGCGGGTCAAGAACATGGGTCCGCGCATGGGGCTTTGTCTCGATCTCGGTCACGCTTCGCGGACTGGCGTCGACGTCGTCGAAGAGATCGAGATGGCCGGCGACCGTCTCCATGACATCCACATGAAGGATCTCACGAACTTCGCGGACAGAGGCAGTCAGGTCGAGGTCGGCAAGGGCAAGCTGCCGGTCGCGCGGGTCTTCGCGGCGCTCAAGAAAATGAACTACCAGGGCGTCGTCGGACTGGAGTATGAAATCAACCCCAATGCACCCCAGGCCGGCATGGCCGAATCGTTCGCTTACATGCGCGGCGTACTCGACGGGCAACGGAGCTAGCCTGCATTTCTCACCACCCGGTGGTCGAAGCACGCGAATAAAAGGCCGTGATTCGTGTTTCGTGTCTCGTGATTCGTGAAAACCATGGGAGGGGGCCTGATACGCTCCAGAAGAAATGTATGACGGCCAGTGAACCGGAAAGGCCGTGTTTCTTGACCCGAATGGTGAAGGAGGCGATTAGGCAAGTACGCCTGCGCGCGCCTTTTTCCTCCGCCCGGCTCGCGCCTCGTCCTGACGGCCCTCTCACCCACTTCGCCTCGTCACGTGGTGAGAAATGCAGGCTAACGTCTCTTAGGCGGTAGTCTCCGAGGCTACGGCAGCAAGCAGGGATCGGGGTTTTCGATGTACCCCCGCAGCGTGTCGAGAAACCGCGCGGCAGGTGCGCCGTCGACCACGCGATGATCGAACGTCAGGCTTAACGGCAGCATCTCGCATGCGACGATTTCACTTTCCCGAACAACCGGTTCCGCCGCGATACGGCCCGCGCCGATAATGGCTGCCTGAGGCAGGTTGATGATCGGCGTGAACGTGTCGACTCCGAAGCCACCCAGATTCGTGATCGTGAACGTCCCTCCTTGCATTTGCCAGGCTTTCAAGCTGCCTTCGCGGGCTTGTTTCGTGAGTTGACGCGTTTCCACCGCTATCTGCCGCAACGTTTTCCCTGGAACGTCATGAACCACGGGCGCCAGCAGCCCTGCATCCGTGTCGACGGCAAAGCCGATGTTGCATCGGTCGGGCATGAAGATACCGTCGTCGCTCCATTGGCCGCTCATCTCTTGATGCTCATTCAGGGCCAGGGCTGACAGCTTGATCAGGAAGTCGGTGTAACCGGGAACGGGGCCGGCCTCGATTGCTGCTTCCGTGAAGCGCCTCCGCAAGTCGACCAGGCCTCGGGCATCAGCCTTGGTGGTGAGCGTTACCGGCGCCGCCTGGTGAACACCCGCCAGCATCCGCTCGGCGATGGTTCGGCGGATGGTGGTGATCGGAGTCAATTGCCCCGTGGGAGCCGCGGGTTCGTGCTGCGCGACCGCGCCGCTCGACGCCGCGGCGGCCGCGTTGCGGATGTCACTCTCCTGGATGCGTCCGTTGCGGCCGCTGCCTGTAACCCTCGTCCAGTCGACGCCCAATTCACGGGCGACTCGCTTTGCCCGCGGGCTGATGGCGCCTCGCGGCGCTTTCTGTGGCTTTGCCGACTCTGCGGTGGCGGCCTCGCCGGCTCGAACTCGCACCTCATGCCGGGGAGCGGCATGGGGCCGTACTTCCAGCGTCGGGTCGCGGCGGGCGGCTTCGAACGGCGCAGCCTCACCTTCTTCGACCAGATAAGCGAGCAACTGTCCGACCACGACTTCATCGCCCGGCTTGGGGGCATCGGGAGGAATGCGCAGGATGCCTGCATCAAAGGATTCTACTTCCTGATCCGCCTTTTCACCTTCCAGGACGAATACCATGTCGCCGGCGCTGACTCGCTGGCCGTCTTTCTTCAGCCACTCGCCGAAATGGCCCTTGTCCATCGACCAGCCGAGCCGGGGGACGACAATCTCAATCGCCATGGGGTCTCACTCTTCGAGAAGCTGCTGAACAGCTTGCACGATGTCCTCCACCTGCGGCACGATCGCCTTCTCCAACGTCGGGCTGTAGGGAGTCGGCGTGAAAGCGCCGTTGAGGCGCTGGATGGGAGCGTCCAGGTCGTCGAAGCCCTCCGCGGCGACGCGTGCCGCGATTTCGGCCCCGACACCGCATGGCTGGAACGCTTCATCGACGATCAGCAGGCGTCCCGTCTTTCTCACCGATGCGAGGATCGTGTCGGTGTCCAGCGGCGAGACCGTGCGGGGGTCGATGATTTCCGCGGACACCCCCTCGGCCGCCAACTGCACGGCGGCCTTCTCGGCATGGTGACGCATCAATGAAAGCGCCACGATCGTTACGTCCGTCCCTTCGCGCGCCACCGACGCTTTGCCGAACTCGATCTCGTAAGGCTCCTCAGGGACCGGGCCTTTGACGGCCATCAGCTCGCGGTGTTCCAGGAACAGCACGGGGTCGCTGCAGCGCAGCGCGCGAGTGAACAAACCCTTCGCGTCGTAGGGAGTGGCGGGCATGACCACCCTCAGCCCCGGAATGTGCGTGTAGACAGAGTGATAGCTGCCCGAATGGTGCGTTGCCGCCGAGTGACCGATGCCGATGCAGCCGCGCAGCAGCAGCGGCATTTTCAACCGGCCGCTCGACATGTACTGCATCTTGGCGATCTGGTTGATCATCTCGCCGAACGCGTCGTTGATGAAATCGATGAACATGAAGTCGATCACCGGCCGCGTCCCGGTCATGGCCGCCCCGCAGGCCAGCCCGACAAAACCGCGTTCACAGATCGGCGTGTCGCACAGGCGATCCGCGCCATACTTGTCATAGAGCCCGAGCGTGGTCGTGAAGTTGCCGCCCCGCGCGCCGATCCCTTCTCCCATCACGAAGATGCGCGGGTCGTTGGCCATCTCGTGCGCAAGCGCTTCATGCGTTGCCGCGACGAAGGTCGTTTCGCGATCGCCGGACGGCGGTTCCGAGCCGGCCGTATGACCGGTGCTTTCGGAATAGACGTGCGCCATCGCAGACTGCGCTTCGGGGAACGCAGAGGCTTCCGCGACTCGGTGCGACTCGGCAATCAGCTCCCTGACCTCGGCGGAGACCGCGTCCAGCTCGGGTTCGCTGGCTGAACCCTTTTCGAGCAACTGATCTCCCAACCGCACGATCGGACAGCGTTTCTTCCACTGGTCCACGTCATGCCTTGTCCGATAGGAGAAGTCGCCCATACCTTCGGCGTGAGCACGCGTCCGGTACGTCTTGCACTCGATCAGTGTCGGTCCGCCCCCGTTGCGCGCTCGCTCGATGGCCTCGCCCGCCACGCGATGGACTTCCGTGACATCGTTGCCGTCCACCTCGAATCCCGGCAGTCCGTAGTTCGCGGCGCGGCGTCCCACGTCGGGAATGCCGCTGGAGTACTGAAAGGGCACCTCGGTGGCGAACTGGTTGTTCTCGCATACGAACAGCACCGGCAGGTTCCAGATGCCGGCCATGTTCAGCCCCTCGTGGAACGCACCGTTGTTGACCGCGCCGTCCCCGAAGAACGCCACCGCGACCTGATCGGTCTTCTTGATCTTGAAGCTGTAGCCGCCGCCGCACCCCTGCAGGATGCAGGGGCCCACGATGCCGCTGGTGCCCATCAAACCGATCTCGGGCTTGAACAGGTGCATGCTGCCGCCGCGCCCGTGCGAGCACCCGGTCTCCCGGCCGTACAACTCCGCGATCAGTTCGCGCGGGTGCAGCCCCTTGGCCAAGGCGTGACCGTGACCGCGGTGGGTGCTGAAGACGACGTCGTCGCGCCGCAGATGCGCGCAGACTCCCGCCGCAATCGCCTCTTCGCCAACGTAGGTATGACAGGCCCCGTGCACCAGACCGAGCTGATGCGATTTCGCAAGCCGCTCTTCGCACTGCCGAATCACTTGCATGGTGCGGTAGAGAGACAGCAGCGTATCCTTGCCAGGCTGGGTTTTCTTAACCTGCATTTCTCACCCCCCGACGGTCGAAGCACGCGATATGACCTCCATGACTTCGTTGCGCTTGCTTGCCGTGCTCAACGTACTGTTCAAGTACGCCTGCGCGCGCCAAGCGGCGCGCGCCTCGTCCTGACGGCCCTCTCACCCACTTCGCCTCGCCGCGTGGTGAGAAATGCAGGTTAACGATGGCCATGTTCGCTTGATCTCTTCTCACAGACGGCATCGGGTCGCTACAACGCGGAGGCAGGAGGGGTCCGCGGATGATCGATCGGACCGGAAACAGGACTCTCTCGTCGATGACCTATTCAGCATAGAAGTGAGGGCATCCGGCTGCAACGAGTTCCTCTCGTTCATCAACACCATAGAGAAAGTACACCTGTTTGCGTAATCTGAACGTTCCCCTTTCTCAGCATGGTGTCATTTGGCGGTTGTCGCAGCCCCAGGAGCCCGGAAGGTGACGGGAGCTCATAGTGAGGTCTTTCGAGAACGGCTGACGGTGAGGCGCCGCCGACTCAGGGGAGGGGCCATTTTTTACCGGGAAACAGTGGGAAGGGAAACTGTGACTTGTCAGAGAGCGCGGTGGTTCGGGCGGTGGTTTTTGGTTTTGTGACTCTTGCGCGCCCGCGACGAACCGAACGGCCTAAAAGTCCGTGTTTCATGACTCCTGATTCGTGACACACTCGGATTTCGGTCCAGGTGTTGTCAAACTACCGCCGCTGCGACTTCCGGGACCTTCATGTTCTGCCATTCTTGGACTGGAACCGGCTGCTTACCGTGGGCGGGTACGAATTGGGGCCTTCATTCCTGTCGTAGCGATAGGGAGTGGGAAGCTCGCCCTTATCCGAGACCCCGGAATTAGGGGTGTCAGACCCTCTCGCCTTGTGGTACTTTGTCCCCGGAAAGGGTACCGCAAAGTATCTGGAACGAGTGACTCGGATCTCGCCCTGAAAACCCCGAATCGGTTGGCCCGAACGGGCTCCGAACCGGACTTCCCGGCCATCCTTGCGCCACCCAAGCCGTCTCAACGCGGCTGAAGATTTTCAGACAAAGGGGCTGGCCGATTGAAGAACCGTCAGGTCGAGGTTGGAGCGAATCTTTTTTATTTTTAAAGGAGGTGTCTGATGCCAAGAAAGCACGTAGTGTGTGTCCTGGTCGTTGCAGCCCTGATTGTAGGTTTCAGCCCTCGGGCGATGGCCCAGGGTTTCTCCTGGTGGGGTTATGAAAGCGTCATCGAGGAGATCCAGGACAGCGGGGTGCTGAGAGTCGGGCTGGGCCTGTTCGAGCCCTGGGTGGTCTGCGATGCGGATGGCGAGCTGATCGGCTTTGAAATCGATGTCGCGACCCGAGTGGCCGAGGATATGGGGGTTGAGGTCGAATTTGCGCGGACGAACTGGAGCTATATCATTCCGTCCCTGATCGCCGAGGAGTTTGACGTCCTTATCGGTGGGATGACGATCCTTCCGGAACGCAACCTCAGGGTCAATTTCACGTCCGTGTACAACTCTTCCGGTCTCTACCTGGTGGCGAATACAGATCAAACCGCCGGCTTGGAAACGCTGGAAGACTTCAACAGTTCCAGTGTCACGATTGCGACTCGGCGGGCAACCTCGGCAATCCCGGCTATCGAGAATGTTTTCCCTGATGCCATGATCCTGCTCTATGACACCGACACCGCGGTCGTCGAGGCCGTCGTCTCCGGTGAGGCCGATGCAGCAGTAGCGTACGCGACGACGCGGACCACATGGGTTGAAGCCAACCCGGATACCCTGCACCTGCCCTTCGAGGAGCCGTTTGCCTCGGACGTGGCAGGGATAGCCGTGCGGAAAGGCGACCACGATGCCTTGAATTTTTTCAATGGCTGGATTGCGGTTCGCCACGCCGATGGCTGGCTCGAACAGCGCAGCCATTATTGGTTCGAGACCCACGAGTGGGCTGATCAGGTCGCTACCGATCCCATGACCATCGCCGAGTGCGATGCATCCTTTCAGTAGCCTGCATTTCTCACCACCCGACGGTCGAAGCACACGAAAAAAGGCCGTGATTCGTGTTTCGTGACTCGTGATCCGTGAAAAACCTTAAAGGCCGTGTTGCGCTCGCCTTTTTCCTCCGCCCGGCTCACGCCTCGTCCTGACGGGCCTCTCACGCACTTCGCCTCGCCGCGTGGTGAGAAATGCAGGCTAGTCCCACCCCCGCCCAAGTGCGGATCAATCACAGCTAAAAACCCACGTCGTGCCTTTCGTCCTAACTCTTCCATACCGTCGCACCGGCCTCGTTTCGACCTATCCGCGGCGAGGATCATGGGTTTTCACATCAGGGAGGGAGAAGCTTCCCCTGTCAGAGGTCCCGGGAGCGGCGATTCTCAGAGGGGCGTCAGACCCTCTCGGCTTGTGGTACTTTGTTCCCGGAAAGGGTACGGCAAAGTATCTGGAATTAGCCTGCATGTCTCACCACCCGACGGTCGAAGCACGCGAAAAAAGGCCGTGATTCGTGTTTCGTGACCTGAGGGGTGAAGGAGGTGATTTGGCAAGTACGCCTGTGCGCGCCAAGCGGCTCGCGCCTCAGGAGGTGTCTGAATGACAAGAAAGCACATAGTGCGTGTCCTGGTCGTTGCCGCCCTCATTGGAGGATTCAGCCCTCGGGCGATGGCCCAGGGTTTCTCCTGGCGGGGTTATGAAAGCGTCATCGAGGAGATCCAGGACCGCGGTGTACTGAGAGTCGGGCTGGGCCTGTTCGCACCCTGGTCGGCCTGCGATGCGGACGGCGAGCTGATCGGCTTTGAAATCGAGGTCGCGACCAGATTGGCTGAAGATATGGGGGTTGAGGTTGAATTCGCGCGGACGAACTGGAATTACATCATCCCGGCACTGATCGCCGAGGAGTTTGACGTCATTATCAGCGGCATGACCATCCTTCCGGAACGCAACCTCAAGGTCAACTTCACATCTTCATACAACCAGACCGGAATCTACCTGGTGGCGAATAGGGATCGAACCGCCGGCTTGGAAACGCTGGAAGACTTCAACAGTTCCAGCGTCACGATTGCGACCCGGAGGGGATCCTCAACCATCTCTGCTATCGAGAATGTTTTTCCCGAGGCCATGATCCTGCTCTACGATTCCGACACCGCGATCCTCGAGGCCGTCGTCTCCGGCATGGCTGATGCCGCAAGGGCGCACGGGTCCACGAGGAACACATGGGTTGAGGACAACCCGGATACCCTGCACCTGCCCTTCGACGAGCCGTTCGCATCGGAAGTGCTGGCGATCGCCGTGCGGAAAGGCGACCACGATGCCTTGAATTTTTTCAATAGCTGGATTGCGATTCGCAAGGCCGATGGCTGGCTCGAACAGCACCGCCAATTTTGGTTCGATACCCAGGATTGGGAAGATCTGGTCGCTACCGATCCCATGACCATCGCCGAGTGCGATGCATCCTTTCAGTAGCCGGCTTGGGTTGGAAGCGTCCGGGAGGTCCGAAAGGCCCCTCAGAAACGATGCGGACCTCTCGCCGGTGTCACGTCTCGCGCCGCGTAGGGTGTTATTGATTTCCTGAGCCCATATCCATCAATGACCACATTTGTGGTGGAAGGAGTATTCGGTCATGATTGCTTGGCTTGGCATTGGCCACCTTTTTGAGCTTTCCCGGACGGAAGCGATTGCGGGGTTTTTCACTCCGCTGGTGATCTTCGCCGTGTTTTTCCTGGCGCAGATCATACTGCCGGCAAGGCGGGTTCCCGGCTACGTCATCAACCCGGAGACCGGCGCGCCCCGCAACTATCGGCTCAACGGTCTACCGGTGTTCGCCATCGCGCTGATCGTGTGGGCTCTCGAGCTCACCGGGATGCCGCGTGACTGGTTCTACCGAACCTCGATCTATGCCGTGGCCGGCGGAACGGTCTTCACCACGATCTTCAGCGTCATCGCGGTTTTCAGCCAGCCGCAAGGCAGGATCAAGAACCCGCTGTTGGCGCTGTGGACCGGGCGTGCCCGGGAGCTGTCGTTCTTCAACGAGCGCTTCGACGTGAAGATGTATTTCTATGTCGTCGGTGGGACGATGTTGTCGCTCAACGCCCTGTCCGGGGCCGCGTACCACTACGAACTCTTCGGCGATGACTCGAATCCGGGCGTTTTCCTGTATGCGGCGTTCTTCACCTTCTACGTTCTGGACTACTTCATCTTCGAGCGCGTCCAGCTCTATACCTACGACCTGATCCATGAGGAACTGGGTTTCAAGTTGTTCTGGGGCGGCCTCGTGGTCTACGGGTGGCTATTCATCCTGCCGTTATGGGGCATGGCCGCTTACCCGGATCCCGGATTCTCGCCGGCAGGGACGTATGTCCGGCTCATCGGAACGGCTGCGCTGTTCCTGTTCGGGTGGGGCGTCTCGCGCGGCGCCAACTTGCAGAAATACACATTCAAGCGATGGCCCGGCCGCAAGTTTCTCGGGCTCATCGAGCCGGAGTACATCGAGGCCGGTGAACGCAAGATTTTGTGCAGCGGGCTATGGGGCGCCGCCCGCCACTTCAACTACCTGGGCGAGGGGTTCCTTGCCCTGGCCATCGCCCTGGTATTCGGCTATTTCACGAATCCCTGGGCCTGGACCTACTTTGTCTTCATCGTCACGCTGTTCACCTTCCGGCAACGATTCGACGACAGGTACTGCGCCGAGAAATACGGCGCCGAAAAGTGGGCGGAATATCAGTCACGGGTGAAGCACCGGATTATTCCCGGCGTTTACTGAGAGGGCTCCCCGCGGAGTCCCTGCGGGAAGCCTGCGACGAGTTGACCGGGCTGACCTGCGGTCCATACGCGCCGCAACGGCCCACCAATGCCTCGATGAGGCTGCCGGGACCCCGACCGCCTGCGTGTTTTACGGCTCCACTCTCTTGAACACTTCGCTTCCGACGGAGCCTCCGGCATTCATGGCGAGGTTGCCGCCGTCCATCGGAATCAACGCGCCGGTGATCCAGGAGGATGCGTCGGAAGCCAGAAACACGGCCAGCCCCTTGATGTCTTCCGGCGTTCCGAACCGGCCTGCGGGAAGGCCGCTGAGGAAACGGTCCCTGATGCGCGGATCGGCGTCGATCCGGGCGCGCAGACCGGGGTTGAGAACCTGGGCGGGCAGGATCGAATTGACGCGCACGCCGCGCCCGCTCCATTCGGTGCTGAGCTCGCGCGTCATCTGGACCACCGCGCCCATCGCCATGCTGTAGGCGATGTGGCCGCGGCCCATCGCCGCGACGCTTGCGAGCGAACCGAGGTTGACGATGCTTCCTTTCCCGGCGGCCAGCATGCGGCGTCCCGCTTGCTGGCAACAGCAGAAGCGTCCGTAGACCAGATTGCGCCACGTCCACTCGACTTCGTCCAGAGAAATGTCTTCCGGTTTCTTGCGCACCGCCTCGCCCGCGATGTTGGCAACGAAGTCGATGCGGCCGAACTCGTCGTCGATCCGCTCGAACATCGAACAAATCTGTGCGGGTTCCGAGATGTCGCAGACCTGCGGCAGGGCTCGTCGGTCCAGAGATTCGATTTCTCCAGCAACCGTCCGCATCCCGTCTTCATCGATGTCGGCCAGAACGACGTCGGCGCCCGCTTCCGCCACCGCCAGCGCGGTCGCTTTGCCCAGGCCGCTCGCCGCGCCCGACACCAGCGCGACACGGCCCGTAAGGTCAAACATGCCGCTGTTCTTCGTCATTTTTTCGTCACCCTTGGTCATCCCGATCCGAGCAGTTCTTTCAATATCGGCAACTGCCTGTGATAGAAAACCAGCCCCGCCATGCCGAGATAGAACACCCCGCAGCCGGTGATGCCGATGCGATGGATCCAGCCGGGGCGCAGGGGTTTCGGCAAGTATGCCAGGTTGTTGCGCAAGATGAAGAACGAACTGAGCCCCAGGCCGACGTTGTTCAGGTTGGCGATCAACAACACCATCACCTTGGGATTTTCATACTTCGTGAAATACCAGGCGCAGAGAAACGACCACACGACGTAGAAGACCAGGATCGAGTAGTAGATGCGCCCCACCTGACCCGGCTTCATGCGCTCACGGATGCGGCGGCTGCCCGACCAGAAGATGTCGGTCCAGCGGCGGCACACGTCCTCGACGATCGACATCTGGCTCGGCAGCAGCACCAACAGCCCGACGATCAGCATGGCGATCCACAGCCCCTCCTGCATTGCCGGACTGAGCATGCCGGAGTGGCGAACCCCGTCGGCGGAAATGATGGCCTGCGCCCAGTCAAGGCCCTCCGTATCGCGGAACAGCGCCGAGTTCGGGGAGAACTGAATCGACAGGAGCGCGGGCAAGGCCATCCCCATGACGCAACCAGGAGCCCAAATGAAGCACTGGTCGACGACGATCGTGCGCCACCAGCCCTTCCATCGGCGGAGATTCCCTTCCGATACGGCGAAGACTTTTCCGATGTGGCTGAGCGTCACCTTTCGCCCGCCGATAGCGCTGGGAATAGCGCCCACTTGCCCCCCCATGCCCCAACCCTTGTCACGGCAGTAGTTGCTGTAGGTGGCATTGCCCAAACCGCCGCCCCCGGCATATCCGATGAACGCGCCCAGCAAGGCGATCTGCGTCAGCAGCAGGACGGGCCACTCCCCATCCCGAAACCGCGCGAGGAACAGGTTCGCGACGTTCTCTCCGTCCCACTTGCCGTCGCCGTCGAGGTCGTCAAAAGCGACGACTCTGCCGGACCGGTCGCGCGCCTTGACGGGTTCGACGACATCCAGATGCCCGTCGCGGTCGAAATCCTCGCCCGGATCGAGCACTCCGTTGCCGTTGCTGTCCTCGCCGGCAACGACCGGCACGTTGCCGACCTTCAAGAAGCCGCTGAAGACATCGCCCCAATTCTTCGGACTTACGAACAAGACGCCCATGATCAGGCAGAAGCCGAGCACGACAAAGACCTTCACGGTCATCACCGCCTGCATCATGTTGTAGATCTTGCCCCCGACCAGAATGGGCAGCGAGACCACGCCGAGCAATACGAACGCCAGCGTCGTCACCAGCGCGCGGTCCGCCTCGCCGGGAACGCGGTCCAGGAAAATGGCGGAGAGCACGGCGGCGGCTTGCGTGGACAGCCCGGGGATCAGAGATCCCATGCTGAGCAGGAACAACACCCCGATCCAGAACGGCGGGCCGGGCCTGGCCCGCATGAACCCGGTGAAGACCGGCTCACCGGTGTACAGCGCGTAGCGGCCGCACTCCATGTTGTAGAAGACCTGGCCGATGATCGCGACGGCGGCCAACCACATGAGGCCGCCCCCATAACGCGCCGTGATCTCCGCGCCGAGGAGCCACTCGCCGCCGGCAATCTGAATCCCGCACATGACGATTCCCGGGCCGATAAATCCGGCTATGTTGCTGAGGCCGATTTTTTTCGGCTCAGGCAGTTCCCCTACCGTCCACGTCGGGAGGCAGGTCTTGGGGAGGTCGGGCATTAGGGCCGGGAGACTACCAGTAGTAACTTCGGGCGCCCTGTGAATCACCGGCTGTGCAATCCAGGGGAGAAGCTCGCCTGGACGCTCCGAGAGAAAGGCCGATCAGCATCTTGATCATGCGGTCAAGAAGGATCGCCGGGCCGGCGCGCGGCGCCCTTTTCAGCGGGCAAGAGCCTCGTAGAGCAGGCCGAAGATGGGGACGGCCAGCAGAGCGATAAGCGGCCAGATCACCCGCCAGACCACTTGCCGCAGGTTTTCGATTAGTGATCCTTGGGCTTTGATCTCGGCCTTGACCTCAGTGATCTGGGCTTTGATCTCGGCGACCTGAGCGTCGGTCCGGGTGCTTAGGGCGTCGATCTTGGCATCGAGCCCGGCGACCTGAGAGTCGATCTTGGCTCCGAGAGCGGCTACCTGAAAGTCGATCTTGGCTCCGAGAGCGGCGATGACATTCTCGCCGGCTTGGCGACAGCTTTCCTCGGCGGCTTCGTAGGCCAGGTCGGGGTCCACGTCCACGCTGCGCTGCGCACGGAAGATGGCGCTTGTGACGGGTTCAGCCGGGGTTGCCATCAGCCTTCTCCTGGTTCGGGGACAGGTCGCGCCGGCGGACGAGTCAGCATGGCGAGAAATACAGGCTAGCAGGCTGGGTCATTTGGTAGCAAGCATTCCCTGTCTTGTCCTGATCGCCGGGGGCAATCGAGTTGGCCCCGGGACGGAAGGTCAGTATTTCGGCACGGTGGGGTCGACCTGGTCGCTCCAAGCCAAGATCCCGCCCGCCAGGTTTCTCAGCTTGCGGAAGCCGGCCGTCTGCAAGAAGTCGATGGCCTTGGCGCTGCGGCGGCCGGACTTGCAGTGAACAACGATTTCGTCGGCCGCATTCAACTCGTTGACCCGGCTCGGCAGTTCTCCCAGCGGAATCAACGTCGTGCCCTCGATGCGGCAGATATCGAACTCATGCGGCTCGCGCACGTCCAGCACGAAAAGTTCCTTGCCGGCGTCGAGCTCCGCCTTCAACTCGGTCGCCGAGACCTCGGGGATGCCGTTTACGGCCGCGTCCTCTTCCTGTTGCTGCGGGATGCCGCAGAACTGCTGGTAGTCGATGAGCTCGGTGACCGTCGGATTGTCCCCGCAGACCGGGCACTCGACGTTCCGGCGCAACTTCAGCTCGCGGAAGCGCATGTTCAGTGCGTCGTAGAGGATCAGCCGGCCGCTCAGGGTTTCGCCCTTGCCGAGGATCAGCTTCACGGTCTCGGTGGCCTGGATGCTGCCGATGAGCGCCGGCAAGATGCCCAGCACGCCGCCCTCGGCGCAACTCGGAACCAGGCCCGGCGGCGGCGGCTCGGGATACAGGCAGCGGTAGCAAGGTCCGCTGTCGTGATGAAAGACAGTGGCCTGGCCTTCGAACCGGAAGATCGAGCCGTAGGCGTTCGGCTTGTTCAACAGCACGCAGGCGTCGTTGACCAGGTAGCGTGTCGGAAAGTTGTCGGTGCCGTCGACGACGACGTCGTAGTCCTTGATGATGTCCAGCGCGTTGTCGCTGGTGAGCGCGGTTTCGTACTTGACGATCTCGATGTTGGGGTTGATGTCGAGCATCCGGTCGGCCGCCGAGTCGATCTTGGGACGGCCCACGTCTTTCGTGCCGTGAATGACCTGCCGCTGCAGGTTCGACTCATCGACCACGTCGAAATCGACAATGCCGATCTTCCCGACGCCCGCCGCCGCGAGATAGAGACCCAACGGCGCGCCCAGACCGCCCGTGCCGATCATGAGGACCTTGGCCTGCTTCAGCTTCAACTGCCCTTCCATGCCCACCTCGGGCATGATGAGATGGCGGCTGTAACGCTGGACCTCTTCGTTGCTCAACGTGACGGCCGGCGGCGGGGCCGCGACCGTGCTTCCGCCCGCGATCGAAGGAACGATGCTGATCGTCCCTTCATCGGAAACCCGGGTGCGGTCCTTGTCGAGGTAACGAATGTCCTCGTCGTCGACGTAGACGTTCACGAAGCTGCGCAGCTTGCCTTCGTCGTTGAACAGGTGCCGCCGCAGTTCGGCGTGACGGGTGGTCAGCTTATCGAGCGCTTCACCCACCGTCGCGGCTTCGACTTCAACGGTGTCGTGGCCGCCGGCGTACTGGCGCAGCGGCGTGGGGATCAGAATCTTGGCCATTACTTCTCTCCGTATTCCAAATCTTCTTTGTCAGCGGATGTCTGGTCCGCGTCGGGGAGCCAACTGTTGGCGTGGTCGAACGTCCCGTTTTTGATCGAGAGGACCACGAACGAATACCAGGGGCACGAGTTACGGAGATCCGTCTCGGAAAAATACGCATCGCAATCGGGATGCGAATGATAGATGCCGATCAGCTCGAGCTTGCGCGCCCGGGCCTCGGTGTCCGCGGCGAGCAGGGCCTTCTGATCCAACTCGTAGCGGGCCGCCTGCGGGCCGTCATGCACGTTCTCCATGCGTAGCGCCTCGGTCACGGTTTTCGCGCCGTTCCGGCTGTTGCCGAGCATCACTCCGACGCACTCGTTCGGGTAGATCGCCTGCGCATGGGCAACCATCTCCGCCCAGGGCTGCTGCTCGATGCGAATCATTCTTCGTCCCAGAAATGCTCGCTCAGGTACTTGTCCGCGGCGTCGCAAAGAATCGTGACGATCACGCCTTTCTCGATCCGCGAGGCCACTTCGAGGGCGGCGGCGACATTCGCGCCCGAGGAGATTCCGACCAGCAGGCCCTCCTCTTTCGCAAGCCGCTTGACCAGCTTGTAGGCGTCCTCGGTGTCGATGCCGATGTTTTCGTCGGCAAGCCCTTCATCGTAAATGCCCGGCACGATGGCGGTGGGCATGTGCTTGAGTCCCTCGAGGCCGTGAAAGCCGCTGGAGGGCTGCATGGAGATCAACTTCACGCCGCTCGAGTACGTCCGCAGCCGCCGGCCGACGCCCATGAACGTCCCGCTCGTGCCCAGGCCCGTAACGAAGTGCGTGATGCGCCCGCGCGTCTGATTCCAGATCTCGACGCCCGTACCGTCGTAGTGGGCGAGCCAGTTGGCCGGGTTGTTGTACTGATCCGGATAGAAATACTGGTCCGGGTTGTTGCGGTATTCCTCCCGGCAGGCCCGGATCGCCCCGTCGGATCCCTCCGCCGCGTCCGTCAGCACGACCTCGGCGCCGTACGCTTTCAGGATCCGTTTGCGCTCCGGCGAGGCATTGGCCGGCAGGAACAGCCGTACGCGGTACCCCTTTGCGGCCGCGATCATGGCGTACGCGATGCCGGTATTCCCGCTGGTGGCGTCGATGAGCGTGCCGCCGGGCTCGAGTTTCCCGGTCCGTTCGCCGTCGAGGATCATGTTGAGCGCCGGGCGGTCCTTGACCGAGCCGCCCGGGTTGAAGCCCTCTCCCTTGCCGTAGATCTCGACGTCCGGAAACTCGCGGCTGATCCCGGACAACCGGACCAGGGGCGTATTGCCGATGTGATCGAGCACCGAGGCGGCGCCATCCACATCGCCCTCCGTTCTGGTTGCTTCGGCGGCCATCGGGAAACCTCGTGTCATTGTAGACAACTCCGTGGGCAAGAGTCGGGGGGAAATGCTTGAAAAAGAAAGCACTTCCGGCAGGTTGAACCGGTCTCTTCTCAGCTTAGCAGGCCGGGGTAGAAAGGCAGTGGATAGTGGCTAGTGAAAGCCTGGAAAACCGTGATTCGTGACCCAAAAACGAAGCACGCGATACGACCGCCAGGGCTTCGCTTTTCCTTCGCAACGCCCGGAGCTACTCATCCGGGAAGCGCCGCTTCGCGTCCCGGAACCGTTCCCGCATCCGGGCGTTGAACTCCTCCGTCCCGCCTCGCGGGATGCTCAGGGCCTTCCACTCGCCGGCCCGCAGATGCTTGGCCAGGAACACAATCTGACCCGCGTGATAGGCGTTGTGCGTGAGTTGCCGTTGGATCGCTTCCAGAACGGAGTGCGGCTCGCTTCGGATGAACACGGTCTTTTCCAGGTCCGCCGGGGCGAGGCTCTCCATCGTCTCGAATACCCGCCGCCAGCCCTCCTCCCAGCGATGCAGCAGCGCTTCGCGCGTATCCCCGGCGGCGATCTCGAACTCCTGATCCCGGCGGCGCTCCGGCTTCTCGCCGTCGGTCGTGAGAAAGTCCGTCCAACGCGAGCGCAGGTTGCCGGCCACATGCTTGACGATCAACGCCACGCTGTTCGACGAGGCGTCCGGCCTGTGGAAGAAGTCCACGCCGGAAATCTGAGCGAGCGCGTCGTCGGCGAGTTTCTTCAGGCGTCGGAACTCCCGCGCCGCGCCCGCCAGGTATGCCTGTTCCAAGGTCTCGGCCATGGGCCGGCTTTATTCGCCCCACTTCATCAGACGCTCCTCCGACCAATAGAGGTCGTGGAAGGGTATGTTCTTCTGCGGTTCCCTGGGGTCGTCCATCAAGCGCTTGAGGGCCTCTCCGATTGCGGCGGCGGCGGCCTCGTCCATCACGCGCAGGTTCAGCGAGATCGTCGGGCGACTTCCCTTGTCATCGGCCGCGTTGACCCACAGAACGGGATCGCTTTCCCGGAGCACATTGGCGAATTGTGTCGCCGTGAGGCCGGTGCTTTCCGGCAACTCGACATGGACAAAAGGCGACCCCGGGTCGCGGCGCACCGGGACATGCCGGGCCAGGACTTCCGCCAGGGCGTCGAAGCGGCGCCGCTCGCCTTCCAGGTCACGCGAGTACCATTGCTCGACCGCCGCCATGCAGCCGGCGATGCCCTCCTTGCCGACCTTCATCGCGCGTCCGATGCCCCAGTTCTGCAGATACGTAGAGCGAATGAAATCCTTCTTGCCGCAGATCATCCCCGATGTCGGAGCGCCCATCATCTTGTGGGCGCTCGTGATCACGGCCGCCGAGCCGGCCCGCACGAGAGGCCGAACGTCGGGTTCGCCCGCCGCATCGGTGATCACGGGAATCCCGCTCCGGCCCGCGATCTCGACGCAGTCCTCGAGGGGAATGAAGTTGCCCTCGGGGTGCACCACGCCGTTCTCGACGAACAGGACGGCCGCGGTATGGGGGCCGATGGCGTTGCGGAGGTGGAACGCATCGCAGTGGTTGGCGGTTCCGATGAGCTTCAACCCGGCCCCCGCGATGCGGACCATCTGCGCGACCTCTCCGCCGAAGTTCAGGTTGTGGCCGAGTTGCATCACGACTTCGTTCCTCATGCCGGCCGTGTCCGGCAGTTGGACGATGCGGCCCAGGTCGGACCCGGTCATGGCGGCGGCGACCGTCTCGGCGATTCCCGACGCCGAGCAGGCCGTCACGCAGCCGGCTTCGGCTCCGGTCCAGCGGGCGATGACCTTGCCGGCGGCGGCCTGCAACTCGTCGATGTCGAAGCTCATCGACATGGCCTCGTCCGCGATCCGGCGGACCTGGGGGGGGACGACATTGGCGCCGACGATCGTCGACATCCCCATCGCGTTGAGAATGCGCTTGACGCCGTACTTGGATTCGAGTTCAGTCATGAATGGTTATTATGGGCACTGTGATCAAGATCGGAACAACTCTGGAGCGAAAGCTCATCGTAAAGGAAACGGACTGCATTTCGTTTCTCGGCAAGCGTGTGAAACCGTCGCTCGCCTCGCCGTGCATGATCGCCCACATGGAAGTCACGGCGCGCGACGCCGTGCTCCCGCACCTCGCAGAAGGCCAGGACACCGTCGGCACCCATGTCGACATATCGCACCTCGGCGCAACGCCGCTGGGAGACGAAGTGACCTACAAGGCCGTCGTCACGGCCGTCGACGGCAGGAAGATCACCTTTGACGTGGAAGCGGTCGATTCACGCGAAACCGTCGGGAGGGGCGCCCACGAACGTTATGTGATCGACGTCGAGCGCTTCGCGCGCGGGTTGAAGAAGAAGTTCGGACAGGCCCGGAAAGTGGATAGTGGCTAGTGGATAGCCAGCATTTCTCACCACCCGACGGTCGAAGCACGTGACAAAAAGGCCGTGATTCGTGTTTCGTGTCTCGTGATTCGTGACCCCAAAACCGAGCAGGCGGTACGGCCGTTGCTCCAAGGCAGCATGAAAAGCCGTGTTTCATGTCTCGTGACCCGCGGGCCGAAGCAGGCCCTACGGGCGGCGGGTCACCTCCGCACCCAGGCGGCCGGGACGGAGCCACGACAGGCCGTGCGGCACGAAGCGCGGCGGCATTTCCAAAGAGTTCTTCTTGAACATGGTAGACTGACCATTGCCGATTCAGTCAGAAAGCGAGCGAACCATGAGTCCCGAACTGACAGGCGTTATCACGGTAGGCGTTGCACTGGCAAGCCTGGGTGTCGCCCTGGCCGGCCTCATCCTGAACGGCCAGCGCGCCATCGGAGAACGATTGACCCGCCTCGAGGAACGATTGACCCGCCTCGAAAGCGACGTAGCCCACCTGCGGGAGCGCATGGCACACCTGGAAGGGCTGTTCGCCATGTTCACCAGCCAACATTCCTCTGCGGCCCCAGCGGCCATCGAGTCCCCGTAAGCACGATTCGCCCCGGTACGTATCGTGTTGAAAAAGCCGTGTTTCGTGAAAACCCGAGGTAGCAGGCAGGGCCGTGGCTCCAGGGCGGCATTAGAGCCCGTGTCTCGTGTCTCGTGAAAAACCTGTAGGTCGAGCCTGGGGTCGCTCTCGTTGGTAACGCCGGACGGCACGCTCTGTTCCTTGCATACAAGAATCTGTATACTCTAAGAATGGATGAGGGTGTGCGGCCCGTGTGCTGGTTGGGTTCCGCCCTACGCGACCTCAAAGAGTTTCCAAGGGCTGTACAGCGCGATATCGGTCAGGCTCTCTACGCCGCTCAGTGCGGCGAGACCTACCCATCGATCAAAGCGCTGAAGGGTTTTCCCGGCGCTTCGGTTCTTGAGATCGTCGCGCCGTTCAAGACCGACACCAAGCAGCCCGTGGTAAAAGTCACGCAGGCGGCGTTACGCGCCTTGGGGCCGATTGCGTAACGCGTGACCGCTGCAGGACCGCTGTGACGCACTCACCGCACAGCCAGCCGGAGGCGGCGCGTAACCCTTTGGGCGACGGACATTTGCGGCCGTCGGCTTTGTCGTTCGTCGGAGGAGATCACCCGGATCGCCATCCTCCTCACTTCGCGCCGAGCGACCACAGGAGCCCGCCGCGCCTTCTACGGGACTTTTACCACGGGCCGCAGCCGATCGGTGTACACCACCCAATTTGGATCGGCGATCTACGTCCTGTGCGCTTTCAAGAAGAAGGCCAAGGAGGGCCGGAAGACGCCGAAAAAGGAAATGGACTTGATCAAAACCCGTTTGGCCTGCATTTCTCACCACCCGACGGCCGAAGCACGCGATACGACCGCCACGACTTCGTTGCGCTTGCTTGCCGTGCTCGACGTACGGTCAAGTACGCCTGCGCGCGCCAAGCGGCTCGCGCCTCGCCCTGACGGCCCTCTC
>JAPPLB010000192.1 GCA_028819575.1 Bryobacterales bacterium | reverse complement strand
GCGCCTCGTCCTGACGGCCCTCTCACGCACTTCGCCTCGCCACGTGGTGAGAAATGCAGGCTAGCGCGGACCGGACCGCTGCAGCGCACGCCTGCCGGTTGGGGTTGACCATCGAGCAGAGGCCGCAGCGACGGCGAGAAATGCAGATCAGTTTTTCCTCCGCCCGTGTGCGGATCATTCAAGCGGGAAACGTTCGGATCGTTGTCAACGCCGCTTGATCAGGAAGATGTTTCATGTCAGGAGGTTCGGTACTTGTCGATCGCATCCTCGTCGAGGCTCACGCCGAGACCCGGCTTCGTGGGAACCGTGTAGAAGCCATCTTTCATCGCGAACGGTTCTTTCATCAGGTCGTCGACAAGCACATGCGTGATGCTGATGGTGTACTCGATGCCTGGGAACGCTGCAGCCTGATGAGCTTGAAAGACCTGGTTTATGCCGTCTTCGATACTATGCTCGACCCAGAGAGGCATTCTGGTTACTTCGGCCATCAGGGCGCGCTTGATAAGCGTCTTGCCGAGTGGCCCACCGATCACGAAGGTATCCAAGAGGCCTTCGCGGATGTACGGCATCGGGTCGGGCGTCATGTGCTCGCTCATTTGCAGCGGCACCTTTCCCTTGAGGGCCCGATAACCGGCTATGCCCGGCCGCCTGATGGGAGACTCGATCGCAAAATAGTTGTTGAACTGGCCCAGCCGATTGCAAAAGTGAATGGTCCGCCCTACTGAGCCCCACCAGGAGTTGGCGTCCGCCCAAATGCGGAAATCACGCTTGACAACATCGCAAATCGCGGCAGCTTGCTCGATGGGATCCTGCCAAGGGCGTGCCTTGACCTTGTGCACCTTGTAACCCAAGCCCTCGCCGCGCTTCGCCTCTTCGGCCATCAATGCCGGCGGGTAGCACTGACTCCACCAGGTCTGAACGATCTTCTCCTTCGGATTTGTCGAGAAGAGGCGCGAGACGGGCAGACCCGCTGCCTGTCCGACAAGATCGTAGACCGCCACCAGGATACCGGCGAGAGAATCGTCGTGCAGATACTCCCAAGGCGAATGTCCGACCATTCGTTTCAGGGTGGACTCGATCCGCTCCGGACTTCGCATCATCGCGTTGCAGATGCCGGTCAATCCATCGTCGGTGTGAATCTTGACCATGGTCGGATCAAAAGAGGTTTGAAAACGGTTCTGCAACTGGAAACTACCCGTCAGTGCTTCACGGACCGGCTCGTAGTAGGGGAGTTTCGTCGGCGTAATCTCGAATCGCGTGATGCGGGACGTGAGAGACGACTTCGGCGCCGCCGATGCGGCTGTAAAAAGCGGCTGCATTACGGACGAGCCGATACCCAAGGCTGCGAGGGATGTCAGGACTTGACGACGATCTGGTTTTGACATTCGGGAGTCTCGATACGCTCAACAATGACGGAAGAGGAAAGGTTTCTCAGGCCAACCAGCCATCGACTATACCACCACGGACGCTTCTGCGCCGGGTTCCCGTGGCATTG
Organism: Bryobacterales bacterium; assembly: GCA_028819575.1. Classification (GTDB taxonomy): domain Bacteria; phylum Acidobacteriota; class Terriglobia; order Bryobacterales; family UBA6623; genus JAPPLB01. Next base: position 61,781 of record JAPPLB010000192.1, on the reverse strand, counting down.
CAATTCCGGCGACGAGACAGGAGGCGAATCAAGGGTTTCGACGCCGGAGGCATGATGGTGAACCGCGGCGCAAACCACCCGGAGGGTCTAACCTGCATTTCTCACCACCCGACGGTCGAAGCACACGATACGACCGCCAGGACTTCGTTGCGCTTGCTTGCCGTGCTCAACGTACTGTCAAGTACGCCTGCGCGCGCCAAGCGGCTCGCGCCTCGCCCTGACGGCCCTCTCACGCACTTCGCCTCGCTGCGTGGTGAGAAATGCAGGCTAAGCAGGGTCAGGGCGCCTCCGGATACGAACGCCTGAGAACCACTCTTGACGCACAGGCTTTGTGAACATGAACCACCAGCGTCAGGCTATCCGGCAGCCTGCACCTGCTATCGGTCCCGCCGGCCGCGAAACCCGGATGGCCCGTGGGCGAACAACCCCTTGTTGCGGATGGGAGCTGTCGAAGCGAGCGACTCGACCGAACGTTACTGCTGGAGACCGAGTTCGAGGGGCAGGGTCAGGGGTTGGTCGACGAGAAAGCCAAGACCGTCCATGTGGCTGACGGCCTGGCGCAAAGAGCCTTCTTCCGTGGGTTCGATCGTGATGACGAACGGCAGGTCGGCTTTATTGAAGCTGGGCTCCTGGAGCACGGCTTCCAGGCTGATACCGGCCTCCGCGAGAATCGAGGCAAGGGTCGCAATAATGCCCGGTTGATCCCTCACCCGGAATCTGAGGTAGTAAGCTCGCACCTGGTGCTCGATGGGAGCCGGCGCGTACTTCTCCAGAGCCGGATGGGCAAATGGCGAGACCCTTTCGGGACTGCCGTTGACGATTTCACGGGCCACGCGCATCAGGTCACTGACGACGGCGACGCCAGTGGGTGTCGGTCCTGCGCCACGGCCGTAATAGAACGTATCCTCTCCGTGGACCCCCCTGATCCAGATGGCGTTATAAGAACCCTGGACGTGCGCCAGGATCGTATCGCGGGGGATCAGAGCGGGTCGAACGGACAGCAACAGGCCTCGATCGGTCTGTTCGGCAGCCGCGATCAAACGCACGGTCTGACCGAGCCGCGAAGCGTACGCGAAATCGATGTTGCGTATGCGCCGGATGCCCTCGCGATGGATGTCGGAAGGGGTGATCTTGACGCCGAAAGCGAGCGCGGCCAGCAGAGTCAACTTCGATTGGGCGTCGTAGCCATCCACATCGGCCGTTGGGTCGGCTTCGGCGTAGCCCAGATCCTGCGCCTCTTTGAGAACCGTTTCCAGCGCCTCGCCGCGCCTCTCCATCTCCGTCAAGATGTAGTTTGATGTGCCGTTCAGGATGCCGACCAACGAAGCAACCCGGTCTCCGGAGATTCCCTCGCGCAACACGGAGTGGATCGGTATTCCGCCGGCGACGCTTGCTTCCATTGCCAGGCAGGTGTTAGCGTCGATGGCCTTCTCCCAGATATCGGCGCCTTGCTCCGCCATCAGCTCCTTGTTGGCCGTGACGAATGATTTGCCGGCGGCAATCGAAGATTCGACGATCCGGGCCGCCGCGTCGGTGCCACCGACGAGTTCCGCAACGATGTGAACGTCGGGATGGTTGACGACGTCTTTCCAGTCCGCTGTCAGCAATGCATCGGGGAAGTGCAGGACTTCCTCAGGAGGCTCGGCCAGCACTGACCGCGAGCAAAGGGCCTTCACGACGAGCGGGAAGCCCAGCTTGCGCTTGATCAGAGACGCGTTGTCGTGCAGAATGCGGAGAGTGCCACGCCCTACGTTACCGAGGCCGATGATGCCGAGATGAAGGGGGGGCATGAAGACGACTCATTATAGGGAAGCTACGAGCCTTCACCCTCACCGGCTTGGTCTGTCAATCAGGGCGAGTAGCGCTGCGCAATGGGGAAGCGGCGGCCCATTCCGAAGGCTTTCGAGGTAACGCGCAGGCCGGGCGCCGCCTGCTGGCGCTTGTATTCGTTGCGCTCCACCTTGCGTGTGACGTCGCGAATGAGGTCTTCGGGAAGCCCCAGTTTCTTCGCGATGGCGGATGGTTCCTCGTACTGCTCGACGTAGAGTTGAAGGATCGGGTCGAGCACTTCGTACGCCGGGAGAGAGTCGGTGTCTTTCTGATCGGGCCGCAACTCAGCGGAGGGCGGCTTGGTGAAGACAGACTCGGGAATTGTTCCGGTACGCCGCTGGTTCACGATCCGAGCCAGCTTGTAGACCAGGGTCTTGGGCACGTCACTGATGACGGCCAACCCCCCGGCCATGTCGCCGTAGAGGGTGCAGTATCCAACGGCGATTTCGCTCTTGTTGCCGGTCGTGAGCACTATCGAGCCAAACTTGTTCGAAAGCGCCATCAAGGTGTCGCCCCGTAGTCGAGCCTGCAGGTTTTCCTCGGCGGTGTCCGGCTCACGGCCCTCGAAGACGGTGTCGAGAGCTTTCGTCATGGTGGCGTAAGCGTCGTTGATGCTGATGATCTCGAAACGGATACCCAGTGCTTCGGCCAACTGCTTCGCATCGCTGATACTTCCCTCGGACGAAAACGGACCAGGCATGCCGACTCCCATCACGTTTTCGGCGCCCAAGGCATCGACGGCGATGGCGGCTGTGAGCGATGAATCCATGCCGCCGCTCAAGCCTACGATTGCGCTTCGGAACCCGCATTTTCCCGTGTAATCGCGCGTGCCGAGAACCAAGGCGTCATACAGCGCATCGCACTCGTTCGACGATTGCTCACGGATGTCGCCGACGCCCGCTTCCGTGTCGTAGAAGAGCAGGTCCTCGCGGAAGGAGTTGGCGCGGGCGCGGATGCCGCCGTCCGCCCCGACGACGAAGCTCGATCCGTCGAAGACGAGTTGATCGTTCCCCCCCACCTGGTTGACCATGGCGATCGGCACGTCCCAACGGCGCGCTGTGGCGGAGATCATGTTCAGCCGCAACTTGCGCTTGTCCATGTGATACGGAGACGAGGCGATGTTGATGACGATATCCGTACCCTGCTGCACGAGTTCTTCGACCGGGTCGCGTTCGTAGCGCCGGCGATCCCAGAACTGTTTGTCGTTCCAAACGTCCTCGCAGATCGTGACTGCCATGCGGCATCCGTCGAGTTGCCAGACTTGCTGGTTCTTCGCCGGCTCGAAGTATCGCCACTCGTCGAAGACGTCATAGGTAGGCAACAGCATTTTGCTTTGCCGGTGCAGCACCTGGCCGTTTCGCAGATAGGCGGCGCAGTTTGAGGCCGGCCGCGATCCACCAGGTTCGGAACTGCCCGCGTAGCCCACGATGACGGCGATTCCCAGAGCCGATGTCTCGCGCGCCAAACGCCGCAACTCGTTCTCGTTGCGTTCGAGGTAGTGCGGAATCTCGACGAGGTCGCGGGGCGGATAGCCGCTTACGGCGAGTTCAGGGAACACCATCAGATCGGCGGACACCGCAGCCGCCTTTCGGGTCATCGCGATCATTCGATCGACGTTGCCCGCAAGGTCGCCCACAGTGGGGTTGACTTGGCCGAGCGCTAGCTTCATCTTGGTCTTCGCAGGAAGGCAACCGTCGCTCCGACGGCGCTTTCCCCGTAGCGTAGCACCCGGAATCGTCCCGCCCGCTTGACGGCCATGCCGCCGCTGGCCTTCCGGCAATAGTAGCTTCGAGTCTGCGTGGGATGCTTCCACCCTCCCGTGCGCGAGATGTCGGGGAGTCTCTTGGGAAGTGAGCGAGCGGCGTCTCTGTCCAAGGCTAGCGAGGAAGTCCTCAGACCGACAAGCAGGAGAACGGATCGCCGCGTCAACTTGACTCGAATGTGAACCTTGGCAGCGAAGAAAAAAACTAATTGCGGAGTGGTTTGCCGGTTTCCAGAATGTGGCTCATGCGCTGCTGCGTTCTCTCTTCCCCGCACAGGCTGAGGAAGGCTTCTTTCTCCAGACCGAGCAAATAGTCCTCTGAAACCCAAGCGGGCTGGGACAAAGGCCCGCCGGCGAGAACGGTGGCCAACTTGCTCCCGATGTGACGGTCGTAGTCACTGATGTAGCCGGCTTCGTGCATCAGATAGATCGCCAGGTTGAGGGCTGCCAGGGTGCCTTGTCCTCCGACAAGTATCTCGGAGCGCCGCGGCGGTTGGTACGGCGCGGCGGCAAGAAGCCGAGCTGTATGCCGAGCATCGGACAGCAGGTGATCGCGGTTCATCGAGATGAGGTCGGCGGGCCGCAAGAGATTCCACTCGCGGGCTTCCTCGGCGCTGTTGGAGACTTTGGCCATGCCGATCCGTTCAAAGACCGCTTGCGTAGCAGGAGTGAGATCGTGTTTCGCTTGAAGAGGGGCGGTGTGCCGGCGCAGCAACTCCGTGCAGCCTCCGGCCGCGGGAATTAAACCTGCGCCTACCTCGACGAGTCCCATGTATGTCTCGGCCGCGGCCTGCACACGGTCGCAGTGAAGCGTGAGTTCGCAACCGCCGGCAAGCGTTTGTCCGAAGACGGCGGCGACGCTGGGTTTGGGCAGCCCGCGAAGCGCGCGGAACAGCGTTTGCACTTCGTCGACAGCCTGCTCGATGCGTTGCCAGTTCTTCGATTGACACCATCCGAGAAGCATTGCGAGATTGGCGCCGACGCAAAAATGAGCGCCATCATTGCCGATGACCAGCGCCCGGTGATTGTCCTCGAAGTCGTCGATGGTTTCCCGCAGCAGGCCGAGTACACCTTCATCGAGTGAGTTCGCTTTGGAATGAAACTCCAGGCAGACGATGCCGTCACCCAGGTCCACAAGGCTGGCGCTGTCATTGGATTTCAGGGTTCGTTTGCGCCGATGCAGAGAAGCTAGGCGAATGAAGCCCTCGGGATCGCCCAGCGGCTGGTGGCGCTTTGCCGGGAAGTCGAAGTAGGTGACCTCAAGACCCTTCTCCTGGTAAAAGGACTTTTCGGGTGTCTCGAGCACGGCTTCCACGATCGCTGGAATGCCTCGGCCGTCGTCCTTCATGCGTTCAACCGTCTGCTCGACGCCGAGGCCGTTCCAGATCTCGAAGATGCCCTGCTCCCAATTGAACCCGGTCCGCATGGTCGTGTCGATGGACCGGATGTCATCCGTCACCTCGGGAATACGCGCCGCGGTGTATAGGAAAAGTTCACTCAGTGTTTCCCATAGGAAACGGCCTGACGATGTGGGAGCGTCGATGAGCGTCTTGATCCTCTCCGGAAGATCGCGGACCTTCCCGGCTTGCTTCAATTCCGGCCAGCTTGGTTTGTTCGCCGTCCGATAGTCCAGCGTTTCGAGATCGAGAACCAAGCGCTCGGAGCGGCCCTTACCCTTGACTTTCTTGTAGAATCCTTGCCCGGCCTTGTCTCCGACGAAGCCCTGCTCGACCATCTTGCGAAGAAAGTCGGGCGGCCGGTAGACCTCACATTTTTCATCGTCGGGAACGAGGCGATGCAGAGTTTCCGCAACGAAGAGACAGACATCGATGCCGATGAAGTCGGCCAGGCGAAAGGTCGCCATGCGAGGGCGTCCGACAAGCGGCCCGGTCAGGGCGTCGACCTCTTCGATCGTCAAGCCATGCAAGCGCATCGCCTGCAACGTGTGCATGACGGAAAAGAGCAAGATGCGGTTGGCGATAAAGTTGGGGCGGTCGTTGGCATAGACAACCACCTTGCCGAGACGACGGCTGCAAAAGTCCGCGACGAATTGGACCACTTGAGGATCGCTCTCAGGCGTGGGAATCAGCTCCATCAGGCGCATGTGGCGGGGTGGATTGAAGAAGTGCGTTCCCAGCCAGTGCTTTCGGAAATCGTCGGACATGCCTTCAGCTAGCCTTCCGACGGGTAGGCCGGATGTGTTGGTCGTGATCAATGCACCGGGACGACGCAATGCATCGACCTTTGCGAGGATCTCGCGCTTGGCATCGAAGTTCTCAACAACGGCCTCGATGATCCAGTCCGCCTCCGAAACTCGCGCAAGGTGGTCTGAGAAGTTGCCGATCTCGATCCGCCGAAGCGTGTCTGTAGTAAAGAGGGCCTGCGGGCGCGACTTGAGAAGGGCCTTGTGCGCTTTCGCAGCAATGCCGTTGCGAGCAGCTTCGGTGGATGCGCCTTCGATGGGGAGATCGAGCAACAGACATTCGACCCCGGCGTTCGCAAGATGCGCTGCGATCCGCGAACCCATCGTGCCCGCGCCCAGTACGGCTGCCTTACGAACCTCGAAGCTCATTCACCAATCCTTCTCGATCAATAGGGTGACCTTAGCACAGGCCAGAAAGGCGAGTGCTTCGCGGTACGAAACGGACCTCTGGATCACTTTCGTGAACTCGTTGTTTGTCGCAACGACCGACGCCGACTGTAGGGAAGGCATCCCATCCAGACCATCTCTCCACTCATCACGCGGCAGACAAGGCGGTCGGCTAAAGCGATGCCGACTGGCGGTGGCTGTCCGTCGGAAGACGTTGGAAATCGATGTCTTCGAACACCGCCAGGGGAGGCAAGACAACGACTGATCGGACTGCGGCCCCTGCTCGTCTGTCTTTCTCCCCGCCTGACGGGGCGAGCGCGCGACACGACCGCCAGGACTTCCTGGCGCCGGCTTGCCGTGTTCGATGTGCGGTCAAGCGCAACTGTGCGCGCCAAGCAGGATTCGCCTCTTCTGCGGCGAGTCCATCTCGATCACGCCATCACGGGCGTGGAGCTGTTCTTGCGCCTCCACCATTTGGCCAGCGCCAGTGAACCTGCGGCTGAGACCGCACTCAATAGAGTGATGGACACGATGATCAAGACTCCCAGCAGCCAAACCGGGAGCACTCCGGTTTCAATGGATCCCAAAACAAACGGAAGCATGCCAACCAACACTCCACTCGTTGATCCCTTGGCGCAGACTCGTGAAAGCGGCAACTCATCGAATCTGAGGCGGCCTTCTGAAACCCCAAGCACTGTGAAAAAGACTGCCCCGCAAAGGAAGCCCGGGTATCCCCCCACCGCCGCCCACATCTCATCCATGGCCCCATCCGAATCCACAATCAGCCCGATCAGCAGACCAATCGGCGCCCATACACCGGCCCAGGCCAAGCCCATCAAGACCGCGCCGCGGATGTTTCTCAGCCACTTCGCCATAGCTGCCTTCACGTTCGCTTCGATCTTCTATCACCAATCCTATTACATCCACGTCACAAGAACCGACCATGAGAAACCTCCGTCTCGGCCGGTACGGGGGCTGATGGCTAGATCTGATAGTCGGTCGGCCTTGGCGCCCCCCACTTGATCCGCGCCCAGAGGCGCTCGTGCAGGAAATAGGCCGCCATCTTGGCGACGGAATCGAGCAGACCCACACCCAGCGCCACGTCCCAAGCGCCGCACAACAGGTAGGCAATCAGTGCGGTGAGCAGGGAGCCGAACAAGCGATAACTGGCGGCTTTGGCGATGCTGCGCTGGTGGCTCTCCAACACAATCTCCCTTTTGTCAATAGGAATTAAGATGATTATAGCGTGCCGCAATCCCCCGAGGTGCTTGGCGGTGTCGGATAATGGAGAGCTTGACCGACGACTTTGGCTGTATGGCGACTCCCCCCCAACGCCCCCCGTTGCGATATGACTGGACTGCCGAGGAAATAGCCAGTCTTCTTGATCTGCCCTTCCCCGAGCTCCTGTATAGCGCGCAGACTGCACATCGTGCCTTTCACAACCCGGACGAAGTGCAGGGATGCACTCTACTCAGCATCAAGACGGGGGGCTGTCCGGAGGATTGCGCCTATTGCCCGCAGGCGGCTCGTTACAAGACTGGGGTCGATGCGCAAGCTCTGCTGAGTGTCGACGAAACGTTAGACGCTGCGGCCACGGCGCGGGACAACGGCGCCACGCGATTCTGCATGGGGGCGGCGTGGCGTGATGCCCCCGAAGGTGATGAATTCGAGCGGGTTGTCGAGATGGTGCGGGGCGTCCGCTCGTTGGGGCTGGAGGCGTGTTGCACTCTCGGCATGTTGACCCGACAACAGGCCGAAAGGCTCGCCGAAGCAGGTCTGACGGCGTACAACCATAATTTGGACACCTCGCCGGAGTTCTACGGTGAAATCATAACGACACGCCGGTACCAGGAGCGGCTCGATACGTTGGGCCGCGTGCGCGCCGCGGGAATCACCGTTTGCTGCGGGGGCATCATCGGGATGGGCGAGAGCCGCACCGACCGCATCGGGCTTCTGCGGGAACTGTCGACTCAGGTACCACACCCGGAGAGTGTGCCCATCAACCTGCTGGTGCGAGTAGAGGGGACGCCTCTGGCTGCTCAGCGGAGCGTGGACCCACTGGAGCTGGTGCGTATGGTGGCGGCGGCGCGCATCCTGATGCCGGCATCGATGGTGCGGTTGAGCGCCGGGCGATTGTCTCTATCCGACGAGGCGCAGGCGCTGTGCTTCCTTGGCGGAGCGAATTCGATCTTCATGGGCGACAAGCTGCTCACCACGTCCAATCCCGAGATGGACCGGGACCGGCAACTGCTCGATAAACTGGGCATGCGGCTCATGAACGAGCCGGTCACCATGACAGGAAGCGAAGGGGCGCCGCTCCCCCTGTCCGTAAAAGCCGATCATGGCTGAGCTGGAAGATCGTACCCGCCGCATCCTGAGCGAACTTGACTCTCAAGGCCTGCGAAGGGAACTGCGGAGTCCATCAGGAATCGATCTCTCGTCGAACGACTACCTGGGGCTGGCCGATCATCCGTTGATCCGCGGCGCGATGGCGCGGGCGGTTTTGCAGGAGGGCGTCGGATCGACGGCTTCCCGTTTGCTCCGTGGAGAGCGCAAGGCTTTCCAGGATGTCGAGCGGCGCTTCGCCGATTGGAAGGGGACTGAGGCGAGCCTGTATTTCAGCAGCGGCTATGCGGCGAATCTGGGTGTGTTGTCGTCTTTCCTCCAAGAAGGCGATATCGTTTTTTCAGACGAGTTGAATCACGCCAGTTTGATCGATGGGATGCGGCTCGGGCGAGCGCGGCGAGTCATCTTTCCGCACTGCGACGCGCGAGCTCTGCGAAGCGCCCTGGTTTCAGAGCAGGTTCCGGGACAACGATTCCTCGTGACCGAATCGCTGTTCAGCATGGACGGCGACCTGGCGCCACTCGAGGACTACGCGGAGCTATGCCGCGAGACCGGTACGGCTCTGATCGTTGATGAGGCACACGCCGTGGGCGTCTTCGGCGAACGCGGCAGCGGTCGGATCGAGCAGGCCGGTGTCGGCAATGACGTCTTCCTTAGCGTGAACACCGCCGGCAAGGCGTTGGGAGTATGCGGGGCGTTTGTCGCGGGTCCGCGTTGGGCGATCGAGTATCTGATTCAGCGCGCGCGCACGTTTGTTTTTACGACCGCAGCGCCGCCTTCGTTGGCGGCCGCTCTGGATGCCGCGTTGAGTGTGGTTGTGCGCGAACCCGAACTTCGCGCGCGAACGCTGCGGTCAGCCGGAAAACTACGGACAATGCTGGCGGAGATGGGAGTTCACGTGCCGCAAGGAGAGTCGCAGATCATTCCGATCGTGCTGGGAGACAACGAGCGAGCCATGGCGGCGGCAGAGGCCTTGCGGAAAGATGGCTTCGACGTGCGCGCCATCCGTCCGCCAACCGTGCCGCGGGGAACCTCGCGGCTTCGGGTGTCAGTAAACGCCAAGCTTCGTGAGCCGGACCTCGAAGCATTTCGATCGTCTCTCGTCACGGCTCTCGCAGAGAAGGTGGCATGCCGCGCGGCCTCTTTGTGACCGGCACGGATACGGGTGTCGGCAAGACGATTGTCAGCGCCGCGTTGATGCACCGTCACCGCAGATCCGGTCCGATCGGATACTGGAAACCGATCCAGACCGGCATCGAGGAGGACGACGACACAGCCGTCGTTCGCGAATTGGGGGCTTGTTCTGATGCGGAGATATTCACTGAGGGCATCCGGCTCCCGCGGCCGTTGTCACCGCACTTGGCGGCCCGGCTGGCCGGCGAGAACATCGCGATCAAGGATCTCGAAGTGATGGCGTCGCGGCTTTCGAAGGATCGTGCCTGGATGATCGAAGGGGCGGGGGGAGCATTGGTCCCGCTGAATGACTCGGAGCTCATGACGGATTGGATAGCGCGGCTGGGATTGCCGGTAGTCGTGGCGGCGCGCTCGGGACTGGGGACCATCAACCATACTTTGCTGACTCTGGAGGCTCTGCGAGCGCGTTCACTGCGTGTGACGGGTGTCGTGATGGTGGGCGAGCACAATGTGGAGAACCGTCGGGCGATCGAACGCTACGGGAACACGGTAGTGCTGGGGGAGATGCCTTTGTTTGGTGAGTTGACGGCGTCGAAGGTGGGCAGTTGGGCGGCAGCGAGCTTGGATCTGGAAGGGACACTTCTCAGAAATTTTGCTCAGTAGGTTTCTGACATGAATTCCGGGTTGGTGAGAGGGTTGAAATGACGTTGGTCGATCGGGATCTTGCGCGCTTGTGGCATCCGTATACGCAGATGCAGACGGCGCCGCCACCGATCCCGGTGGTGCGGGGTGAAGGGATTTATTTGTATACGGAGGACGGCCGGCGCATCCTCGATGGGATTTCATCCTGGTGGGTGAATATCCATGGGCATAGCCATCCGAAGTTGAACGAGGCGCTGGCGCGCCAGGCGAGGGAACTCGAACACGTGATCTTTGCCGGCTTCACGCACAGGCCTGCGGTGGAGCTGGCCGAACGGTTGGTGGAGGTTCTGCCGGCAGGTTTGCATCGGATTTTTTATTCCGACGATGGTTCGACGGCCGTCGAAGTGGCTTTGAAGATGGCCTACCAGTACTGGAGAAATCGCGGCGAGCCGGAGCGGCGGTTGTTTGTCTCTCTCGAGTTCGCATATCACGGCGACACCGTCGGCACGATGTCGGTGAGCGAGGAATCGGTGTTTACCAAGGCTTTCGAGGATCTGCTGTTCCGTGTAGCGCGGGCCGATGCGCCTTATTGCTACCGTTGCCCTTTGGGACTGGAACGCTCTACCTGCGCGATCGACTGCCTGGGAAGCCTGGAGCAGATCCTGCGGGAGGAGAAGGGACGTGTGGCCGGCGTGATCGTCGAGCCGATGCTGCAAGCCGCAGGCGGAATGATTGTCTGGCCTCGGGAGTTTTTGACCGGTGTTCGAAAACTGTGTGACGAGCACAAGACGCTGCTGATCGCCGACGAGGTGATGACCGGGTTCGGGCGCACCGGGCGAATGTTCGCATGCGAGCATGGACCGGTCCGTCCGGACATCGCGTGCTTGTCGAAGGGACTCTCGGCAGGATATTTGCCGCTGGCTGCGACCGCGGCGACTGACGATGTCTACGAAGCATTCTTGAGTGACGATCGCATGAAGACGTTTTTTCACGGGCACTCGTTCACGGCGAACCCGCTGGGGTGCGCCGTGGGGCTGGCGAGCCTCGATATCTTTCGGGAAGAGGGAACGCTCCAGCGAATCGCGGTTCTGGAAAAACAGCTCCGCGAGGGGCTTGAACCAATGAGGTCATTCAATTGCGTTGACGATGTGCGCATTATCGGCGGCGTGGGGATTGTCGAGTTGGCCGAGGATGACGGGTATCTGTCAGATATCGGACCACGACTTTATCGCGAGTTCCTGGACCGCGGTTTGCTGCTCAGGCCGCTCGGCAATGTGCTCTATTTCATGCCTCCCTATGTGATTACCGAAGAGGAAACGAATCGGGTGATCGAGCAGATGGGCGAAGTGCTACGAGGCGTGGACCAGGCGTAGTTCTTACCAGAGTCGATTCGGATGGGACGTTACCTTCAACTGCTGGGACAGTATTTTCTGCAGTATGCAAAAGTGCGCTTGGCCTACAAGGGCGACTTCGTCGTTTCCGTCATCACAACCATGATTGCGACCGCATTCGGCATCGCGTTGGTGTTCATCTTGTTTCAACGCGCGCCGGAGATTGCCGGCTGGCGGTTTCACGAGATTCTCTTCTTGTATGGGTTCGGGCTGATCCCGCTGTCACTCTTCAACGTGGTGAGCATCAATCTGTATTACTTCGGCGAGTCGTACATCGTCGAAGGGAAGTTTGACCGGATTCTTTTGCGGCCGGTCCATTCCTTGTTTCAAGTGATGAGCGAGCAGTTCCGCTTGGAGGCGCTGAGCGATACGGCCACGGGCCTTTTCATCGTGGCGTACACCAGCAACAAGCTGGGCTTGCAACACGGTCCGGAAGACTGGGCGTTTCTGGGCGCTGCTGCTTTGTGCGGATTGATCATCTACCTGGCGGTATTTCTAATGCTGACCTGCGTTTCGTTCTGGGTGGAGGATCGGGTTGGTATTATCCCGCCGGTGTACAACATGCTGGCGTTTGGACGTTATCCACTGAATATCTATAGCCCGCTGGTGCAGTTTCTGTTGAGTTGGGTGATTCCTTTTGCATTCGCAAGCTTTTATCCCTCGACAGTCTTGCTGGAGAGGATGGAGTATCAGTCGTACGTGGCCTTGCTGCCGCTGGTGATGGCAGTATTCTTGACCGGGGCGATCGTCTTGTGGAACCGGGGAGTGGCGAATTATTCAAGCACAGGGACATAACCTGCATTTCTCACCACCCGACGGCCGAAGCACGCGATACGACCGCCATGACTTCGTTGCGCTTGCTTGCCGTGCTCAACGTACTGTTCAAGTACGCCTGCGCGCGCCAAGCGGCTCGCGCCTCGTCCTGACGGCCCTCTCACCCACTTCGCCTCCCCACGTGGTGAGAAATGCAGGATAAGCTGGAGGTGTTTCTTCGCCCTGGTGCTTGCCGCGGGGACGTATCGTGGATCCGGGCGGCCGGGAATGCCGCCCGGTTGGGTGTTACGAGTTGGAGGCTAGCAGGAGCTGGCGGAGTTTCTTGGCCCGCTCGGGATCGCGGAGGGCCTGAAGGGCCTTCGCCTCGATCTGTCGGATGCGCTCTCGAGTGACCTCGAACTCTCGTCCGATCTCCTGCAGCGTGTGCTCGCGGTCGTAGCCGATGCCGAATCGCAGCCGCAGCACCTTTTCTTCGCTCGGTGAGAGCGTGCCGAGGATATCGGCTGTCTTCTTCTTGACATCGGAGGCAAGCAAGCTTTCCACCGGAGACGAACCGGCCGGATCTTCAATCAGGTCCTCGAGCGAAGATTCGCCCGTTCGGCCCACCGGCGTCTTGAGCGACACCGGGGTGCGAGAGATCGAGCGAAGTTCCTCGACCTTGACCTCGTCCGTATCCATGCGCCGAGCGATTTCGCGATTCGTCGGCGGGCGGTTCACCTCTTTCTCCAGGCTGCGCAGGGCTCGCAGGAACTTGTTGAGCTGCTCGTGCATGTGCACGGGAACCCGTACGGTTCGCGACTGGTCGGCCAGAGAGCGAGTGACGGCCTGACGAATCCACCAAGTGGCGTACGTCGAGAACTTGAAGCCCCGCCGATAGTCAAATTTCTCGGCGGCGCGCATCAAGCCCATGTTGCCTTCCTGGATAAGATCCAACAAGTGAAGGCCGCGGTTGACGTACTTCTTGGCAACGGACACTACGAGACGCAGGTTGGCCTCGACCAATGCCGCCCGGGCACCATCGGCCTCATCGCGCCCCGCACGCATACGCTCCAGAACGTACAGCACTTCGTCACGGGCCAAGACCGTCGTTACGACGACTGGATCACTGGGCTTGCGAGTGGCCGGCGAGGTCTTGACGCCTTTGGCCTCATGAAGCTCGCGAGCCTGCTTGGCTTGTTCCGCCTCCTGCAGAAGTTCAGGGACTGCCTCCTCGAAGTTTCGCGCCCACAGCTTCCAGACGTCGAACTTGATCACGCTTTGAACGATCGCACGCGAGAGTTGGACATTCTTACGAGCGACCCGGTAGTACCAACGGCGACGGATGGCCTTTCGAGACTGAGCGCGAGCTTCTTTCTTCTGTGAGAGTTCCTGCAGCTCGCCGATGAGACGCGTAATCGTGGCCAGTTGCCGCTTCAACTTGGCAACCGTCTTGGCTCGAGCAACAGGGTCGTTGCCGGAACCCTCGACTTCGACCATATAGCGCAGATAGCGCAGGTCCGCTTCTTGCGACTGCAGCGAATTCCGCAAGTCGACAAACTTCTTCCAAAGCCAGGGGGTCCGTGCTAAAGCCTTGATGACGCGATGGTTGCCTCTCTCGACCCGCTTCGCCAATCGCACCTCTCCCTCTCTGGTCAACAGGGAGACAGCGCCCATTTCCGACAAGTACAAACGAACACTGTCCTCAGCGGGTGAGGCTTCCAGATCCTCAGCAAACTCCTCGGCTTCTTGACGATTTCGTTCATCCAACTCGAGCTCATCAAGGTCGGCCGGATCCTCGGAAACCGCTGACGCCGCTCCACCAGACCCCGCTAAGTTGTTTTGTTTCAGTTCAATAGGGGTCATGAACGTTCTCCGGCACAGCTTCTCACTTATTAGATGCTCCTAAAGCACAAAACGTTGCCGATGGCCCGGCTGTTCCACTACACCGGGGTGGCAAGGTTCCTATTCAATTTGACGTCCTGGACCGCTGTTCAGACGTACTCTTTCTCGTATTTTTCGGCGAATCAGATTTCTTTTCGCGGGCTCCGAACGACCGAGGAGCCTGCCGTCTGTGACACCCAAACCGGGGCTGCAACCTCCTTGGCGCTACGATTTCCAGGATGCCAGGAAGCGGCCTGTCTGACAACAAAAATAACGGCGTCAGACTACTATACCGCAAAACCGGCCCAAACACGAACACAAACGTGTCGGAATGTTGATGGACACTGACCTGCCGGGCCGGAACTATGGCCGGGCCGACTTCCTACTGGTCAACGATCGAATCCCACGGCAAGAACCATGGAAATGTTGTGATTCGGTCTCTTCGGCTATCATCATGAACTGGAAATGACTTGGTGTCGGCGCGGTCTGGGAATCTTGGTTGGTGTCGTGTTGTATCTTGGACTGCCCGGTCACGCCTGGGGCGCCGAGAACCCCCTTGGGTCCGGCGCAGAAGTCATCGCCGAGGGGCATGAGCTCTTCAACAAGCTCTGCACGGTCTGCCATGGCGTTGACGGAGCACCCGGTGACCGCGGACCGGCAATGGCGGCGCAGCGGCGCTATTTGCGGCAGACGGATACGGAGTTGTTCCAAGCGATTCAAGAAGGGATTCCTGACAGCGAGATGCCGCCGATGGGCTTGCCGGAAGACGATGCCTGGCGAATTGTAGCCTGGATCCGGAGCCTGCGGGCGAAAGCGATCGATGTTCCCGTCGACGGTGACATTCAACAAGGGTCCAATATTTTTTGGGGAAAGGGCGAATGTGGGCGCTGCCATGTGATCCGCGGTCGAGGGGGTCTGTTGGGACCGGATTTGACAAACCTCGGAGCACAGATGTCGCTGAAAAGGATTCAAGAGGCGCTGACCGTGGAAAAGCCGCATCCGCCGCTGGGCTACCGTCCCGTCACGGTTACCACCCAGGGAGGACGGACGATCTCGGGAGTGAGCAAGAACGAGCACAACTTCTCGCTCCAGATGATCGGAGATGATGACCGCCTTTACCTGCTTTCCAGCGAAGAGATCGACAAGATCGTCTACGGTGAGAAGTCGCTGATGCCCACCGACTACGATCGACGCCTGAGCGAAGCAGAGTTTCGGGACTTGCTTGCCTTCCTGAGCCGCCTGTCGCTACGTAGGAGGGAGGGAAGTTCGGTCGAGCCGAACCAGGCGCCATGATAGATGAAATGAGCAACCGAGCCGCTAGCATTGGCCACGTTTTGCGCTGCGCAGTGGTGGCAGGGCTTCTGGCCGCGGGGCTTTCGGCCGGGGAGGTCACCTACGAACAGCTTCTCGACCCACCACCTGAAAATTGGCTCACCTACGGCCGCACCTACGACTCGCAGCGCCACAGTCCGCTCGATCAGATCACGAAGGAAAACATAAGTCAGCTCGCACCCGCCTGGATCTTCCCCATGCCGGGAGCGCGACGGCTGGAAAGCGTTCCCATCGTCGTGGACGGAGTGATGTATGTGAGCCAGCCCAATGAGGTATACGCGCTGGATGCCCGCGCCGGCCGCCAGATCTGGAAATGGCGCCGGGAACCGGCCCGCCAGCGCGGCAACAATCGCGGCGTCGCTGTGCTGGGCAATCTTGTCTATGTCTCCACGCCGGACGCTCATCTCGTCGCTCTCGATGCCCGCACCGGGAGCATGGTGTGGGAATCGGAGATTGCGAGCTCCGAGGACGGCTACTGGTCGCCGGCAGCACCGTTTGCGATTGACGGCAGGATCATCGCCGGCAACGCGGCGGGCGACTACGGACTCAACGGCTGGCTGGACGCCTTTGACGCCACGACGGGTGAACGGCTGTGGCGGTTCTACACGATTCCGCGTCCGGGTGAGCCCGGCAACGAAACGTGGGCCGGCGATTCGTGGAAGACCGGCGGCGGAGCGACGTGGCTCTCGGGGAGCTTCGATCCCGAGTTGAACCTGCTCTACTGGGGCATTGGGAACCCCGCGCCGGACTTCGACGGCGAGCCGAGAAGAGGAGACAACCTCTATACCGAGTCGGTTGTCGCGCTGGACGCCGACAGCGGCAAGCTCAAATGGCATTTTCAGTTCACGCCTCACGATCTGCACGACTGGGATTCGGTAGAGATCCCGATTCTGGTCGACGCTCCCTACAAAGGCCGTCTAAGAAAGCTTCTGGTGCATGCCGACCGCAACGGCTTCTACTACGTCCTTGACCGCGAGACCGGCGAGTTTCTCGAGGGCGTGCCGTTCATCGACAAGTTGAACTGGGCCAGCGGCCTGACGGAGACCGGCCGGCCGATCCGCGTGCCGGGCGTGGAGCCGACGCTGCAGGGCAACTTTGTCTGCCCATCCACGTCCGGCGCGACGAATTGGATGTCGCCGGCCTACAACCCGGCTACGAACTGGTTCTACTTGGCGGTCAAGGAGGGCTGCGGCGTCAGCTATAAATCGAAGCAGGAGTTTCGTCCCGGGGGCTTTTCCTATGCGGCGACGGGCTACATCGAATCGCCGCGGTTCCCCTGGCAGATGTTTGTCCGCGCCCTGGACCTGACAACGGGTGAGCGCAAGTGGGAGTACAAGCAGGTGAACTCCCGGCACTACGGAGCAGGGCTGGTTTCGACGGCCACCGGGTTGATCTTCGCGGGCGACGATCAAGGCTTCTTCACCGCCCTCGATGCCAAGACCGGCGAACCGCTGTGGCACTTCAACACGGGCACGCGAATCTCGGCCTCGCCGATCAGCTACGCGGTCAAGGGCCGGCAGTACCTGGCTGTCTGCTCGGGCGTGAACGTCGTGACGTTCGCGTTACCCGCAGGTCTGGAGGCGGACTGAATTCAGCACCATAGCAACAACTGGGTTGGCAAGGCGCATCGAATGCGATGAGGCTTGTCGTCAAACAGAGTTTTCTCCTCCTCCAAGACGAGTAGCGGCCCAACACGGAGCACAGCTTTTGACCAGGGCCGTGCGAAATTCATCCATCCGAACATCGTGCATGCCGAAAGGTATCGAGCACAAAGGGGATGCGGACCCTATCTTCTCAGCCGAAACAAACAGTAACGTGACTTGACTGCAGGTTAAACGAGTGGGAAGAGCCAACTTCCCAGCAGGGTGACGGCGAAGCCGGTGGTTCCCAACACGACAAGGAGAGCTGTCTTGGTTTGCAGCGTTTCTATCTCGGTTAGTCCGGTCATCGTGCGAAAGACCCAGAAACCGCTGTCGTTCATCCAGGTGCCGATGAGAGCGCCGCTGCCGATGGACATCAGGACATAGACCGGGTGGTAGGACAGGTCTGCTGACGTGAGCAGCGGGGCCATGATGGCGGAAGCCGTGATCATGGCGACAGTGCCGGAACCTTGTGCGATCTTGACGAGCATGGCGAGCAGGAAACCGAGCAGCATCAGCGACATGCCCAACTCGCTCGCCGACTCGCCGAGCACGTCACCGACGCCCGCACGGACGAGCATGCCGCCGAAGGCCCCGCCTCCCGCGGTGATCAGGATGATAACGCCGGCGCTCTTGACGGCCTCCTCGACGGGGACGGCCAACTGCTTGAGCGACAGACGGTTCTGACGAGCCAGGAGCCACAGCGAAACGACCGCGCCGGCCAGCAAAGCGAAACTCGGGTTCCCGAGGAAAGCGGTCAGGCGGGCGAGGCCGGTTCCCTCGTAGAAGGTGTTCGCCACCGTATTGGAGGTAATCAACACGACCGGCAGCAGGATCGGTGACATCGATGCCCAGAAGCCGGGCAGCTCTTCTTCAGGCCGCGTAGCGATCTTGCCGAGCTCGTCGAGGGAAAGCCCGGGCGCTTCCCGAATCGGAATGTTGAGCTTGCGGTCGATCCATATCGAGTAGAGCCAGCCGCACAGCGACGCGGGCAGAGCGACGCACAGACCTACGAGAATGACGATGCCGACATCGACACTGAGGGTGGATGCCATTACGAGTGGTCCGGGCGTAGGCGGAACGAAGACGTGCGTAGCCGATCCGCCGGCGGAGATCGCCATCACATAGAGAACGTAGTTGCGGCCGCCCATGCGGATGCTCATCGCCCGCGCCAAGGGGACCAGAAGATAGAAGACGGTGTCCGAGAACACGGGCACCGAAAGCACGTAGCCGCTCGCGACCAGCGACAGCGAGGAACGGGCCTCGCCCAGCCAGGCAACAAAGCGGCGGGTGATGCGGTCGGCCGCGCCGCTTTCCATCAGGCACTGGCCGACGATGGCGGCCATGGCGATCGCGATGCCGATGCGCCCGACAACATCCCCGAAGCGCTCACCGACGGCCGGGACAACCTCGTTGACGGCGATGTCGGGTGAGAGGATGCCGATCAGGATTGCCGACGAGATGAGCGCAACAAAGGCGTTCACCCGGAGTCGGATAATCAGCACGAATACCGCAGCGACGGCGATGAGGAGAATCAAGAATGGGTGCATCGGGGCTCTGGCTGTGCGAAAAAAGGTCCATCATACAACGGTGTGCGTTGATTTGCCCTCAGGTCTGAGGGTCGTGGAAGCGCCAAGGGCCATGGTCATCGTATGGTGACTTTATCCCCGCCGGCATAACTTGCCGCGCACCTGCAACCCTGGGAGGTCTCTGGTCAGCGCAGCCAGTCTTCCAGCCGGATTCGTTCGTCGGTCCTTTCGTCGCGGTATTTGACGATGACGGGCGTGTAGAGCGAGAGGTTCCACTCTTTGCCGATACCTTTTGTGATCGGACGGCTACCGGCGACGACAACGGCGCCTTCCGGGATGATGAGAGGCATGTCATCTTCGGCACGGAGCACCGTTTCGTGGACGATGTCGTAGACGGGGGTTGATCTTGTGAGGATCGTGCCCGAGCCGAGTACGGAGCCTTTTTTTACGATGGTTCCTTCGTAGATTCCGCAGTTGCCGCCGACGAGAACACCGTCTTCGATGATGACCGGCAGAGCGCCGACGGGCTCGAGGACACCCCCGACTTGCGCCGCGGCACTGACGTGGCAATTCTTGCCGACCTGCGCGCAACTGCCTACGAGGGCATGCGAATCCACCATGGTTCCGTCGTCGATGTAAGCTCCGACGTTGATGTACATCGGTGGCATACAAGTCACGCTGGCGCCGATGTAGCAGCCGTCGCGGACGCTCGATCCACCCGGTACGATCCGGACACTGCTCGAAAGGTCGAAGTTCCGTAGTGGATAAGTCGACTTGTCGAAGAACGAGAAGCGGTCGTCACCCTTTGACATATCTACGGTCTTGCCCATCCGGAAGCCGACGAGGATACCTCGCTTCACCCAGTGGTTCACCTTCCAACCCGGCACAGAGTCCGGGTCGGGCTCGGCGGCTCGAGCGGCGCCCGAGTTCAGGGCCTCCTTGAATTCCTGGAAGGCCTCCATGTCCTGGTGGTCATAGTTCTCAGGGTTTTTTGCGAAGAGTTGATCGATGAGTTGTTCGAGCATGATGAATGAACAGAAACGCCGTTGGCGATGGCGCGGGTTGCGGGTCGGACCCGGTGACCGGTCCGGTTAATCCGCCGAAGCCAGCATTCGAGTCAAGCCGAGTCCCGCCAGGACTCTTTCGATTTCCGCCTTGCTTTCGTTGGTTGGCGGCACGATCGGCAGGCGATAGTTGGGCTGAATGCGCCCCATCACCGAAAGCGCCCACTTCACCGGCCCGGGGCTGGTCTCGATGAAATTGACCTCCATCAGCGCATGGCAGCGGCGATGGATTTCCCGGGCTTTGTCGAAATCGCCATTCGCACAGGCTTCGCAAAGTTGGGACAAGGCAGCCGGAATCTCATTCGAGGCGACGGAGATCACCCCGGCGCCGCCAAGAGCCATCAGGGCGAGCGTCACGGAGTCATCTCCCGAGAGAACGGAGAAGGATTTCGGGACGAGCTGAAAGATCTCCGCCATCTGTCCGATATCTCCCGACGCCTCCTTGACGCCAACGACGTTATCGATCGAGGCCAGCCGCGCCAATGTCTGCGCTTTGACGTTGGAGCCGGTGCGGCTTGGGACGTTGTAGACGACGATCGGCAACCGGCTCGCCTTCGAGACGGCCAGGAAGTGTTCATAAAGGCCTTCCGGCGTGGGCTTGTTGTAGTAGGGAGTGACGGAGAGCAGTCCATCGACTTCCATGCTCTCGAGTTCACTCGCCAGCGCAGCGACTTCGGCGGTGTTGTAGCCTCCACAGCCGGCGAGAATCGGGACCTTGCCTTTGGCTTCCTCGAGCGTCATCTCGACGACACGGCGGTGTTCCTGCTTCGTGAGAGTCGGGTTCTCGCCCGTGGTGCCGCAGGGAACGAGGAAGTGAATGCCGCTTTCCAACTGCCAGCGGACGAGCGCGCGGAAGGCTTCTTCGTCGAGAGAGCCGTCCGACCGAAAGGGCGTGACGAGTGCGGTGCCGCAACCTGTGAACATGATCACCTCCCGAGGCAGTTCAGCTTGCCGAGGGCGCGGCCTCCATGCGGTCCCAGACCGTTGAGAACTCGTACAGCCCCTTGCGCCCGATGATCCAGCGGGCGGCGCGCAGCGCACCGCGGGCGAAGCCGACTCGGCTCCGCGCGGTGTGGATGAGCTGGATGGTATCGGCCTCGGAGTCGAAACCGATCTGATGGCTTCCCGGTACTGCGCCAGCGCGGTTGCTGGCCTGATCGATCCGGCGTGCGTAGCCAGCCTCCTGCATCTTCTCGACAAGCCGCAGCAACGTACCGGAAGGAGCGTCTTTCTTCATCTTGTGATGGATCTCGTACGCCCACGCATCGTAGTCGTTTTCCGTAGCCAGAAAGGTAGCCGCCGCCTCCGCGACACGGTAAAAAACCTGCACGCCGACCGAGAAATTCGCGCCGTAAACAAGGCCGATGTTAGCACGCTCCACCGCGCTGCGGACGCGTGCGATCTGGTCGAGCCAACCCGTGGTCCCAATCACCACATTGACACCCAAGGCGGAGATTTTCTCGGTGTTGTCGGCGACAACCGGTGGAATCGAGAAATCAATCGCGACATCGATGCCTTCGAAGCTCTCGGCGGTGATTCCCTCGCCGCCGACGTTGTTGAACTCGTCGAGCTTGAGGCTGACTTCGAAGCCGAACTCGGGAGCGAGGCTCTCGACCATGCGGCCCATCTTGCCGTAGCCGACAAGGGCGAGGCGCTGGGATGTGGCTTCAGGGGGCATGTCCATGAGAGGCCGACTCGGCTCTCCAGGCGTCCTAGGCGAAGACTTTTTCGTTGACTTGCGAGAAGAACGTCGCGTGCAGCGCCTCTACCGTCCTCCGGAGATCCTTCTCATCAACGACCAAACTCACGTTCAGCCGCGACGCGCCCTGCGAGATCATCCGAATGTTGATCTGCTCGAGAGCTTGGAAGATGCGTGCCGCAATTCCCGGAGTATAACCGATGTTGTCGCCCACGACGCAGACGATGCCCTGATCGGATACAGGGGTCACCTCGGCAAACTCCTGCAACTCCTGAACCATGTCGGGGAGGTGAGTCGTGTCGTCGATCGTCAGCGAAACGCTGACCTCGGACGTAGTGACCATATCGACGGAGGTCTCGTAGCGGTCGAACACTTCGAAGATCTTCGCGAGGAAGCCGTGAGCCATAAGCATCCGGGTCGAGCGCACCTCGACGACGGTGATGCCTTCCTGGTAAGCGATGGACTTGATGATCGATTGACCTTCCGCATGCTCAGCCACGATCAAAGTGCCTTCAACTTCAGGGTTACGGGAGTTGAGTACGCGAATCGGGATGTTGTTCCTCACGGCGGGGAGCATCGTACTCGGGTGCAGCACTCGCGCCCCGAAATAGGCAAGTTCCGAGGCCTCGGCGAAAGACATTATGCGGATCCGACGGGCCGGCGAGATCAAGGAAGGGTCGGCGGTGAGAACGCCGTCGACGTCGGTCCAAATTTCAATCTCCTCCGCCGTCAGGCCAGCACCGACGAGCGAGGCCGTGAAATCCGAGCCGCCGCGTCCGAGTGTCGAAGTGATGCCGTTCATTGTGGAGGCGATGAAGCCTCCCATAACGGGAATCCTGCCAGTGTCGATGAGCGGCCGGACCAGACGGGCGAGCCGCGCATTCGTTTCATCGACGAGTGGTGAGGCTTCGCCGAAGCGGTCGTCGGTGACAATGACCTCGCGCGAGTCAATATGCTCGGCCGCAAGGCCCTGCGCTCGCAGCGCCTCGGTGATGACCACGCTGGAAAGGCGCTCGCCGTAGCTCGACAGGACATCCAGCGACCGTGCGCTCAACTCGCCCAAGATCGAGAGGCCGCGCAGCAACTCCGCCAGTTCATGAAAGTGGTCTTCAAAATGTTTTTCGAGGGCTGCTTCCGCCTGTGGCGCGACGACGCTAGCCGTTTCAACGGCGTGAAACTCCCGCAGGCTGTTGAGCTTTCCAAGCGCGCCGTCGATGTCTCCGTTAGCAGCGGTGCGGCCGATTTCAATCAGGCGGTCCGTCGTCTTTCCCATGGCGGAAACGACGACAAGAAGCGGGCGTTGGGCGCGTCCGGCGATGATGCCGGTTACGCGCTGCACGGCGTCGGCGCTCTCGATCGAGCTGCCGCCGAATTTCATTACGATCATTGGCGGAGTGGCCATTCGGCAGAAGCCGAAACTTCGAGTGTAGCGTTCTCGCCCTCCATGAGTCTGCTCGGATGCTCCCTGGCGTGTCCCGGGGATGTCATCACACTGGGTAGCCTTGAGGGGTCCCAATGTTGAGGGAGCAGAGAGTCACGAGCGGATTCGGACGACATCCGGCGCCGAGTACGGGGCGCCGGTGGCCCTGCCTGGATATCCATTTGCCTGATGGCTTAAGAGCATGAGAAGGCAGCCATGCATTTGCCGCTCCTGCATGCTGGACCTCATTGACAGCGGTCGGTTGCGGACGTATCCTTGCAACCGTGATACGTTCTGTTTTCCTGGTTTTGCTGGCGGCATCCGTGTGTTCCGCGCAGCCCAGCCGCACGAACCCCTTAAACAACAGTGCGGCCGACATCGACACGGGCCGCGCCACTTTCCGCATCTACTGTGCTCCCTGTCATGGGATCGGGGCTGCAGGGGGTTCCGGGCCGGACCTTACGTTGGGCGTCTACGAGGTTGGTGACAGCGATGAGGATCTGTTCGAAGTCATACAGGACGGTGTGAACGGCACCGAGATGTCGGGCTTCGGCGAGCGCATGAATGACAACACGATTTGGCGGATCCTGGCCTATGTTCGTTCCGTGGCACGCAGAGACGCGCCGGTGCTGACAGGCGACGTTACACGGGGTGAATCGATCTATCAGGAAAAAGGGGGTTGCGCCGGTTGCCATCGCATTGCAGGCACAGGCGGCCGGCTTGGGCCGAACCTGAGCCGCATCGGCAGGACCCTCAGTTTCGCGCGTCTGCAAGAAGCGCTCGTCGAGCCGAGCAAGAACATCGCCAAGGGGTTCGACACCATCACCGTGGTCGAGCGAGATGGCGAAGCCGTCCGAGGACGCCAGATGAGCATTGACAACTTTTCCGTTCAACTCATGGACTCGCGGGAAGAGATCCATTCGTATCTGCGGGATGAGGTGCGGTCTGTCGAGCAGGAGCCAAAGTCACTGATGCCTTCGTACGAGGGAATGTTGAGCGGTTCGGAGATTGACGATGTCCTGGCGTATCTGGTGAGCTTGCGAGGAGACCAGTAGGGTGCCCGGGAGACGCCGGCAACAACCAGATGAATTCAGGAACCCGCCTCGATAACTATTGCGCTGGTGGGATGTTCTACCGGGTCGAGAGAAATGGCAGGAGGAAACCGAAGATGAGAGGCGGTGTCATCGTGCTTCTGGGCTTGCTCTCCGCGGCCACGGCTTTCGCCGGCGACGTCACGAACCAGATGTTGCTCGATGCGCAAGGCGATGCGGAGTCGTGGCTGACGTACGGCCGGAACTACTCCGGATGGCGCTACAGCGAGCTGGATGAGATCAACACCCGCACCGTGAAGCGTCTGGCGCCTTCGTGGGTTTTCCAAACCGGCGTTTCCGGCCGGCTCCAGACGACCCCGCTGGTCAGCGACGGCGTGATGTATGTGACCGGCCACAACAACCACGCCTGGGCACTGGATCTGCTGACCGGCCGAGAGCTGTGGCACTACTCGAAGAAGCCAGTGAAAGAAGCCCAGGGCTGCTGTGCACGGCCCAACCGCGGGTTCGCGATTCTGGGCGACACGCTCTACAAGGTGAACTTCGGGGCGACTCTCGTGGCGCTTGACGCCAAGACCGGAGATGTCCTGTGGGAGAAGGTCGTTGCGGACTACAAGGAGGGCTATTCGGCAACCGCCGCGCCGCTGATCGTCAAGAACATGGTCCTGGTGGGGATCGCGGGGGCGGAGTTCGGCACGCGAGATTTTCTGGATGCCTACGACGCCAAGACCGGTGACCGCGTTTGGCGGTTCTGGACGGTGCCGGGTCCGGGTGAGCCGGGACACGAGACCTGGGGCGGCGACTCGTGGAAGCGCGGGGGCGGGTCGACCTGGATTACGGGGACGTACGATCCGGAACTGAACCTGATCTATTGGGGCACCGGCAATCCGGGGCCTGACATGAACGGTGATGTGCGGCCCGGCGACAACCTCTACACGTGCAGCGTCGTGGCGCTCGACGCCGATACGGGTACGCTGAAGTGGCATTTTCAGTTCACACCCCATGACGTGCATGATTGGGACGCGGTGGCCGATCCTGTTCTGGTGGACCTGGACGTCGAGGGCGAGAAGCGCAAGGCGCTGATCCAGGCGAATCGCAACGGGCACTTCTACGTACTCGATCGAACGACGGGTGAGTTCCTGCTGGCGCGCGCCTATACGGAGGTCACCTGGGCGGACGGGATCGACGCGAAAGGCCGGCCGATTCTGATTCCGGGAAAGGACCCGACGGAGGAGGGAAACGTCGCCTGTCCGGGATTGGGCGGCGGGCATAACTGGCACCCAACGGCGTACAGCCCGCAGACCGGCCTCTATTACTTCGATTCAGTCGATGGATGCCATATCTACTACAGGACGACACAGGGGTACATCAAAGGGCAGTGGTATCAGGCCAGCACGGTGGGCGGCGTCCCCGACGAACCCGCAACAGGGTCCATTGTCGCCCTGGATCCGGCGACCGGAGAAACGAAGTGGCGCTACGAGATGGTGTCCAGTCCGAGCAGCGGCTTGCTGGCAACGGCGGGAGGGTTGGTGTTCGGAGGAGATCCGCAGGGGTACGTGACGGCGTTCGACGCCCAGACGGGCAAGGTGCTCTGGAAGTTTCAGTCGGGCGGGTCGGTAGCGGCTGCGCCGATCACCTATCGGTTCCGCGGGAAGCAATACGTAACGGTGGCGGCCGGCGAGGCCATCATGACCTTCGCGTTGATGGACTGACGGCCCAGCCGAAACTCACGGCAGCGCGAAGGCAACGACTTTCCCGCTGAAGTCGCTGTTGTACTTGTTGCCGCCGCCGGCTGCGATAACGACGTACTGCTTGCCATCTTCCCCCTGATAGGTCATGGGAGTCGCGTGGCCGCTGGCGGGGAGACGGGTTTCCCAAAGCTGCTCGCCGGTGTCTTTGTCGAAGGCGCGGAATCGGCTGTCGTTAGTCGCGGCGATGAAGACGAGTCCACCCTTTGTGACAATCGGACCGCCCAGGTTCGACGTTCCGGTCTTGGCAATGCCACGTTTGGTGAGCTCGTCGATTTCACCGAGAACCACGCGCCAGCGAAAATCGCCGGTGTTGAGATCGATGGCCGTGAGGTGTCCCCAGGGCGGTTTCTGGCAGGGGTACATGTTCGAGTCCCAGAAGCGGCCAAACCTCGTTCCGCGACTGCGGTAGGGGACCTTGGATCCCTCCGGGCGTTTCACCATACGCTTGGGCGCGCCGACGTCCATCGAATTCACGAAGAGCACGCCTTCGGCCGGGTCGAAGGAGCCGCCGCCCCAGTTGGCTCCTCCGTTCGTGCCGGGGAACTGGATCGTGAGCTGTTCGCGAATGGCGCGAAACATGGGACCGTCGAAGTAGGCGTTGTCGATCATCTCCATGCACTCGGCGCGGGACTCGGGGGTCACATCGGTGATCTCTTCGCGGGTCATGGACTGCCGTGCGAACGGCGGCGGCTTCGTCGGAAACGGCTGCGTCGGCCAGGATTCCTCGCCGGGCACATTGCTTGATTCGACAGGCCTCTCTTCGACAGGGAACAGCGGCTGCCCCGTGATACGGTCGAGGACGAAGATGAAGCCGGTCTTGGTGATTTGAGCGACCGCCGGGATTTTCTTGCCGTCACGAACAACGTCGACAAGATTGGGGTAGACGGGCAGATCCCAATCCCAGAGGTCGTGATGGATGGTTTGAAAGTGCCACTGGCGCTTTCCGGTGTTGCAGTCGATGGCTACGACGGCATTGCCGAACAAGTTCATGCCCTTGCGGTCGCCCCCGAAGTAGTCCGTGCTGGGCGAAGTCAGCGGAACGAAGACCCATTCGAGGTCAGGGTCGACGCTCATGGTGGACCAGGCGTTGGTGCCGCCGCGGTCTTTCCACGAGCCGTCTCTCCATGTGCCGTGGCCGTACTCTCCGGGGCGAGGGACGACGTGGAAACGCCACGCCAACGCCCCCGTCCGGGCATCGAAGGCGCGAACGTCACCGCTGGGGCCTTGCGGCTCGCCATCGCTCACCCAGCCGCCGACGACCACCTTGTCACCGCAAGGCGCTGCTGGCGAGGTCACCCCGTAACGGAGGTGCGGGTAGCGGTCGACCAACATGCCCGTCTTGAGATCGACCATGCCGCCGTCACCGAAGCCGGGGTCGGCTTCGTGCGTTTCGGTGTCGATCGAGAAGAGCCGGCCGAGCTGGTCCGCGAGGAAGATGCGCTTGCGGGTTTCGTCGGACCAGTAGGCGACGCCGCGGCTGTGATATTGATTCACGCGCTGGCTGCGGTCGAACCGCGGATCGAACTCCCAGAGCTGCTTGCCGGTGACCGGGTCGACCGCCACCAGACGATGAAAGACGGTCACGACGTAGAGCACGCCGTCGACGAGCAGCGGGGTCGTCTCGAACGCCGAGCGTGTCGGGAGCGAAGTCCCGTCACTCATGTCGCCGGTGTCATGAACCCAGGCGACTTCCAACGCGCCAACGTTCTCCTTGTTGATCTGCTCGAGAGGCGAGTAGCGCATTCCGCCGGGATCATTGCCGTAGGAAGGCCAATCCTGGGCGGGAGCGGGGATGGAGAGAGCCAGAAAAAGAAGGAGCGGGAACAGCGGAACGATCGACACCTTGCCAGTATTGAGGTCACGGCCGCGGCTGTCAAGGTTGCCGCAGAGCCGGGGCCAGACCTGTATTTCTCACCACCCTACGGTCGAAGCACACGATACGACCGCCATGACTTCGTTGCGCTTGCTTGCCGTGCTCGATGTACTGTCAAGTACACCTGCGCGCGCCAAGCGGCTCGCGCCTCGTCCTGACGGCCCTCTCACGGACTTCGCCTCGCCGCGTGGTGAGAAATGCAGGTCAGTAGGGCGGATCGACCCTAACGAACTCGAAGTTGAGCGGATCGAGATTCCGTTCCTGGAGTTTGGCGACGCAGGCCTCGACGGAATCGCCGATCGCCTCGATGCGCTGGAGCGGCAACGTCTGCGGCGTGTAGATCTCGCGAGCGATGTAGGAACCGTAGAGCAGTTCGCGCTCGGAGAGGTCGAGGCGGTCCCAGGAACGCCCGATGAAGTTGTCGAAATCCACTTGCATTGCGGCCATAGGTCATTATTGTGAGCGAAGCAAGGACTACGAATCAACCGGGGGCTGATGACCGGGTTCCCAGGTGTTTCGTGACGGTACCAGGTCGATGCAGCGGTAGGGTTCGGTTTGACTGAATGCTTTGTTGGGCGGAGATGGCAGATGTGCGGCTCCCGGCGGTACGTCGGCATTCCTCCGCAGGCTGCTTAGCGGACCGCCAGATTTGCTCCTTTGCGGAGGACCTGGAGCCTGGCTTTGACGGCGGGTTGGGTGATGGGGATGTGGCGGCCTTGTTCGCTGATGACGACGGAGGAGGACGCCAGATCGATCTCGTATTCGCCGGGGTAGGCGTCGGGGCCGGCAGTGCAGGGCAGCCGGAACTCTTCGATGCCTGGTTCGGCGGTGATCGGGTCGCAGGTGACGTCGAGAGGCAGGTTCTCGGGCTTGATCTCGACCGACGATGAAAATCCGGGTTCACGCTTCAGGCGGGCGGCGAGATATCCTTCGCCGCCGGGCCGCAGGGAGGTGACTTCGGGCTCGATTTCATAGGCCCGGATCACGTCGACGGTGACAGCCGGGGCATAGACGGTCTCTTTACTACCATCGATGTTCACCTCAGCCGCCAAAACGATCTCGTATTTCCCGGGGCCCCAGCCAAGCTGGCTTCCGACGTCGAAGACGCCGCGAGGCTTGCCGATGTCCCCCTTGCGAAGACGGTTGAAGGTGCGCACGTTACGAGTCTTCCTGGAGCCCATCCGCCGGGGGGGATTGATGCCGTCATCTTTGGCAAGAAACTCCCAATTCAACTCGTATTTCAGGCCGGGGATGATCCGCATGTATCGGGACGAGGTGATCTCGATCGAGGCAGTCTGCTCGGGGACGATGCGGATGGGAAGATCGGCGCCCAACCAAGGCGCCACGTTGGCGCTGCTGAAGCCGCTGCCCAGCCGCCGGATCTCGTTGTCGCTTTGGACATTGACCTCGAGCCCCGGTCCGCGGGCGCGGCGGCGGACGAGCCGGCCGCCGATCTCGGCTTCGCCCCAGATCCGCAAAGCGGCGTCACGCAGCTCGGAGCCCGGTTTGTGGGTCAGCGTCAGCAAAGCCGACGATCCCTGACGGGTGCTGCCGGCGATTTCATAGAGCGGCATGTTGCCGCCTTCGGCGACGAGGCCGTCGGGAATTTCGGGGACGAAAAGTCGGATCGGACCGTCGTAACCACGCCGCTCGGCGTTCACGATGACGAGAGCCGTTCCGTTCGTTGGGACGTTCACCTCGTGGCTGCGGAGCGTGAGGGTGAAGTCGCCGCTCTGGCGGTGCGCGATGATGCGGTAGCCGAAGCCGCGTCCGCCGCGGCCGAGCAGATCTTCGACTTCGATATGGATCTCGTCCTGGGCGTCCGAGGTCCGGAAGGAAAGGAACTGATCGATGCCGGTGTCTTGCGAGACGTCGAGGTTCGACAGTTTTTCCTCGGCGGTCAGGTTCTGCGTGGACATCATCTGTTCCCCGCCGGGCAAGCGCACGGTGAGGACACCGTAGAGCCGCGACGTTCCCAGCGTGGTAGCGTGCAGCTCGATATACCAGTGCTCCTCGGGTTTCACCTCGAGGACGTAGCTATCGACTTCGCCGGGCTTGGCGATGCGGCCGTTCATCCAGGTCTCGGGCTCGAGGACGTTCTTCGCTCCGGCGGTTTCCAACGCTTCGGGTTGGCCGCCCAGGACGAAGGGCATGGGCAGGGCGCCCGGAGTGCCGGGGACGTGCAACATGGCGAACTCGGCGGCCAACTGCTCGCCGGCAAGGTCGATGTTCGTTCTGACCGGAGAGTTGAGGTTGCCGCCGATGAACTCGACAGCCGTTTCGCCGCCGCGCTCCCATCCGAGCGGATACAGACCTTCGGCATAGGCGAACTTGCCGATCTTGAGGCGGTAGTAGTCCTGCTCCTGCTCGCTGAACTTGGAGTCCCGCACCGCGATGAAGTACGAGCCGGCTTCCGGGAACTCCACTTCGACGCGGGCATCGATGCCGATTCCGGGAGCGTCGTCATTCCAGGCAAGCCGGCGGCCGGACGAGTCGAGCACCTGAATCAGCGGATCGACGGCCGAGCCGACGCGGCGCGCCTCCACTTCAATGACGAGCCGCTCGCGCTTCGCAGCCTCGATGCGGTAGTAATCGCGGTCGGGGCCGTAGAGAGTACCGTTGACGATGACGGGCGTCTCAACGGGTTGCGCCTGGCCGGCGGAGTCATTGACGGGGCCGGGCCGGCTCGATTCGGCTTCCGAGACCTCGGGAAACGCGCCTACGGTGAAGAGCAGGATGTTCGACAGGCCGTTGGGGGACTTGACTCGGACGGGGTAGACGCCAACGGCAGCTTCGGGAGAGATTTCGACCAGGAAGGGCAGTTCCCGGCCGCGCTGCATGGGATTCTTCGGCGGAGACAGCGGCGTGACCGCGCCCGGGATTCTGCTCTCGATCTCGGAGGCATCTCCGAGGCCGCGACCGACCAGCGTCAGCTTGACGGCTTGTCCTCGTTGGCCGCCGCGGGGTTCCAAACGCGTGAGCGAGGGCGCCGCCGCGAGTAGCGCGGATTGCGCCAGGAGAGCGGCGAAGAGGAGTCGGGCCGTCATTCAAACCCCCATGAATATCGGGCGCACTCAGCGATTGAACAAAAACGCGTTGCTGTTGATCAAGGCCCAGAGAAGATCCTGGGCTCCGGGGGCGCGTCCGGAACCCTGGCGCAAGTAGGTCAGGGCGTTGTCCATTTCGCCGGATGTCGGGAAGCGGCTGAGCGCGCCGAGGTACAGTTCCTCGATCAGCTCGCGGTCGGGTTTACCGGCGATGATGGCCGCGGCAACCCGCCCCTCGGGATCGGCAACCGCTTCCGCCAACGTCGGTCCGTTCACGAGGCTCATCGCTTGCGGGAGACTCATCTCATTGCGGCGTTCGCATTCGCACGCCGATTCCCGCTCTGGGCGGCCGAACATGTCGAGAAAACCACCCTTGCCGATGTGCGGATCGGGCAGCTCTTGCGCGGTGAAGTCGGGTGGAACTTCATCGAACTCCGGACGGGAGCCGGTCGCGACCGTGATCGCGTCGAGCAGAGACTCGGCCGTCAGCCTGCGCGGCAGAAATCGAGAGAAATTCGTCATGTCGTTCTCGTTCCACTCGTTGGCTGCGATGCCGGTCTGGTATGTGCGTGAGTTCACGATGGTGCGGATCACGTGCTGCAGATCGTAGCCGTTCTTGACGAAATCGCCGGCGAGAGCTTCGAGAAGCGCCGGGTTCACCGGCGGGTTCGAGGCGCGAATGTCGTCGACAGGATCGATGATGCCGCGTCCGAAGAAGTAGCTCCACAGACGGTTGGTGATGGCGCGCGCGAAGAACGGATTCTCTTCCGATGTGAGCCACTCGGCGAGGGCGAGGCGGCGATCCTCTTCGGCGTTCAGGGGAGGCGCGCCGGCGCTGGCGATCAAATACTCGGGTTCGACGATCCGCCCTGTTTTGGGATGCTTGACCGTGTTGTCGTCGCGCTTGAGATAGACGATTTCCTCGTCGCTGTCGAAGCCCGGCTTGACTCCGACGGACGCAAAGAAGGCGGCAAGCTGAAAGTACTGATTCTGCGTCCAGCGCTCGAAGGGGTGATCGTGGCACTGCGCGCAGACCATCCGCACGCCCAGGAAGAGCTGCGTCGTTTTCTCCATCGCCTCTTTCGGATCTTTGTTGACGCGGAAGAAGTTGGCAGCCGGATTCTGATAGGTGCTGCCGGTGGAGGTGATCAGCTCTCGCACCACCTGGTCGTAGGGGCGGTTGGACGCGATCTGATCTCGGATCCATTGGCGGAACGCCCAGGTGCCTTTCTCACCGAGGTACTTGCGGTTGGACTGCAGCAGGTCGCCCCACTTGAGCGCCCAGTGATCGACGAACTCTTTGCGCTTCATCAGCTCGTCAATCAAGCGGATGCGCTTGAGACGCGATTTCTCCGGGTCTTCGATGAAAGAGCGGGCTTCCTCCGGCGTGGGCGGGATGCCGATGAGGTCCAGGTAGACACGGCGGACGAAGGTGCTATCGCCGGCGACTTCGGAAGGCTGGATCTTGAGGCGTTTCAGCTTTGCGTCAATGTGCTCATCGATATAGTTGTGCTGCGAAAGCTGTTTCCACTCGAAACCGGGCTCGGGATTGAGAATCGTTACCGGCACGATCACAAACTTGCCTTCGTAGCGAACGAGCAGGGTAGCCTCTCCGGTGCGCTCGCCTTGGACGACGGAGTCGTCGACGATCTTCGCCGTGGTGTCCTGACTGCTGGCGACGACGGCTTCGCGCGTGACATCGCGGGTGGAACCATCACCGTAGGTGGCGACCACGAGGATCTGCTGCTTCATGCCGGGACGGCTCATGAAGACTTCCGGCGGCGTGACTTCGAGCTTGGCGACCGAGTCTCTTTGCATATCGCCGAACGGAGTGCCGGTGGAGATCCAGTTGAAAATGGTGTCGTAGTAGCGCGAGCCCTTCTCGATGCGGAGCCCGCCCTCGTGCGGCACGGCCTGGGTAGGCTTGGCGAGCATCAGACTCCGGGCCGGGTCGGCACGGTTGAAGCGGCGGCCGGATACGTCGAAGAGAAGAGCGCGATAGTCGAATTCTGGGTCGTAGCCGCGCAGCGACAGCTTGAATCCGTTCTTCCCTTTCGCCGACCCGTGGCAGGCCCCGGCGGTGCAGCCCTGCTTGTTGAGCACGGGCATGATGTCGCTCAGGAAGCTGATGGCGCGCTTTTGGGAAAGGTCGCCGACGTTGACCGGCAGGTCGACCGACCGGCCGCGCGCTGAAACCTTGATGGTGGCCGCTCCCTGGGAGAGGCCGTACAGATAGCCGTCATCGTCGATACGAACGCCGCCGCCGGCAGGTTCGAAGTGGGCTTCGCGGGTCAGGTCGAACTTTTCACCGCCGGCCGTGACGCCCGTCACCAGGACACGCCGGCCTTGTTCGGAAGAGTCGAGGCTGAGCGAGGACGGTGTAATGACGATCTTTGCAGGCTGCAAGTCGGCGCAAACGCCGCTCACCGCGAGGACGGTCATCAACCACAAGCAAGAACCCGAAATCCAAAGTCGTTTCCCTGACATCATCAACTCCTATTCACGTTACTCCGCTCGCGCCATCTTTCCTGCTTCGGTGACCATGATGCCCGTCATGACAGGTTCGATCCTGTAGGGCACCAGCTCGGTGTCGCGTCCGGCCAGCACCGACGCGGGCGCCAGCTCGATTTCGTATTCTCCCGGCTCGGTGGAGGGATCGGCATCGCACTCCAGACGGTAAGACTCCGGAGCGCCGTCGATCTCCGCCGCCGTGCAGGAAACTCCCAGGGGAAGGTTGTCGGCCTTGACGGTGACGGGCGAGGAGAAATCCGGCTCGCGGTGGAAGGAGCCGACAATGGCCGCGCTTCCTCCACGAGGGATGGCGGTGACTCGCACTGGCGCTTCGATGCGATAGCCCTGAACGACATCGAAAGTGATTACCGGGGCGTAGACAACCTGTTCGCGGCCGTCGATGCGCGCTCTGGAACTGAGCAGAAGGTCGAAGGTCATCGGCAGGGTGCCCATCGTCGTGATCACGGTAAAGCGGCCCTGACTTGCTCCTGGCTTGACCCGGGCTGTTCCGGTGACGCGAATGTTGCCCACCGGCGGCGTGTTGCCGACGCTGATGCGGCCGATGGGCGCTCCGCCGCCTTCGAACCGCCAACGGACTTCGGTTTCCATGCCCTGAATCAGGCGGATTTTCTGCGGCGTGAGGACACGGAGGACGGCCTTATCGGGTTCGGCGACTTTCGCCGGCACCTGCGCTGTCAACCAGGGCGCGGTGACGACTTTCTGTCCGCGGCCCATGACGCCGGTTTGCAGGCCAGGGGCGCGCGCCTTGACTCGAACGGTGCGGCCGTCCTCGAGGACACCTTCGCCCCACACGGTGAGAGCAAGCTCTCTTGTCTCGGCGCCGGGCTTCGGCGTAAGGGTAAGGACGCCTCGGCGCGAGATTCGGGAGGTGGTCATGCCTCCGACCTCGGCGGGAATGTGTCCGCCCTGTAGCTCGACGTCGTCCGGCAGGCCGCCGACCTTGAGCTGAATGGCTCCTATGTAACCACGACGGTCGACGTTGACGCTGACAATGGCGCTGCCTTCTTTGGGGATCGTAAGCTGCGGCGTACCGAGGGTCAGAGTGAAATCAGGCGGCTGTTGGCGGGCGACAAGCCGGTAACCATACGAGGGTCCGCCCCGGCCAAGCAGGTCTTCGAGAGTAACGGTGACTTCGGTGACGCCCTCCGGGACTTCAAAACCCAGGTGCGGGTCTCCGAACGTTTGCCCGGACGAACTAATAAACGACAGCGGCTCCTCGGGAACTTGGTCACCGGCCGAGGCGAGCTTCCGGCCTTTGTGGTCGTAGAGGGTCAGGAGGCCGTAGAGCGCCGAAGTTCCCAGACCGGCCGCCTGCGTTTCGATCATCCATTGCCGGCCCGGTTTGACCTTGATGCGATAGCGGTCGATCTCGCCGCTGGCATTGATACGGCCGTTGACAATGACACCCGGCTCGAGTCGGTGGGGTCCTTCGCCCTCGGGTTCGAAGACTTCGTCGTCGTCTCCCACGACCATCCGCAGGGGAAGCGGCCCGTTTTCATCAGGGAGTCGCAGGTCGGCGAATCCCGATGCGGTCGCTTCGGACGACAGGTCGGGCCGGACTCTCACGGGCTGTTGCAAGTTGCCGCCGAGCAACTGCACCTCGATTGATTCGCCGCGCTTCCAGCCCAAGGGGAAGATGGCTTCCGCATAGGAGTACCGCCCGGCGCGCAGGCGGTAGAAGTTCATCATCTGCGTGCTGAAGCGGGCGTCGCGGACTTGGACGAAAAACACGCCTTCCGCGGGGATACTGACTTCGGCGCGCGGGTCGACGCCGATTCCGAGGGCGTCGTTGTTACGGGCGATCGTGTTGCCGCCGCTGTCTCGAACCTCGATGACCGCGTCTATGGCCGAGCCCGCCCGGCGCGCTTCGACTTCCACGACGACCTTTCCGCCCGCCTCACCCGCGAAGCGGTACCAGTCGCGATCGGAGCCGCGCAGGGTTCCGTTGACGGTGGCCGGCAGGCTGATTTCCTGCGCCGTATCGGTCGAGTCGTTCGAGTAGATCCGACTCATGGACGCCGACTCGGCTTCTTCCACTTCCGGGAAGGGACCCACGGTGAAGAGCAGCACATTCGAAATGCCCGCCTTCGTTGCGATGCGAAGGGGGTAAGAGCCGACGGGAGCATCTTTCGCCAACTCGAGAAGCAGCGGCAACTCACGGCCCGGACGCTCGGAAGTCAACTCGGTGAACTCGCCCGGCAGATTGGTGACGATCTTGACATCGTCGCTGAGACCGTACCCCTTGAGCGTGACCGTGACCGCCGTTCCTCGCCGGGCGCCCCAGGGTTCGAGTTGAGTGAGCGAAGGCCCCGCCGCCGTTGCGGCTGCAACTGCAACCAACCACCATGTCAAGAGCCGGCGTTGCATCTCTTCTCTCTATCCCGCCTAGCGTGCTGACCTCAGCCGTCCCTGCTCAACCGGCACCGCCGTCCATTCCTTGAGAAGCTTGCCGGTTTCCGTGTCAAAGACGCGAAGGAGTCCGTCGAATCCCGCGGCGAGCAGTTGCTTCCCGTCCGGACGAAACGCCAGGACAAAGGCCCCGCCGCCAGGGAGAGCACAACGCGCAGCGCCGTCGCCGGACTCGGTGTCGTACAGATTCACGACCTCGGCGATACCGCCCACGGCGATGCGGCTGCCGTCGGGACTGAAAGCGAGGGCGTAAATCGCTCCTTGCTGCTCATCGAATTGGCGCACGAGCGTGGAATCGTCGGCGATTTTCAGAGCCCGCGGGCGGTCCATCATGTAGAGGTACGGCACCCGGTCCACGCCGCCGATCAGCACGTAATCGCGGCGCGGGTGGCGCGCCACGACGAAAAGCTGGTCACGCAACAGGTTGACGTTCTCGAGGAACGCGCCGTCCTCGGTGTTGGCGAGCTTGGCCGCCCGGTCGCGGCCCACCGATACGATGCGTTTGCCGTCGATGCCGAATACGGCGTCGAGCACCCAGTCCTCGTGATGGCCCGCCTTGAAGAGTTCCTTGCCCGAGTTGACCTCGACCGCCCGAAGACTGTTGTCGGCGCCGCCGACCACGACGCGCTTGCCGTCGGGGGAGACATCGCCGCCGAAGAGGGTGTCGGAGGTCGTCATGACGGACTGTACCTGCTTCTTCGAGGCGAGATCCCACACCTGTACTTCGCCGAAGCGGGCCGGTGTTCCGCCCACGGCGACGAGCTGTTTGCCGTCGGGCGTAAAAGCGACGGAATGGATGCGGTCGGAGCGGCCGAGAAGCCGTGCTTCGATGCTCGAGCCATCGGCTTTGTGGAGGAGAATCTCGCGATAACCGCCGACGGCCACCTGTTCACCGTCCGGCGAATAAGCGGCGGCTGTCACGACGGGCGGTTGAATGTAGCTCGGGGGTTCGGCCGGAACCTGCGGCGCTCGCGCCGACTCGGGCGTATCGTCCTGGGCTCCCTGGTCGATCCAGTTGCGGAACAAGTCGATCTCGTTCTCGGGCAGAGGGTCTTGTCCGAAGGGCATGCGCGGCTCGCCGGCGCCGGTGAGCAGCTTGAGGAGGCGGCTCTCGCCAGCGGAGCCGGCGTTGAAAGCGGGCCCCTTGTTGCCGCCCGCCGCGATGGCCGCGTAGGAAGTAAGGTCGAGCCCGCCCATCTTGTTCGCCGGTTGATGGCAGCCCTGGCACGACTTTTCGATCACCGGCCGCAGTTCGTTGTAGTAGCTGACGTCGGCGGCGGAGGCGCTGAGAGCCGGCACGAGCAGCAGCACGGCGAGGACACAATTCTTCATGCTGACGATTATATCTCTACACTCGCGTCAGCGTTTCGGAGGACGGCTGGGCCGCATCTCGATGCGGCTGGCAAGGCTTCTCGCGGGCATCCTGATCAGATGGAGGACGGTCGCGGCGATGTGCTCCGGCGCGATCTTCCAATCGGCGGCGGGACGGCCGGCCCCGCCGAACCCGGTGTCGACGCTGCCGGGCATGATCGTGCTGACGCGAATGCCGTCGTGCCGCAGGTCCAGCATCATCGCTTCCGTGAAACCGTTCAAACCGAACTTCGACGCGTTGTACGCCGCGCCTCCGGCGAAGGGGTGCTTGCCGGCCAAGCTGCCGATATTGATGATGAAGCCGCCACCGTTCTTCTTCATCAGAGGGACGGCTTCGCGGCAGCAGTAGAAAACACCGTTGAGGTTTGTGGCGATGACCTCGTCCCACGCGGCGGGGTCGATCTCATCGACCGGCGCGAACCGGCCAATTCCGGCGTTGTTGACCAGGTAATCGAGCTTCCCGAAGGACTGGCCGACGAAACGGAACAGGGCGGCCACTTCGTCGAAGCGGCCGACATCGCAGACGCGCCCCTCGACAGGGCCAAGCTGCCGGAAGTCCGACAGCGCCTGCTCCAACGTCCCGGCGCTTCGTCCACAGATGACGACCGAAGCTCCTTCGTTCAGCAACGCCCGCGTCACGGCGGCGCCGATGCCGCGGCTACCACCGGTTACGACGGCTACCCGACCTTCGAGTTCGACTCCCATTGTTCAGATCCGTTTCCCTTGTTGACTGGCCTGCATTTCACACCACCCGACGGTCGAAGCTCGCGATACGACCGCTGGTCTCAACCCTTTTTGCAGAACTTGACGCACACAACTTCGAGAAAGCGCCTGTACTTGCCTATTCTGGGCTACAGCCATCCCTCACAGTGGGGACAGCTCTCGATGTCCTGACCACAGTCTCGGCAACGGAAGCCGCCGTCACAGAAAGCGGGTTGACGAAACCACAGCGATAATGATACAGATTTCTGCATGAAAACGACGCTCAACTTCAATAACCGGCTCATTCAGGCCGCAAAGATACGCGCCGTCGAGGAGGGCGACACCCTCACACAACTGATTGAGCGCGCCCTACGCGACTATCTCCAGGCCCCGCACGGCCCAGCGCAACCCTTTCGCGTTACGCTGTTGACCAAGCGGGGAAGGCCTGTTGCGGGAGTTGACACGGACAACCGGGATAGCCTCTACGAAAAGATGGAGGGGCGCAGTTGATCGCGGTCGATACCAACATTCTTGTCCACGCGCACCGCGAGGAGTCCTCCAAGCACCGCGCTGCCCATGCCCGTATCACCTCACTCGCTGAGTCCCTGTCCCGCTGGGCGATCCCGGTGTTCTGCATTGGAGAGTTCGTCCGTATCATCACGCATCCCAAGCTGTTCGACCCACCCCACACGGTGGAAGAAGCGCGCGAGGCGCTGTCAAGGCTGCTCGATTCGCCGAGCGTGATCGTGCTTTACCCCAGTTCCGATTATCCAGCGCTCTTCATGGAGGCGATCCGCGAGGCTAACGCAACCGGAAACCTTGTATTTGATGCCCAGATCGCGGCGCTTTGCCGAGAGAGTGGCGTCTCTCGGCTTGTGACCGAGGATCGTGATTTCAATCGCTTCAAGGGCCTGATCACCGAGCGGCTCGAAGCGTAAGGAACCATGGAGCGGTCTGCGGACGGCACCGGTCGCACTAGCCTGCATGTCTCACCACCCGCCGGTCGAAGCACGCGATACGACCGCCAGGACTTCGTTGCGCTTGCTTGCCGTACTCAACGTACTGTTCAAGTACGCCTGCGCGCGCCAAGCGGCTCGCGCCTCGTCCTGACGGCCCTCTCACCTACTTCGCCTTGCCACGTGGTGAGAAATACAGGCCCGCTCCCGCTACAATAGCAATCCCCGGAGTCCGCGCCCCGCGAACCATCAAACGTGCCGGAAGAGTCCGACAACTTCCCGGAGCTGGATTCACTGCTCGATCCCGCCTTCGAGCAGTTCCGGTGCGAAGTCACATCGCAACTCGGCGCCAGGCACACCGCGTGGCTGGAGGCCCGGTTGAGGAAAGAGCGCGGGGAAATAGAAAGAGCAGCGCGGACCCGCGCGAGCGAATCACTGCTTGAAGCGCTACGGCAGATCCGCCTCGAGCACTCCGTGACGGGCATCGCCGTGGCGCTGGTCGAAGCGGCGGGGCGCTTCTCCAAGCGGGCGGCGCTGTTCATTCAGAAAGAGGATCGGCTTCTCGGCTTCCGCCTGACGGGCGCGGACGACAAAAAGCAGCGGAAGGCGGTTGAAAGACTGGAAATTCCCCTTGCCGACGCCGCGGGGCCGGCGCACGCCGTCGAGACGAGGGACACCGTCGTTTGCGGGGGCGGCCCAGGAGAACTCGGCGAGCCGCTTGCCACGATCCTGGGCACCGCGGCGGAAGACCGCGTGCACCTTTTCCCGATCGTGCTGCGGGACCGAGTGCTTGCCTTGTTGCTCGCCGACGGAGACGAGCAGAACCCCGT
The DNA here is from genome assembly GCA_028819575.1 of Bryobacterales bacterium. GTDB lineage: Bacteria > Acidobacteriota > Terriglobia > Bryobacterales > UBA6623 > JAPPLB01. Next base: position 22,248 of record JAPPLB010000192.1, on the reverse strand, counting down.
CGAGCAACCTGCGATCGAGGTGCTGGTCGCGGTCTCGGAGACTTGGATCGAAGCCGTCGGAACCCGCAAGAGGACGGCGCCGCAACCGGAAGAGGCCGCCGTCTAGCGCGGCGCTGTGAAGGAAAAAAGCCGTGATTCGTGAAAACCTTAAAAGCAGTGGCTTGTGACTAGTGGCTAGTGGTTAGTGAAAGGCTTGAAAACCCTGATTCGTCACCCGCACGGACTGTGCCTCAGCGTGCGGGGAGAAAGGCAGGTCAGCAGCCCGTGGCAAAAGTCACGTAGGCGGCGTTACGCGCCCCAGAGCTGATTGCGTGACGAGTGAGCACCCCTGTAACGCAGCGCCGTTCTCTCAGCACACAAGGCCGGAAGCGGCGCGTAACCCTTTGGCGACGGACATTTTTTTGTTCCAACGGCGGTTCTGAGCTTCCTGCCCAGCGCGACCAAGGAGACGACCGCCTAAGCTCGTCGGCTTTGTCGTTCGTCGGAGGAGATCACCCGGATCGCCATCCTCCTCACTCCGCGCCGAGCAACCGCAGGAGCCCGCCGCGCCTTCCACGGGACTTTTACCACGGGCTGGCAGCGGTGGGCTTTTCCTGACGCCTTCCAGGGTTTACCATATAGGGAGAGTCTCGCCCGCTTCCCGCCTTTGGGGATGAAGACTTCGAAACGTCCAGGCACCGTCCTGGTCTGATTTTTTCAGTTCGTGACGTTCGAAGCACGCAATGAGGCGGCCATGACCTTGTTCCGTTTGCTTGGCGGGCTCACCCTACCGTCAAGTCCAGTTCCGAGCGCCAAGCGGCGCGCCCTTCTTCCTGACGGCCTTTTCCTTCACGTTGGCTCACCGTGCCGGAGAAAAGGCAGGCTGGCACTGGCAGCACTGCTTGTCGCCGGACTGTCTGTTGCGGGGGTTCGCGCAGCTTCTCCCGAGCTTCAACGGCACAGCCGCTCCTACATCAAGTCGGGAAGGGCGTCCGACCGCACGACGCTGGCCGCATACATCCAGAAGGCGGACCGCTCGCAGGCGGCATTGGCGCGTTTCGCTCTCGGCATGGGCGACTACGAGGCTCGAGCCTACGAAGACGCCGTGCCGCACCTGCGGCATGCTTCCCGCGACGGCGGCGTGCTGGCCGACTACGCGCAGTTCTTCCATGCCCGGGCGCTTGCGGGCGCCGAGGATTTCGCTTCGGCGGCCGACACGATCGAGAATTTTCCCAGGCGTTTTCCCAACAGCCTGCTGCTGGGGCGCTCGCTGCGACTGCAAGCCGAGAGCTTGATTCGCGACGAACGCCGGCAGGAAGCACGGCGGCTGTTGGGCGCCTCGCAAGGCAAGATGCAGGAATCGGTCCGCCTTTACCTGATGGCCCGCACGCAGCAGCTCGACGGCTCATTGCTGGACGCCGTACGGACCTACCGGCTTGTCTACTACAAGCACCCGATGAGCAGCCAAGCCGACCCTGCGGAGACGGCGCTGAACGCGCTTCGCGCGAAGCTGGGGAATAGGTATCCCGACGCGCCCGCCGCCTGGAGACTCGAACGCGCCGACAAGCTTCATGACGCCCGCAAGTACTCGAAGGCGGCTCCTGAATATCGCCGTGCGCTTGCCACCGGACTGAAAGGACGCGACCGCGAGCATGCCCAGGTCCGCGCCGGGGCGGCGGACTACCGCCGTTTACGGACGACCATCGCCTACGGCTGGCTGTCGAAGCTCAAGATCACCGACCCGGACCTGGCAGCCGAGCGTTTGTACTATCTCGGCGAATGCGCCCGCCGGAAGCGAAGGATCAAGGAATTCCGGCAGCGCGCCGAGCAGCTTGGCGAGAAGCATCCAAAGTCGCCCTGGTACGGGGAAGCGCTGTTCTCGCTGGGGAACTACTACCTGCTCCAGAATCAGCCCAACGAATACCGCAAGTACTACGAGCGCTGCGCGCGGGCGCTTCCGAACGGCGTGAACGCCGCGAAGGCGCATTGGAAAGTCTGCTGGCGGGCCTATCGGGACGATGATCCTCGCGCCACGTCGTTGTTGGAAGAACACATCCGGCTGTATCCGAAGTCGTCGACGGTGTCGGGCGCCATCTACTGGCTGGCCCGCGTCGAGCAAGCGAACGGACAGACCGACCTGGCAAGGGCGCTGTACAGCGAGTTGACGCGGCGTTTTCCGCATTACTATCACGCCGTCCGAGCGCGCGGACGCCTCGCGAAGCTGCCGCCGGCCGGAGAGCCGGCCCGCGCGCCGGACTACTTCGATTCGATCCCCGGACATCGGCGGTTCGCCGACGAGCCCGAGCAAGCCACGAAATTCAAACTGGAACGGGGAGAACTCCTCTTTGCCCTGGGGCTGCGCGATCTTGCCGAAGGGGAGTTGCGGACGGCCGACTACCGCAAGCCGGACGCCCACCTGGTCGGCCTCGAGCTGGCGCGCCAGAAAAGCGAAAGCAGGCAGTTCCATCGCGGACTGCGCTACATGAAACGTTACGGATTCGGGTACCTTCGCGTTCCGCTCGGCGCCATGGCGCGGGAATACTGGGAACGCCTGTTCCCGTTGCCCTACGCGAAACAGCTCAAGCGCCGGGCAGCGCCTCATTCACTCGACCCGTATCTCGTCGCCGGACTGATCCGTCAGGAATCAGAATTCAATCCCGGGGCCAAATCGCGGGCGGGCGCGCTGGGCCTGATGCAAATCATGCCTGGTACCGGCCGGGGTTTGGCGCGGCGGCTCGGCATCTCCGGTCTTTCCAACCGCCAACTGTACAATGCCGACCTGAGCTTGCGTCTGGGCACATTCCACTTCAAGACGGTCTTGAAGAGGTTCAACCACCGGCTCGAATACACCCTTGCCGGATACAACGCGGGCGAGCACCGCGTCGATGCCTGGCTAAGCTGGGAGGACCTTTCCGACCCGGAGGAGTTCGCGGAAAGCATTCCCTTCACCGAGACGCGCGGCTACGTGCAATCGGTGATGCGCAACGCAGAGGTCTACCGGCGGCTCTATGCCGGAACCTGAAAGGCCGGGGCAGTTATTAGTTGTTAGTGGTTAGTTTTTAGAAAAGCTCTGGCGGCCCTCTCACGCACTTCAACTCGCCGCTTGGCGAGACATGCAGGCCAGCGGGCGGCGGGATGCTTAATCAGCGGAAAGCTCCGGACCGGAGCTAGTTTCGCGATCCTCAACCGGGCTTGAACGGCAGGACGACTTCTTCCGGACGGAACAGGGCGCTCACTCCCAGGCTGGCTGCGATCTCCTCGACGTCGGACCTCGACCAGCCGACACCCGTGTGGGCGATGCCGCCGTCCCGCTGGATGAGGAAGACGGTCGGCACGTTCGTGAGGCCGTAGGCATTCGAGACCGGAAAGTCCGCTTCCTCCGTGTCGAACACGACGCGCGTCTTGAAGTCGAACTCGAGCTTGAAACGCTCGGCGTCTTCGGGCGAGTCCTGGCACACGGCAATGGATTGGGCGGTCGTTCCTTCGAGGGCCGAGGCAAGCCGATCGAGGTACGGCAATCCATACTGGCACGTTGGACAACTGGTCTTGAAGAACGTCAGCACGACGGGACCGGCGTCGAGCTGCCTGCGCAGGTGGAACTCCCCGCCGCCGGCGTCGAGAAGCCTGAAGTCCGGCGCGCCGACGCCTGATTCCAGAGCTGCCATACGACTGATTATAGCTGGCAGATGGTTGGGGAAAGGCCGTGATTCGTATCTCGTGATTCGTGACCCCAAAACCAGGTAGGCGGTATGGCCGTTGCTCCAAGACGGCTTGCGTTCAGGCCGGGTCTCGGACCCCCCCCCGTGATTCGTAAAAAGCATAAAAGCCGTGTTTCGTGTCTCGTGTCTCGTGAAAAACACGTTGGTCGGGCTTGGGGTTGCTCACCTTGGAGTCGCCGGAGGGATGGGCAAAACCATGTTTCGTGGTTCGTGAAAAACCTTGCAGACCTGCCTTGTGGGGGCGGGATCAGTAGTCCAATAAGTAGTTGAACTTGATGAACAGGGCGCGGGAGAGGGTGCGCCGCTGGACTTCGTGCGGGTCGAAGAAGTCGCGCGAGAGATCGGTCGTGTTGTAGACGACGAAGAGCCCGGTGCTGGAAGTCGAGAGCAGGCCCAGGCGGATGTTGTGGCCGATCTGCTCGGTCCGGCTATTGTACTGACTGAAGGTCTGCAGGAAGCTTTTTGGGGTAAACGACCAGTTGAAGCGCAGACCGACCAGGTCGGTATTGAAATCGCCCACCGGCAATTCGATGAAGTTGCGGACCCAAGAGCCGACCCACGTCAGATTCTTCCCCTTGCGCAAGCCGACGCGTCCGTTGAGGGTGCGGATCGTTCCGCTGTAGAAATCCCCGACCGCCACGTTGCCCCCGACGTACACCGTCGCGCTGGGGTCGGTCTGAAAGTTCGTGATCCACTCGTTGAACTGGTACCGTCCGACCGGGATGAAGATGCCGGGGTGGACCTCGAAGGGGATGTCGAGCCGCTCGAAGTTCCGGTTGTAGGCGATGCCGAGCCGGCCACCGTTCTGCCAGCGAGTGTCCAGGTGGAGGTGATCGAAGCCGGACTCCTTTTCGTTCGTTTCCAGCGTCAGCCAAGTATCACTCAGGATGTGCGGCTCGATGCTACGGATGGGACCGCTGTCCATATAGTGCGTGTAGCGGTAAAAGTACTCCGGTTTGCGAAACCCGACTCTCCGGACGAATCCGACTTCGGGGTTGAAGTTGCGCCCGACTTCCATATATCCCAGCGTGAACTGGTGGCGAGCGTCGTCGTACTCGAAACGGCTCGAATAAGTGTGGTCGCTGCCTTCCAGACCCGGAGTCTGTGTTGCCGCGACGTAGTTGAACCAGTTTCCGAAGCGGCCGAGGCCGATGTTGGCGTCAGCGCCGTAGGTCCGGTTGTAGCTGCCGCTGCCGCCGAACTGCGTCGTGGCCTGGCGGTTGACGCCGATCACACCGATGGAAGAGCGATTCGGCAGTTCGCGGCTGAGGCGGGCGACGCTGTAGTTGTTGGCGGGGGCGGCTCCGTCCACGGACCGAGTCTGCATGTTGAGCATTCCGATCTGGTACGGGCCGGCCTTTCCGCTGATGCGCGCCCCGGCGTCGATGGGGACGGGGTTGCGGTCGTCGTCGAGTCCGATGCGGCGGGAGAAGAAGATCTCGACTTCCTGGGTTGTGCCGAATTCGAAGAAGCCGGAATTCTCGAGGAAGAAAGGACGCTTCTCGGGGAAGAACAGATCGAAACGCGTCAGGTTGACCTGCTCGTCGTCGACTTCAACCTGGGCAAAGTCGGTATTGAACGTGGCGTCCAGAGTAAGGCTCGAGGTCAGGCTGTATTTGAGGTCGAGGCCGGCGTCGCGTTCAAACCGGCCTTGATCATCCGAGCGGTTGTAATCCTGCGAGAAACCGCCGAGCACATACGGCAGAAGCTTGAGGTTGCGGTGGGTACGGGTTTCGAGCCCGGAGAGCGACCCGGCCATGCTGACCTGCGTCAGCCTGAATGCACGGCTGATGGGCGACCAGTAGGACAGCTCGTTGCGGCGGCGGAGGTTGCGCATCAGATTGAGCCCCCAAACGGTCTCACCGGGTTTGTAGCGCACGGTCCGGAAGGGGATGACGATTTCACTTTCCCAGCCGCGCCCGGTGATTTGAGACCTGACTTTCCAGACGCCGTCCCAGTTGAGGTTGAACGCCGACGAGCCGCCGCGCTGGGCGCCGCCGCTCCCGCCGGCGCGGGCCGGACCGCCGCCTCCTCCGCGTCTCTGGCCGGCTTTGGACACCTGGGCGTCAAACTCGATGCCAGTGGGGCTTGTTCCGAAGATGAACGCGTTCTGGTCGTCGTTGAAGGTGTCGAGCAGGATCAGCAGGGAGTCGGTGTCCTCGAGATCGGCGTCCCGGCGGTTTTGCGTAACGACGATGTTTTGCGGTTGGGAATCGAAGCAGATGATGCCGAAATACAAGTTGCGGTCGTCGAAGACGACGCGAACCTCCGTGCGCTCGGGAGAGAGTTCACCCTCTTCGGGATTCTGCTGGATGAAGTCGGTCGCAACGTCGATCTCCTTCCAGAACGCTTCGGTGACCAAGCCGTCCAGCTCGGGCGGCTCGGAGACCCGTTGCGCGCGGAGCGTCTTCAACGGCGCCGCTTCAAGCTCTTGGGCGTATGAATGTTGGGAAGAGAGGGCCAGCAGGCCGGCGAGCCAGAGAACGCGAACCAGGGTATTCATCCCAGGAAGGAAACGTGAACCCGGGCGGAGCGGCCAAGCGAGTGAGAGCCGAACCCGGATAACGATTCTAACCTGTCTTTCCCGCCAGCCGAGGGAAAGGCCTTGGTTCGTGTTTCGTGTCTCGTGATTCGTGAAAACCGTGGGCGGAGGTCTTGTTCGCTCCAGAAGAAATGTCGAAAAAGGCCGTGATTCGTGAAAACCTTGGGTGCGGGCGGCTCGCGCCTCGCCGTTCAGGATGGCTGCGGGTAGTGAGGTGAATAGAGGGACCGTTCAGGACGCGTCATCAGCTTGCCGGCCTTGACAAAAGGCTCGGCACGTTCCGCGAGGTGATCGATCATGCGGTTCCGCCAGAGACGGAGCAGGCTCTCGCGGCTGCTGTCGCCGGCCAGGTCTTGCCGTTCGTGCGGGTCGGACAGCAGGTCGAATAGCTGCTCTTCGCCGTCGAGGGCATGGAAGATGTACTTCGCGCGGCCATCGGTCAGCGCCGTCCAATGGTTCCTGGGGCTGTAGCAAATGCTGTGCTCCAGGTCGATGAACTCCCGCCAGGGGGCTTCCCTGTCTCGAAGCAAGCTCAGCATGCTGCGGCCGTCCATGTCCTCGCGCTCGCCCTGACCGGCGGCGTCGAGCAGCGTCGGCAAGACATCGCGGATCTCGACGGGGCGGTCGATCCTCTGTCCGCGTTCAGCCGCGACGAGCCCGGCAGGCCAACGGACGATCATCGGAATGCGCGCGGAAGCCTCGTAAGCGAAGCACTTTCGCCACATGTGGTGGTCGCCGGTCATGTCGCCATGGTCGGAAAAGTACAGGATGAGTGTTTCGTCCAGCTCGCCGCGCTGCTCCAAGGCCTCGAGGATACGGCCGATCTGCTCATCGATGAAGCTGACGGAACCGTAGTACCCCTGGCGCGAGCGGCGAACCTGTTCCGGCCCGAGATCCCCATGCCAGATGCTGAAGCTGTCGTTGTTGCGTTCACGGTAGCGCCCGGCCCAGCCGCCGACCGCGGCCTCGGGCAGGGCGGCCTCGGCGTAGCGATCCATGAAACGTTGCGGCGGATCGTAAGGACTGTGCGGGCGCGCAAAGGAAACCTTGAGAAAGAAGGACTCGGGACGGTTATAGCCTTGCAGGAACTCGACGGCGCGGTCGGCGGTCCAAGTCGTGGGGTGGAGACGTTCGGGCAATACGTACGCCTTTGCTCGGTAGTCGTTCCATCCGATGCCGGTGGCGTCAGGATCGAGATCGGGTGCTTCCTGTGCGAACCACCGGCGGTAATCGCTGACGAATCCGGGGGACTGGACACGGCCCGACTCATCGAGCTGCACGCTATGAAACCCATGCGGGTTGCGCTGCGGATGCCAGTGCATCTTTCCGATGCCGGCCGTGTAGTAGCCGGCCTGGCGAAGGGCGCGGGGCTTCTCGACCGGATAACGTTCGGCGACACGGCCGTAGCCGAGCATTCCGTGACGCCAAGGCGACTGCCCGGTGAGCAGCGCCGCTCGCGCCGGCGTGCAACTCGGCGTGGATGAATAGGCGTGTCGAAACAGGGCTCCCTCGGCCGCGAGCTGGTCCAGATGAGGCGTGGAGACGGCCCGGTTGCCGTCCGCGCCGACGCAGTCGCCGCGATGCTGATCGGACATCAGCATGAGGATGTTCGGTTTTTTGTTTCCCGAGGGCGTCGAGCAGGCGAAGGCGGCGGCGCCCCAAGAGGCCGCCGCCAGCGCATCGCGGCGCGTCAGCCGAGGTGTTGCAAGCTGTTCATCCATGGCACGAGACATTGCGTCGTCCCGTCCAGGATATCGCGGGCGCTTCGCCGGGGGAGGGGAAAAGGGCCGTGATTCGTGTCTCGTGACTCGTGATTCGTAAAAAACCGGTTGGCGGCGACCGGATTTGCTCCAGAAGGAATGCCTGGCGGCCGGTTAATCGTCAAGGCCCTGACTCTTGTCTCGTGATTCAGGTCTCGAATAAAGTCGTGCTCCGCTACTCGTGAATCACTAAAAACCTTGCAGGACGTGTTGCGGGCTCGGGCGCAGCGCTGTTTTTGGGGCCGCACGGAGTTTCGCCACGGACTGCTAGACTCCAACCATGGCGGACGATTCCTGCGGTATCCGCACGTTGGCCATCGACATCGGCGGCTCGGGACTGAAGATGATCGTCCTGGACGGCGAAGGGCGCCCGATCACGGAACGATCGAGGACGCGGACGCCGAAGAATCGCACCCCCGACAAGGTGCTTGCCGTGCTTGGGGAGCAAATCGCCACCCAGGGGGAGTTTGACAGGATTTCGGTCGGATTTCCCGGAATCGTGGTCGACGGCGTGGTTCATCAGGCGGTGAACCTCGGTCCTGCCTGGGACGGGTTCAACATCGTCAAGGCCCTGGAGGACATGGCGGAGAAGCCGGTTCGCGTGGCGAACGACGCGGACGTGCAGGGCCTGGGCGTGATTGACGGCCGGGGCGTCGAACTGGTCATCACACTGGGGACCGGGATCGGTACGGCCCTCTATGTGGACGGCCATTCCGTGCCGAATCTCGAGTTCGGTCATCACCCCTTCTCGAAGGACCGCACCTACGAGGAGTGCCTCGGCAACGCCGCCATGAAGAAAGCTGGAAAAGAGAAGTGGAATCAGCGGCTGAAGAAAGCCATCAAGGTCTGGGAGAGGGTGTTCAATTACCGGATGCTCTATCTGGGCGGCGGCAACGCGCGCAAGATCGAGTTCGAGCTGCCGAACAATGTCCAGATCGCGCCGAACATCGCGGGCCTGCTCGGGGGCATCGCCCTATGGCGGGAGTAAAGGCAGTGGATAGTGGATAGTGAATAGTGGTTAGTGAAAAACGCAAAGGCCGTGATTCGTGTCTCGTGTTTCGTGAAAACCATGGGTGGAGGACTGGTTCGCTCCAGAAGAAATGTCGAAAAAGGCCGTGTTTCGTGACTTGTAAAAAACCTTCAAGGACCATCTCTTGACGGCCTCATATCCCATGAATCGAAGACGGTTCGCCCGCTGTGTTGCCGGAGCGGTTGCCGGCTTGGGTGGAGGCTTGCGGGCAACCCCGCCGGGCGGGTTCCGGTATGTGCTCTCCTCCTGCATGTACGGGACGATGCCGGTCGAGAGCATCGTCCCGGAGGTCCGCAAGACCGGCGCCGAGCACATCGACATCTGGCCGCGCGTCCACGGCAACCAACGCGAGCAGATGGAGGTCATGGGGCATGACGCCTTCGCGGCCCTGCTCGCGCGCCATCGAGTCAAGCTCGGGGTGCTGACGCACTACGACCTCGGACCGTTCGGCCTGCAAGCGGAAATGGCGGTCGCCCGCAAGTTCGGGGCGGAACTGTTGATCTGCGGCGGGAGGGGGCCGAAGGGTCTCAGCGGCGCGGAATTGAGGGCGGCCGTCCAGGAATTCGCAGCACAGCTCGAGCCGCATGTCGACGCCGCCGAGCAGGCCGGCGTGACGATCGGTATCGAGAATCACGGGAACAACCTGATCGATTCTCCGGACGCCGTGAAGTGGCTGGTCGAGTTTGTTCCGTCAAAGCACCTGGGGATCGCCCTGGCGCCCTATCACCTGCCGCAGAATACGGGTTTGATCGCGGGACTGATTCGCGACCTCGGCGACCGCATGGCGATGTTCTACGCCTGGCAGCACGGCAAGGGCTCCGGCAAGCTGTCGAAGCAGGACGAATTGCTCCAAATGCCCGGCAGAGGGCCGCTGGACTTCGGCCCGATCGTCAAAGCGCTGAAGCAGACCGGCTATCGGGGCTTCGTCTCGATCTTCATGCATCCGTATCCGCGCGGCATCCCGATCCTGCCGACGGCCGGGATGGTGTCGGCGGAGATCAATCGGGCCCGGGGGCATTTGGAATCGTTGGTGGAGTTGTAGCAAAGGGTCGGCCAGGGACAGATGGGCGAGCTCAATATCGTGGAGGACCTGGGGATCAAGAGCTTGAAGATCGTAGATCTGGAATGATGACGGACCGGGAACAGAACAGCGCCAAGCCGTTCGGTTGTGCGTGGACACTCGGAAAGCTTGGCATATCGGAGAGTTACCTCGACGCTTACACGACGGCGTTGAAGGATATTGCCAAGCATATCCTGGACCGCCTGTAGCCATGTCCACGCGCTCCACGATCGAATGGACGGAGGTGACTTGGAACCCGGTGCCGGGCTGCAGCAAGATCAGCGACGGCTGCAGATTCTGCTATGCCGAGCGCATGTCGAAGAGACTGCGGGCCATGGGCCTGGACAAATACAAAGAGGGGTTCGCGGTCGCTGTGCACGAGTCCGTTCTGGACGAGCCGCTACGGTGGCGGCAGCCACGGTTGGTGTTCGTAAACTCCATGTCGGATCTATTTCACGAGGCGGTTCCGGCGTCGTTCATCGAAGCCGTTTTTAAGGTCATGAGCGGTGCGTCGCAGCACACCTTTCAGGTGCTCACCAAGCGGCCGGGCCGAGCCGCGGCGCTGGACGAGAGACTGCATTGGACACCGAACATATGGCTCGGTACCAGCATCGAATCCCCAAAATGGCTAGGACGATTGGATCGTCTCAGGGAAACGAGTGCCCACACGAAATTTCTGTCCCTCGAACCCTTGCTGGGACCGTTACCGGGCATTCCGCTTCAAGAGATCGATTGGGTGATCGTCGGGGGCGAATCCGGTCCGGGCGCGCGGCCGATGGAAGCCGACTGGGTGCGGGACATCCGTGACAACTGCCTCGAAAGCAAGGTGCCGTTCTTCTTCAAGCAATGGGGCGGCGTTTTCAAGAAGAAGACAGGCCGGATATTGGACCATCGAATCTGGGATCAGATGCCCGAGATGAAGGCGGCAATACCATGAATCCGCAAGTGTCTATTCGAAAGGATCAGCTCACAGCATTTTGCAAGCGCTGGCAGATCACCGAGCTGGCGCTGTTCGGTTCCGTGCTCCGAGACGACTTCGGACCGGAAAGCGACGTGGACGTGCTGGTGGAGTTCGAGGAGGAAGCCCGACACACCCTTTTTGACATGGTCCAAATGGAGGAAGAGTTGCAGGAGATATTCGGACGTCAAGTCGATCTTCTGACTCGGACGGGAGTCGAGAACAGCCGGAACTATATCCGCCGAAAGGCCATTCTCGATTCCGCTGAGACGATCTATGACGACGCCTATCTGCGCGTCATTCTGCTTGCAGATAGGGAAACGGTTCACAATGCAGGCTAACCGCATCGAACGTGGGGCCGGGGCTGGCCTCAACCGCCGTTCGTAATCTGAGGACTATAAGAGCGGAACGATGATCGCGTAGGCCATCATGAACGCCATGATGGCGGACGTCACCCAGAGCCCGAGCGTGAGCCAGCCTTTTGGGAGGATCGCCTTGGGAAGGTGTTTATAGCGCAGGTAGATCGTCGAGAACCCGACGACCGGCAGCAACAGGGCTTCCGCCGTGCCGCCGAGCTTGACCATGATCACGGGCTCGCCCACGAAGAGGTAGCAGACCGCCGGAAGCACGAGATAGATCACGACGAAGACATGAGTGACCCGCAACCGGCGGCGATAGTCGTGCTTGTCATACAGCCCCAGCATCCCCGCCACGTCCGCAAGCATTCTCGGGTGGGCCGCCGCGGCGGCGAAGACGCTCGAATAGAGAATGATCACCGCCCCCAGCAGAAACAGCGGCTGCGTCCAATCGCCGAGGGTTTCGGTATACATCGTTGAAAGCGACCGGATCATCTCCGAACCCTCGGGCACGATTCCCGCTCCGAACAGCACCCCCGCGCCGAGCAGATAGAAGGCGACCGTGCTCACGGTGTAGAGCGCCATCGAGCTGATGATGTCCACGCCCATGACCCGAATCCATCCCCGAGCCCGATCACGCCAAACCGTCGAATCGTCCCTGGGTCCGGCGAAGCGCGAGTAGCCCTTCTCGATGCACCAGTAGGGGTACATGAACAGCTCGACGGAGCCCGCGCCCGTGATGCCGAACGCCGCCACCGCGGTCAACAGCCCCCCGCTGGGTTTCTGAAACGTGAACCCTTCGAGCACGCGGCCCCACGAGAAATACTCCGGCTGCGTGACGAGCATCGCTCCGGCAAGCACGGTCATCAGCGTGAAGTAGGAAACGAGAACCATGGAGACCTTCTCGATCAGTCCGTATTCGCCAACGAGAAGGATCATCACGCTAACAGCGGCGATCAGCCACGTCCAAACGTTGATCGGGACGGCCGGAACGAGCATGTTCAGCACTTCGCCGATCGCGCCCAGCATGGCCCCGATCGTAAGCACTGTCCCTGCGATCATGAGCACCCAGAGCCACACGACCCAGGAGACGCCCAAGCGAGGTCCGGGAATCCGATCGAAGGCCTCGAGAGTGGTCTCTCCGGTTCCGATCGCGTAACGCCCGAGCTCGTTCTGAATGATGTTCTTGATGACGCAGCTCACGACGATCAGCCACAGCAGCGTGTAGCCGTTCTCCGCGCCGAGGACCGTCGTGGCGATCAACTCGCCGGACCCGACGATCGATCCGGCCAGGATGATGCCGGGACCGAGCTTCCGGATCAGGGCGCCGAGCGAGCGGGGAGGGTTCTGGACATCCGCCGATGTCAGCGCATAGGGATCTCGGACTTGCTGAGCGGTCATGAGGGCCATCACATCTTAGCCCGCAACTCTCAGGAAAAGGCCGTGATTCGTGATTCGTTTCTCGTGATTCGTGAAAAACCGGCTGGGCGGGGCCTGGTTCGCTCCAGAAGAAATATCCGAGGGCCGGTGAACGAAAAAGGCCGTGTTTCGCGACCCGCGGGGTGAAGAAGGTGATAGGGCCGCTACGCCTGCGCGCCACGTGCTGCCGGTCCTCACATGCACGTCGCCTCGCCACGTGGCGAGAGATTCAGGCTGGTTTTCCTCCGCCCTGCGCGGGTCATTGAAGCCGGAAACATTTGGGATGGCGCCGACGCCGCTCGATTCGGGCGTGTTTCAGGCCGGTCGAGTCGGCCGGAAACCGCACTGCTCGGCACAGCCCTTGACACTTGACAGCCATTGCAGTATTATCGAATAAAAAGCGAACAAAAAACGTATATAGGGAGATTCCGATGCGGGCAAACATTCGAGTAGGGCCGGCCGGTTGGTCGTACAAGGATTGGAACGGCGTCGTCTATCCCCGATTGCGTCAAGCCGGATTTCACGAAGCGTCGTATCTGGCCAGCTACTTCCCACTGATTGAAATCAACACGTCGTTCTACCGCCCGCTACGCCCGGAGCTGGCGCGGTTGTGGGTCCGCAAGGTCGAGCACCGCCGCGATTTCCAGTTCACGGCCAAGCTCTACCGCGGCTTTACGCACGAGCGCACGCTCCTGCGCGGCGAGGTGAAGCAGTTCAGTGACGGCATCGCCCCTCTGGCCGAGACGGGGCGGCTTGGTTGTCTGCTGATGCAGTTCCCCTGGTCGTTTCGACTCAACAAGGAAAACCGCGATTACGTTGTTCGACTGAAACGGGCTTTCGGACATTTCCCTCTCGTCGCCGAGTTTCGGCATTCGAGTTGGAACTCGCATCCCTCGCTCGATCTGCTGATCGATCAGCGGATCGGCTTCTGCAACATCGACCAACCCCAAATGGACCACTGCCTGCCCCCAACGGCCCACGTCACTTCACCAGTCGGCTACGTGCGGTTCCACGGCCGCAACTATCAGGAGTGGCTGCGCCACGACAGCGACGCCAACGGCCGCAACGGCATACGGAGGGTCGATGCCCGCTCCAACTATCTCTATTCCCGCAAGCAGTTGGCGAAGTGGAAAACGCGCATCGACCAAATCGCCGGACAGGCCCGCAGAACCTACGTCGTCACCAGCAATCACTTTCAGGGCAAGGCGGTCGTCAACGCACTCGATCTGATCGAGATGACGAACGAAGAACCGGTGGAAGCCCCGCTGGAACTCCTGGCCCACTACCCCGAGCTGCATGCGATCGCGAAGACCGAGCCGGTCCAGCGGTCGCTCTTCATGCCGGTCTCGCGTTCGCGGTACGCCGCGGCATCGGGCGCCGGGCCGGTGCTGGTAACTCAATAGCCTGCATTTCTCACCACCCGACGGTCGAAGCACGCGAGAAAAAGGCCGTGATTCGTGTTTCGTGTCTCGTGATTCGTGAAAACCATTGGCGCGAGCTTGGTTCGCTCCAGAAAGAAATGCCTGACGCCCTCTCACGAACTTCGCATCGCCGCGTGGTGAGAAACGCAGGCTTAGTAAGCCAAGATTCTTTCCGCTGCCGCGCGAATGGTTTCCACCGAAGGCAGCACTTCGAGCTCGAGGTTGGCGGCCGAGGGAATGAAGCAATCCTTGGCTCCGACGCGTCCCACGGGAGCATCGAGCGAGTCGAAGCATTCATCCGCCACCATGGCGGCCACTTCGGCGCCGAAGCCCATCGTCAGGGTGTCCTCGTGGGCAATGAGCACGCGGCTGGATTTCCGGATGCTCTCGAAAACGCACTCCTGATCCCAGGGGATGAGCGTTCTCAAGTCGATCACTTCCACGGATGCCGACCCTTCCTCTGCAAACTGCTCGGCAACCCGCTTGGACAGATGAGCAGCCGTTCCCCAGGAGACGATCGTCAGATCGGAGCCCTCGTTGATCACGCGCGCCTTTCCGAACGGGACGAGGTAATCGCCGACGGGCTCCGGGGTACGGGCATCCATCCGGCGATACAGCCCTTTGTGCTCCAGGAAGAGGACCGGGTCCTCGGCACGCGCGGCCGTCTTGATGAGCCCCTTGGCATCGGCGGCTGTGGCGGGATAGACGATATACCAGCCCGGGATGTGCGCAAAGAAGGACTCGATATTCGCCGAATGCCAGGGGCCGCCCTTGATGTATCCGCCGACGGCGACCCGAACGACCATCGCGGAGTCCCAGACTCCGTCGCTGCGCCATCGGATGCTTGCGATCTCGTTGCGCAATTGCATGAAGCCGGGCCAGATGTAATCAGCGAACTGGATCTCGACGATCGGCTTGTAGCCGCCGGTGGCCATGCCACCCGCGATGCCGACGATGCTCGCTTCCGCCAGAGCGGCATTGACGACCCGCCCCGGAAAGGCTTCGCCCAAGCCGCGCGTCACGCCGAAAACGCCTCCCTTGGGATCTCCGATGTCCTCGCCCCACATCATGATCTTCGGGTTGCGCTCCATCTCTTCCCGCAAGCCTCTGTTGATGGCTTGCACCATGCTGACCTTATGGTCGGACGCGAAGCCGGGGTCGGGTTCTTCGGCTACAGGCGAGTTTGCAGAGAAGACATGCTCGAGTACGTCGTAATGCCGGGGAAACGGATGGCTGTCGGCATCCTCGGCCGCCTGGTCCACCTTTTCCTTGATCCCGCGCCGCAGTGATTCGATCTCGGATTCGGTCATCAACTGGTGGCGAACGATGTACTTTTCGGTCAACAGGACGGGATCGCGCTCCAGGATCTCCTCCAACTCATCCTCGGAACGGTACTTCTTCTGGTCGTCCGAGGAGGAGTGAGACTCCAGGCGAACCACGCTGCACTCGATCAAGGCCGGTCCCTTGCCGTCGCGAATGTTCCGGATGACTTCGGGCAGGATCTGGTACATCGGCTCGAACCAGGTGCCGTCGAGCGGATGGGCCCGCATCCCGAAGCCCTCGGCGATACGATGAACTTTCGACGAGGTCTGGCTGGCCTGGGGCACGCTGATGGCGTAGCCGTTGTTCTGCACGACGAAGAGCACCGGGAGAGTTTCGCGCTGCGCCCAGTTCAATGCCTCGAAGAACTCTCCTTCGCTCGTTGCGCCTTCGCCGGACGATACGTAGACAAGCTGGCCCTTACCGTTCTCTTTGCAGGCTTTGGCCATGCCGACGGCGGGGAGATATTGGGAGCCGGTACAAGCGGTCTGAGACACCAGTTTCAGTTCACGGGATGACCATTGCTCCGGCATGTTGACGCCGCCGGAGTTCGGATCTCCGTCGCGGCTGAGCATCCCCAGGAAGAGATCCTTGAGGTCCATGCCGAGGGAAACGGCGACTCCCTTTTCCCGGTAATAGGTATAGAACCAGTCGTGTCCGGGCTTGAGGAGCATCGGGATTCCGGCTTGGACTTTCTCGTGCCCGCGAGTGGGAGCGTTGAACGTGCATTTGCCCTGCTTGACGAAGACCTTCATGCGCTCTTCGACGTAGTAGATGTGAAGCATCTTGTCGTAGAGTTCGCGGATCACCGCGTCGGGGACGATCCGTTCCTCGACTGGGGGTGGGGTCTTGACTGATCGTTTGGGCATGGTGTTTTCTGATCCGAGGGTCGTGCTGAAGAGTCTCCCGCCGGGGGATCCGGCAACCCTGGATCACACGTGAGGCGGGCAGACAGTCGGGTTTTTGGACTCCGTGCGGTACGGGCCGGCTTTTTTCTGCGTCAAGCCGCGTCCGGAGAAAGACAACCGGTCGGTTTCAGAGCCGCGGCAAACCGCGGCAAGAGCCTCTTTGGGCCTTTTTTCTTACCATACTGCATCTTGCCGGCCGATGAAGGCGACGCCGCAGTTCCCGAAACGCGGCTGTAACCAACACACTCGGGACCGCTCCGATTGGAGTTTCGGGCGAGAAACAGACAAGGAGCCATACGGCGGGGCTGAGCGGCTGCATCGGTGTGATATCGTAAATGTCGCTTAGCGCCCCGGTGAGCCGAACCCGGACGAAAGCGCAGTTGAGGAACGGCTCGGAAATCGATCGATCGCAGGTGCTGTCAGGTCACGAAATCATCGAAAGTACCGTGGAATCCCTTGACAGCGAAGAGCGGGCGCTGTTGATGGAGAGGATCGAGGCGGTATGAGTTCCTCGGCTGTCAGGACGATGATGCCGCCGGAACCGATCCCGAGCACGGCGCGGCGCGGCTTGCTGGGAATCGAAACGCTCGAGCGCGACGAGATTCAATGGCTGCTCGATCGCGGGCATTATCACAAGCGCAAGCCTGGGGAAAGCGCCAAGAAGCTCGATACTCTCCGCGGCAAGTCGATTGTAAACCTCTTTTTCGAGCCCTCTACACGGACGCGGGCCAGTTTCGAGATCGCCGCCAAACGCCTCGGCGCGGACACGATTTCGATCTCCGGTGAAGGATCGAGCTTGTCGAAGGGCGAGTCACTCGTCGACACGCTGAATACTCTTGCTGCGATGCTGCCCGACACCATCGTGATGCGCCACTCGGCATCCGGCGCGCCGCAGTTCCTCTCACGGTTCCTGTCGACACCGATCATCAACGCCGGCGACGGGCAGCACGAGCACCCCACGCAAGCGCTATTGGATGCACTGACGATTCTCGATTACCGTCCCACTTTGGAGGGGTTGCGGGTCTCGATTATCGGCGACATAGGACACAGCCGCGTAGCCCGCTCGAACGTGTACCTGCTTTCCAAGTTCGGAGCGGATATCGTTTTGTGCGGACCGGCCACGATGCTCCCTCGGCCCCTGGCGGAACTGGCGCCTGGAATTCTGTTGACCAACGACATCGTGGAAGCGATCACGGACGCCGACGTCATCATGATGCTCCGCGTGCAGCTCGAGCGGCAGAACGTCTTGAATTTCCCCAAGAACGAGTACTTTCAGTTCTACGGTCTGCAATGGGAACATTTCCAGCGCGCCAAACCGGATGCCATCGTGATGCATCCAGGTCCGATCAACCGGGGACGCGAGATCTCGTCCGAGGTTGCCGATTCGCCGCGGTCGGTCATCCTGAACCAGGTGGAGAACGGCGTCGCGATTCGGATGGCTGTCCTCGAGAAGGTGTGTGGAGATTGTTGAGGCCGAGCAAGAGATGAGCCGCCTGCTGATCAAGGATGGCCACTTGATCGAACCTTCTTCGGGCATCGACGAGAGGCGCGACGTCCTGATCGAAGACGGCCGCGTGGCGGCGATCGAGCCTCGCATCGAAGCAGTGGATGCGGAGGTCGTCGATGCAGGCGGCTGCTTTGTGGCGCCGGGTTTTCTCGATATCCACGTTCACTTGCGCGAGCCGGGAATCGAGCATGCGGAAACGATCGAGACGGGCGCCAAGGCGGCCGCCGCGGGCGGTTTCACGTCGGTATGCTGCATGCCGAACACGATCCCCGTCAACGACAGCCCCACCGTGACGAGTTTCATCGTCGAGCGGGCTCGACATTCCGCCATCGTCAACGTGTTCCCGATCGGGGCCATCACGAAAGGCAGCAAGGGCGAACAGCTAGCGGAGATCGGAGCGATGAAGAAGGCGGGCATCGTGGCCATCTCCGACGACGGCCGTCCGGTGATGAACTCGCGCGTCATGCGCCGCGCCATGGAGTACGCGGCGTCGTTCGGCCTGACCGTCATCGATCACTGCGAAGACCTCAACCTCAGCATGGGCGGCGATATCCATGAAGGCGCCCAGTCCGTCCGATTGGGCCTGCGAGGGATCCCAGGCTGCTCCGAGGACGTGATGGTGGCGCGAGACATCATCCTCAGCGAAGTGACCGGAGGCGCAGTTCACATCGCCCACATTTCAACGCGCAATGCGATCGAGATGGTGCGTCACGCACGCCGTCTCGGCATCCGTGTGACCAGCGAAGTCACCCCCCATCACTTCGCGCTCACCGACTCCGACATCGCCGGGTATGACGGCAACTACAAAATGAAGCCCCCCCTGAGGGGCCACATTGACAAGCAGGCGGCGCTCGAAGGGATCATTGACGGTGTGATCGATGCGATCGCGACGGACCATGCACCGCACACGGGCAACATGAAGATGCAGGAGCTCGAGCGCTGCCCGTTCGGGGTGACGGGCCTCGAGACGGCGATCGCGCTGACTCTTGAAGAGCTGGTGTATCCGGGCAAGATCAGCCTCAAGCACATGGTGGAGCTGTTCACGACCGGCCCGGCGCGTGTGATCGGTCTCGAACGCGGCAGGCTGTTCGTGGGCGGACCCGGCGATGTGACGTTGTTCAGCACGAGCCGTGAATGGGTCTTCGACGTGAACGAGTCGCAGTCGAAGAGCAAGAACTCCCCCTTCCACGGCCGCAGGTTCCGAGGCGGCCCGGCAGCCACCATCGTCGCGGGCAAGACTGTTTGGCAAGCACCGGTCGCTGTTGCCGCCTAGTTTTTTGCTGCGTGCCAAGATTGACATTCAAGTCAAATTGACGCGGCGATCGGCTGCCTTGCTCGCCGGTCTGAGGCAGAGCCTTGCCAGACCTCATTTGGGCAGACGACAGCAGCCCTCCCAGACCGTTGTTTTCACCGAGCAGTTACACTAGGGCGATGCGGTGTGCTTAGGAGCATCGCAAGCATGGCTATGCAAACCTCTCAAATCCGAATTTTCATTCTGATCGCTCTCGTCCTGATGCTTTTCGCTGGTTCGAGGACGTTCTCGGAGTTGGTGATCGAATATCAGTGGTGGAACGAGGTCGAGCAGCTCTCGACGTGGTACACCATGCTGCTCTACCAGATCCTGCCCGTCGTCGTGGGATCGATCGTTGCCTGGCTGTCGTTGCTTTGGGCGCACCGCAAAGGCTTGCGTTTCGCTGGTGTTCACGAATCGCAAAACAGCCTGTACCGGCGAATTGTAATGGTGGCGCTGCTGGTGGTAGCGGTCGTATTCATCGGCACCGGAGTCGACTCTCAGAAAGTCATGGCGTTCGTTGGCTCACTGATCGCCGACTTCGACGCGCAGATGTGGACGGACCCTGTCTTCAACGAGGAACTGCCGTTTTATCTCTTCCAGCTCCCCTTTTATACGCAACTACTGCGCTTCGTATTCGTCGTCGCGGTGTTCTCGAGTCTCGTGTTCTGGGCGTCGGGGCGCGGGTGGCAACTCTTCGACAAACTCAAGCAGTTTCGCGCCGGGGGAGGTTCGGTGGAAGAATTCGATCCCGGACCCAGCCCGCTGCTGCTGCCCGGAGCCACTCGGACGAGCTTCGCGAAGATTCTTGCCGGCATCGGTTTGACGTCCGTGGCGCTGTGGTTCTACCTCGGACGCTACAGCCTGCTCATGAACCAGCATACGGTCTTGACCGGCATGGACTACGTCGACGAAAACGTGACACTGCCTTTGCGCTGGGTGGTGATCGCCGCGGCGCTGGTGAGCATTCCGTTGGTTACAAGGATGAAGTTGCGGTTGGCTGTAGGCTTGCTCGCCGGTTCTCTCATCGCCAATATGGTGCTTCCCGAAGTGGTTCGCAGGTTGTGGGTGCAACCGAACGAGCTGGAGCTCGAAAAACCCTATATCGGGCGGCACATCGAGGCGACGATCCAGGCTTTCGGGCTGGCCACCCGGGCCACGGAACAGTCGTTTCAGTCGTCGCAGGCTGAAGAAATCGATGTCTCAGCACACGGCACATTGGTGGACAACATCCGGTTGTGGGATGTGCGCGCGTTCAATGACACCATCACGCAGATCCAGGCCTTGCGCCCCTATTACCAGTTTCCCGACGTCGACATCGATCGCTACATCATCAACGGCAAGATCAAGCAGATCCTGTTGTCGCCCCGTGAAATCGACGTAACGCAGTTGCCGGGAGAAGCTCGTGACAGTTGGGTGAGCCGCAACCTGATCTACACCCACGGTTACGGAGTCGTCATGTCGGAAGTCAATCGTACGACCGACGACGGATTGCCGGTTCTGCTGATCCAAGACGCGCCGCCAGTCGTGAACACGGAAGATCTGACCCTGACCCGGCCCGAGATCTACTACGGCGAGTTCACGGATTCTTCAGTATTCGTCTCGACCGATGAGCAGGAGTTCGACTATCCGTCGGGTGTCGAGAACATCTACTCCACCTACGAGGGGACCGGCGGGTTCCCGATCAGCTCGCTGCTGTTGCGCCTGGCGGCCTCGATCTCCACTGGAGAGTACAACATCGTCTTGACCGGCCAGATGAATGAAAACAGCCGCATGATGATCTACCGTGATGTGCGGGCGCGATTGGAGCACATGGCTCCGTTCATCCATTGGGAGCCGGATCCTTACCTTGTGATCACCGATGAAGGCCGGCTGGTGTGGATCGTCGACGGCTACACCTCATCGAACACGCATCCTTACTCGGCTCACGTCAACGTCTCGGCTTTCGGAGAAAACACCAACTACGTCCGCAATGCGGTGAAAGCGACGGTCGACGCCTATAACGGCGAGACGAAGATCTACGAGTTCGAGAGCGCGGACCCCATCCTGCAGATCTATCGCGCACTGTTTCCCGCCCTGTTCCATGACGAGGCCGAGATGCCGGCCTCGCTGCGCCAGCACGTACGCTACCCCGAGTTGATGTTCCAGGTGCAGGCTGAGATCTATCGCACGTTCCATATGCGGGACCCCGAAGTCTTCTACAGCAAAGAGGACGTTTGGGATGTCGCGCAGAGCCTCGCCGGTGATACGAACACGCCCGCTCCGATGCGCCCGACCTATATCGTGGCCACGGTCCCGGGAGAGTCGCAGCCGGAGTTCTTGTTGATGCTGCCGTTCACGCCGCGGAGCCGTCCCAATCTGATCGGGTGGATGGCGGCCCGCTGCGACGGGGAGAAGCTCGGCGAATTGATCTTTTTCCAACTGTCGAAACAGGAGCTGGTATTCGGGCCGAGCCAGATCGAGGCGCGTATCGATCAGGACCAGGACATTGCCAAGGACCTGACACTGTGGGGCCAGCAGGGCTCGCGAGTCCTGCGAGGCGACATGATCGCTCTGCCGGTTGACGACAACTTTCTCTATGTCGAGTCGATTTACATTCAGGCAGACTCGGCCCGCATGCCGCAGTTACGGAAAGTCGTACTTGCCATCGGGAACCGTCTGATCTACGAAGACACCTTCGAAGAAGCTCTCTCGATGCTGGGCGGAGGCATATCGATGGCAAGCTTCCGCGAACAGTCCGCCGCCGAGGAGCCTTCTTCGGCCAGCGCTCAGCGGTCCCCCGCGACGGCCGATGTGAGCCGTTTTCGAGCGCTTGCTTCTCGGCTACAGCAGCTCCGGCGCCAAGCCGAGGGCCTGGTGGAGGAGCTGACGGCGGTGGAAGAGGAACTGCGGCGTTAGCCTGCATTTCTCACCACCCGACGGACGAAGCACGCGATACGACCGCCAGGACTTCGTTGCGCTTGCTTGCCGTGCTCGAC
>JAPPLB010000111.1 GCA_028819575.1 Bryobacterales bacterium | reverse complement strand
GCGCCAAGCGGCTCGCGCCTCGTCCTGACGGCCCTCTCACGCACTTCACCTCGCCACGTGGTGAGACATGCAGGCTAGTTACCCCCGAAGAGGCCGGCGCGCCACGAAACAGTAGAGCGGCGTGAAGATCCCGGCCCTGCCCCCGGCGACATAGGCGTTTGCGGTCCGATCCAGCAGTTCGACGACCTCCGACGAGCCCTTGGGGAACACACCGAGAAATTCGGCCATCCTGGATCCCCTCTTCACCGCCTTGCGTCCCATCGGAATCCGGCGGAAACCGCCGCCGAGCAGTCCGCGCCGGGTTTCCATGGGCTGATACCACGGCGTGATCGGACCGTGCTGGTCGCCCGCGAGGTCCAACCCCTCCATGACTTCGAACCCCGCGGTTTCGAGCGCTTGGTTTACCTCCCGAAGCGTCGCGATTTCCTTGAGCGCGATGCCGTGCATGAGTTCCCGCTTGATGGCGCGATGCCGATCGTCACTGGGATCGAATTTGTCCGTCATGCACATTTCCTGGCCCCAGAAGAGGGCTCCGGGTTTCAGAACACGGTAGATTTCGGCGAACGCAACCACCTTGTCGGCCGCGTGGCAGGTCGATTCGATCGCGTAGCCACGGTCGAAGGTCTTGTCAGCGATGGCGCTCATTTCCATGAAGCTGCACACCAGGCAGTCGGTCATGTCATCGAGCCCCGCAGCGGCGTTCAGCCGCTTGGCGTTGTTGCACTGGACTTCACTTATGTTCACCCCGACGACCCTGACACCGGCCTCGCGGGCCACCCGGCGCATCGGACCGCCGATCCCGCAGCCGATGTCGACTACCGTCATGCCCGGGCTCAGTTCGAGCTTGGAGATCATGAGTTGCTGGTGCCGGATCTTGGAGTCCTCCAAGCTCTCGCCAGGCGACAGCGGCGCGAAGTGCAGGGATTCTCCCCAACCCAGGACCATGAACTCGCTACAAAGGTCGTAGTATTCCTTGACGGTCTGTGTGTGGTCGTAGCCCCCTTCGGAATCCTGGTGGGACACCCTGTTGGTCCATCCTTCGAAGTCCTGTACGCGGTGGGTGACGCTCGACCCGTCGAAAGAGGCCTTCAGCGCATTGGATAGTTCGCGGAGTTGCCTGGCGGGCCTCATGGCAGGTTCTCCAGTCACTCCAGGACGGTCAAGCAGGCAAGTGACGTGCCTAGCCCGCATTGCTCACCAAAGGAGGGGCATGGGGCATGAAATTGTGGCAACATGTTTGTTATCAGTAATTCACATGCTACCCAAGAACACACACTGTATCACAATCGATCTCCTCAATCAGGGCCGTCGGAAAGTGCGCGCCGCTTTGACGGCGGCCGGATGTCCTCCGATGGCGGGGCCCTGCTGCTGCGGGCCGTCGACCGGCGCGTCGGCCTGACCCAGGCAGGCGTCTGGCAGCCTGCTTCGCTGATCACCGCAATCCCAGTTGCTGCGAGCATTCCCAGCGGAGCCTCCTCGCCCAGCGCCTGTTTGGCCTCGCGCTCGGCTACGAAGACATCAATGATCACGAACGCCTGCGCGAAGACAACCTTCTGGCGCTGGCCGTGGGCATCCGCTGGCCGGTTCCAGCACCCTCGACCGGCTCGAGCTGGGCACTCCCGAACAGGCCGGTCAGGACCGCTGCAAGCGGATCGTGGCCGCCCACCAGCAGCACGACGCGCTGCTGGTGGAACTGTTCCTAGACAGCTATGCCGAGGCGCCCGAGGAGATCGTGCTGGACCTGGACGCGACCGACGATCCGCTGCACGGTCGGCAGGAGGGACGGTTCTTCCACGGCTACTACGACTGCTATTGCTTTCTGCCGATTTATGTCACGTCTGGTGCGCACATCCTGTGCGGGCGGCTGCGGACGTCGAATCGGGATGCGGCGGACGGAGCGGCGGAGGAGATCGAGCGGATCGTGTGGCAGATACGGCAGCGCTGGCTACGCGTGCGGGGGACTCGGGCTTCTGCCGCGACGAGCTGATGGCGTGGTGCGAGGGGCAGGCCGGGGTGGACTACGTGTTCGGATTGGCGCGGAACCCCGGTTGCAGCCTGCGTTCGCGCAGCAAGCGGCGGGTGGTGGGCAAGGCGGAATGGCTGCCGGGCCAGGTGCGCGGGGACTCCCACGATTCGGAAAGGGGTATGCTACTAAAGAAGAGCTAAGCCATCCGTTCGCTCGCCTCGTTTCTCGATGGCTGGCGCATTGTCGGACGAGGGCAACGACATTTGTGTCGCAAAGGCTTGCTGAGCGGAGCGGCTGATTGACCGGCTCCCAGCAAACGTCCCGGATTTGAGTCATCCATTCCGGATTGGAGAATTATGAGCGCGCCCACGCAGATCCCGATACGGCTTGCCGAAGAGCTGATCCTCCTGATGCTCAACGAACGGAGCGGCTATCTGGAAATGGTTCCGGGTTGGGCTTTCTCCTGCGTTATGGCGGGTGCTGTAATCGCCGATCTTACACTGGAGGATCGGATCGACACCGATTTGAAAACGCTCTATCTGGTTGATCCCACTCCAACCGGAGACGACCTGCTCGACCCGACGCTCAAGGAAATCGCCGAATCTCAGGAGACCGCGGACACGCAATACTGGATCGAACGCAACACGGGCCGTTCCGACGAAATCGTCATGGCTACGCTCGATCGCCTGGTGGAGAGGAAGATCCTCGACTACGAGAGCGGCGGGTTTTGGGGCCTCTCGCGCTCCGTTTCACGTTCTGGAACATACCAGACACACGACTTGCAGATCCGCCAGGAAGCCAAAGCAAGAGTCCTGAGCGTCATCTTGAACGACGTCATCCCGGACCCACGCGATGCCATCCTCATTGCCTTGATGCATACGTGCGGAGGTTTCAAGCTGCTGCTTGAGCCGGAAGACTACGAGGAGAAGCTGGAGCGCATCGAGACGATCGCCAAGCTGGACCTGGTAGGGCGGACGGTTGCCAGTGCGGTGAAGGATAGTACCGCGAAACCGAAGACCCGCCGTGTTCTTCAAACCAAACCCATTCCGAAGCTCCGAATCTTCGACGCCCTGCGACAGCGTGACTTTCGCACAGGCAATATTCCAAAGGCGATGTACGGCATCTTCCAGAAGTACGGCCCGGTCGTCGAGCTTCCCTTCAAAATGCGCAAGGCGACGTTAGTGGCCTTGATGGGGCCGGACACCAATCAGTGGGTCAACAAACACGGGCGGTTCTACCTTCGCTCGAAGGACTACATCCAGGATCTGGAACGCGTCTTCGGCGCTTCGCGAACCTTGCCGGGCCTGGATGGCGCTGATCACTACAAGATGCGCAAGTCTCTGCAAGGCGCCTATTCCCGTGCCGCCCTTACGCGACGGCTACCGGAGTTGGTCCACCTCTGCAGACGGTCGCTGAGCCGATGGAGTGAAGGCGACGTTTTCGGCGCAGCCGACGCTTTCCAGAACCACGTCAGCAGTCAAATCTCGCACCTGATGATCGGAGTGGATTGCAGCCATTACGTCGACGAACTTCTCGAGTATGAACACCGCGCGTTAGTGACGCAAGTTCAGGGCGCGCTGCCGAAATTCATGCTGTCGACGCCAAAGATGAAACGCTATGGCAAGCGTGTCCGTGAACTCCACGAGGCGATTACCGCATCGCATACGCCGGCGCAGCGGAGGGGAAAGCCGCCGGATATTGCCGACGCAATCCTCGAACTCCACAAGAACGACCCGCAGTTCCTGCCGGAAACGGACATCACCTTCCCGTTTGTGGCGGCAATGGTGGCTAGCATCTATCTCGGGAGTGGGCTCGCCTTCGCCGTCTATAACATGGTTCGACATCCGGATCTGTATGCCAGGATTCATCGAGAAGCCGAGTTGCTTTTCGGTAACGGGCGTGAACCGGAAGCGAAGGATTTCACCCTCGACAGCGTCGACGTCACCCACCGCCTCTGTATGGAGTCCGCGCGCGTGTACCCAGTGATTCCCTGGCAGTTGAGAACCGTCATGAACGAGTGCATTGTGAGTGGCTTCCAAATACCGCCCAAGACGCATCTATTGATTTGCCAGACCGCAACGCACTACGCCGACGATCTGTTCAAAGACCCGCTGGAATTCGATATAGACCGTTATCTGCCGGATCGAGCCGAGCACACGAAGCCTGGTGCCTATGCTCCTTATGGCCTGGGCACGCACACTTGCCTTGGAAATCGGTGGGTGGAACTTCAGATGGCCGTCAATCTTCTGCTCATTGCGTACCACCTGAAGCTGGAAGTGGCGCCCGCAAACTACAAAATCGGAATCAATCCGTTCCCCACGTCTGCCCCCAACAAGAAGATGAAGTTCCGAGTCGCTGAAATCACGAATCCGACCTGAGCGCGCGAGCGCGCATCGGCGCCACCTCTTTAACCGGATGGCTCCAAGCGAGTCGTGCCAGGCTTGATCGAAAATGCTTGCGTGCTCTGGTGTCGGCAGTACAGACTCGGCTCAAGCGGATAGCTTTAGGCGGTACAAGTGGCGCCAGCACGTTCACATGGCTGCCGCTGCCCTGCGACGTGGCGAGTTGGCGTGCAGATAGACAGCGATCAGCGCCGGCACGAGCAACATCAGGATCCCGGTCGTAATCATGATGCCGACCCCGAGAGAGGCGGCGAAGGGGACCATGAACGGTGCCTGGGACTCCGATTCCACGACAAAGAACTCCTCTTCCTCGGTCCGTACGAAGCTTCCGGTCCACGAGTGTTTGCGTCGGCCGAACTCGATCCCGGAAGGAGGACAGTTTGGGGCTTTCCGGAGCCTTCGCCAAGACTTCCGAGAGGAAGGCCCACACAGAAGCGGCGGAAAAGGATCCACGGTCGTAAAAATGGTAGGCGCAGCTTGATCAATTCAGATGCTCTTCGGCAAGGGTTGGCGGAAGGAGAGCTTCCGGGTCTCCCGCTGGGGCGCTCGCATCAAAACCGCCACCCAGCGCCAGATGGAGGTCGATCCGGGTATCGAGCAGGAGACGTTGCAGGGTCAGAATCTGACTCTTGGTGTTGAGGATTCGGCGGTCGGTCTGCAACACCAGCAGCATATCCCCCTTCCCATGGCGATAACGAAGCTGGGCCTGTTCCCGAACCACTCGGTCCTCCGCAATCGATGCTTCCAGCTTTCGCAGCCGATCTCGCAACAAGCTTTCAACCGACAGCGCCGTCTCCACCTCGCCGAAGGCCTGCAGGACAGCGCCGGTATAGGTCTCCAGAGCCACCAGGGAACGGCCTTGCGCAATTTCGACCTCACGCCTGCGGCGCCCTCCTTCGAAAAGCGGCTGAACCAGGTTGCCCAGCAAGCCCCAGACGGCGTATTCCCCATTCACCAGACTCAGCAGTGATTCGGTGGCCATTCCACCCGTTGTGGTGAGGCTCAGCCGGGGATGAAGGGCCGCTCGAGCCTGGACAATGCCGGCGTCGGAGGCGAGCAGGCGCCGCTGTGCCGCGATGAGATCGGGTCGGCGAGTCAAGAGTTGAGAGGGAATACCGGCCGGAACAGCGGAAGAAATCCCGGGAAGGCTTTCCCGAACCCTCAACTCCCCTTCTGGATAGCGCCCGACCAGGAGTTCCACCTGGCGGATGCTGCGTTCCAATTGCTCTCGGCGGAGATCGACGACAGATTCAGCGGCAGACGAGTCCGACAGCACGAGATTTATTTCCAGGGCCGGTACGAGACCTGCCTCGATGCGGTTCCGTACCCACTGGGATGTCGTCTTGTAACTGGCCACGATCTCGCGGGCCAGGGCCATTTGAAGGCTTGCCTCCGAGCAGGCAAACCAGGCCTTGGCTGTCTGGCCCGCCAACGAATGTCTCGCCGCCGCAAGATCCGCCGAATTCGCGGAGGCAAGAGCACCAGCCCGAATCTCGCCGCTTCGGATTCTTCCCCAAACGTCCGCCTCCCAGTGGATGTCCAGGCCGATACCAAGGTTGGTAAAAGTGGCTTGCGGGACCCGGCCCTCAAAACCCGGCAAGGGAAGCCCGATGAAATTTTGTCGTTGGCGGCGGCCGTTGATTGCGAGTCCCAGTGCCGGCATCCGCTCGGCGCCGGCGATCCGGGCTTCGACGAGCGCCGTTTCCAATCGGGCGGCGACGGCCCGGAGTTGGGGATTGTTGCTGAAGGTCTCCTCGATCAAAGCATCCAATTGCGGGTCCTGAAACTGTTTCCACCAATGGATGTCCACCGTTCCCTCCACCGCCTGTCCCGCATTCCACAACGGTGGAATCGGCAGGCTCGGTTGACGTTGGGGCGGCGCTGTGGGGCGAACGCACCCGGTTCCCGAAAGGATCATGGCCAACAGAAGAAGGTGAGTGAATCTCATCCGTAGTGTTCCTACGATGGAATCGGAGTTCTGACCGGGTGGCCTGAAAGGAAACAAGAAGGTCGACGACTGACGAAGGAGAACGTCCTCCTGAGACGGTTCCGGGAACGTCCAGCTCCCCCGCGTTCCTGGATCAGGGGTCCCTCATAATCCCCCAAAGAAAACAATCGTTTGAAATGTACGATCATTCTAAAAAAATTGGCGCGACTGTCAAATGCATGGCATGCCGCCGCGAATGGTCGAAACTCATGTCGGCCGCCGCCGATAGGCGACCCCCCGGTGGGCGATGCGAACGACCAGCACGATGAGCTCATCCCCTCGGACTTCGTACAAGACGCGATGGTCCCCGATGCGAATCCGCCGCAACCCACGCATGTCGCCCTTCAGAGCTGTGCCGAGATGGGGGCTCTCCGCCAGCCGGTCGATGGTCGCGACGATCCGTGTCCGCTCTGGCTTGGCAACACGTTTCAGCTCCTTGGCCGCACTTTCCTTAATCCGTATCGAGAAGCTCACGCCGGACCTGGTCCCAGTCCAGCACCGGATCGCTGGGATCGCGGAGCCGGTCGATGGCGACGGAGAGATCGTCGAAATCTTCGAGGTAATGTTCGACTGCCAAGCGGATGACGTCCGCCCGACTGCGCCGGAGCTGTTGCGCTGCCGTATCCAGCGCATCGACCATCGGATCGGGTAATCGCGCAGTCACCTGCAGGGGCATGGCACCTCCAAAGTTGCCCAATGTCGCTCACATTAATTTACTGCAAGACGACTGAAGGATCAATCCGGCTTTCGAACGATTTGGCGCCGGCTGCACCCGCGCCGGTTCTGTCGCGTAGATACCGGACACCCCCGAAGAACCTGATCCCGTCTACCCTGCCGATATGGAGATCATCTGGGGCTGTATGCTTCCTGCCCCGCTTCGACCTCATTTCAGGACCATCCTTGGATTGGAAATGCTGTGATGGCGGTTGAGGAGGCGAAATGCTAAGAAGAGGAGAAGGGTATCCCGATCGAACTGGTCGATGGCGAACAATTCGCCGGGCTGATTGTCGAGCATGCTCTTGAGGTGATGAGGTAGCCAATAGCAGCATAAGTTCAAGCCCCCCGCCACTTCTGTCATGCCTTGTAGCCCGGCGTCGCGCTTACTCCCCGTGCCAGCTCCTGCTCGCCATCCCGGCCCGGTCCGAGCCCGGCCGCTCTCAAGCCTGCATGTCTCACCACGTGGCGAGGCGAAGTGGGTGAGAGGGCCGTCAGGAC
>JAPPLB010000065.1 GCA_028819575.1 Bryobacterales bacterium | reverse complement strand
GAAGTCCTGGCGGTCGTATCGCGTGCTTCGACCGTCGGGTGGTGAGACATGCAGGTTAGTATGTATACCGTAGTTGTGCCTTCCCGACACCTCCCATTTGGGAGGTTTGTGAGTAATAGAAAGCGGTCGTCAGCCGGGCAGCCCGCCGAGAATGCCCGGCAAGACTGCGATTACCCGAACTGGGTGATCGACAACACCAGCCGCACCAGGTCCGCTTGCCGCGAGATGTGCCGTTTCCGATAGATCTGCTTCAGGTGCCAATAGATGGAGTCTCTGCTGCGCCCCGTCGCTTCGGCGATTTCGTTCACGCTCTTGCCTTCCGCCAGCCAGACCGCCACCTGACTCTCGGCCGGCGTCAGCCCCAGAGTCTTGGCTACCAACGCGGGAGCGATACGATGCTGGCTGCTCGGATCGACAATCAGGACCAGCGCGGCTACGTGCCGCGCTCCGTAGTCATGTTGCGCGACTCCCACGGGTTTGACGTGAACCACCAACGGGGGCAGGACGGACGAACGGCCGAGCAGCATCGACCCGCTGACCGCGACAGCGCCGGAGGTCGGCAGCGCGGCGTCCAGTAGCCGATCGAGACGGCTGTTGTCTTCTGGCGTGCTGGCGCGCAGCACCCCATCGCTGTCCGACAAACCATCGCCGCGTTGCAGGATGCTGCGGGCGCGGTCATTGACCGCCAGGATCCGTCCACGCCGGTCCAGGTGGAGGACGCCGATCCGAGAGTTGTCGAGCAGGGTGGTCAAGGTCGTGTTCCGCGTCTGGGCGCGGACCAGTGCCTGCCGAACACGGACAAACTGCCGGATATGGGGCATCAGCCCCTTGACCATCGTGATCTGGGAAGCCCCCCAGCCATCCGTGGCGGCGGGATCGCCGAGAGACCAGGTCATGTGGGAGCCGCCCGGCCCGTCCAGGAGTGCACTCAAGCCATTCTGGCAATTCATCCGGGAATATGCCTCGTTGTAGGTCAGCGAGGTCTTCAGTTCCTCGGGCGTGAACAGGTCTTTCAATAGCACCAGACGGCCTTCAGGCAGTTGCAGGTGGCGCGGTATTGCTTCGTTGATGGGATGGTAGACTTCGAGGTACTCACGCTCCAGGTCGGGACGGCGCTGCCCCCGGTAGAAGAACCCAAGGAGGAGCAGTCCGATATCGTCCTTCGGGCCTTCGTCGACCCAGAGAGCATTGCACGTCAGGCCGCAGGCCTCGTCAATCAGGGCCGATGTGGCCGGCCAGCGGGTATCGTCCAGCATGGCAACGTGCAACGACGCCAGGATGCGCTCGAATGCGTCTTGGTCGGTCATGATGATTCACGCCCAGTATTGATACACCGTTGACGCATACGGAAATACTCTCCACAATTTTGCGGCCGCGGCAGACCTCGTGCAACGGCCCGCGCCACTCGGCCGGGTCGGGATCGGTGAGATCGAGCCGCTCCGCTGCAGCTCTCGCTTGAGCCGGAAGACCTCCTCGAGGACACCACGGCCCTTCGCGTACATCAACCCGAGGCGGAATTGCGCACCGGCATCGCCCTGCTCGGCCGCCTTCCGGAACCAGTGCGCTGCTTCAGGGGCGTCATACGGCACGATGCGGACGTCATTTGTGGCGCTATTGACCGAGCCGGCCGCAACCGCAAGACGTCTCAAGACTCCGAATCCAGGGGTGCTGGAGGTCCGGTTGATTTCTGAAAACGCCTTGAGCAGCCTCAGAGCACAAGGTTTTCTCGAGGTCGACTGCGTTACCGGCTCGGCTGGGATCGGAGGTGTGTTGGGCAAGGCGGTCTAAACGGGTGATGATAACTACCTCGCTGGGTGATCCGGGCGGTGCCCGCTTTGTCTTTCCCCCAAAACTCCCAAATTGGGTGGGACTGGGAAGGCATACCTACGGTATATCGAGTGGGAGCAAGAAGGCATCCATAGAAAAGAACAACGATTCGTGAATGCTCCGACCGCTTGGCCCCGGTCCTCAGGTTGATTTTCATCCCTTCAGTTGCATACCACGATCCGCTGTCCGGGCGGACCTCAACCGGAGTTCTCCATCGCGGCGGCGGCACTCGGACCGCGAGCGGGCAGATATGAGGCAGCACCGAGCCAGCCCGAAAGGAAATTCTAGCTGGGTGTCTTATTTGGACCTCGGGAACGTGGACGCAGGTTCTGCCGTAAGACAGCTTGGTGCGGTTCTTGCCCTGGCAGCCGCAGTGGCTGCAACGGATATCGGCTCCGCGCAACAGTTCAACCCCGTTGCCCGCGACATCCGTACCGGTGTCTATCGGGGCCACGCCGTCACCTATGAGGTCGTTGACGGACTCGCGATCTGGGACGGCGATATCATCCTAGGGACCCCCGAAGAACTGAGCCCCGATCCTTCTCCGACGCCCGGCAATACCCCCGACTACCGCAACAAGATCTCAGTAACAAGCAGCAAGGAAAAACTCTGGCCCGGCGGCATCGTTCCCTACGTTATCGACCCCGAACTAACGAACCCGCACGTCCCTGACGCGATCCGGCATTGGGAGCAGAACACCCCCATCCGGTTCGTGGAAAG
The DNA here is from genome assembly GCA_028819575.1 of Bryobacterales bacterium. GTDB lineage: Bacteria > Acidobacteriota > Terriglobia > Bryobacterales > UBA6623 > JAPPLB01. The sequence goes on along the minus strand of JAPPLB010000065.1, from coordinate 5,039 downwards.
AACGGATCAGCCGAACTGGGTTCGCTTCACGCCAAGCAGCAAATGCGCGGCGCCAGTAGGCATGATCGGGGGCGAGCAGAATGTTTTTCTTCGCGAATCCTGCGACCCTGGCGCGGTCGTTCATGAGATCGGTCACGCGGTCGGGCTCTGGCACGAGCATGAGCGAAGTGATCGAGATTCCCACGTCTGGGCGCGTTCCCACCCTTTGGGTAGAGTTGATGGTTTTTTTTATTACCGCAAAGACGGGCCCTACGCAGTGGCTAGCGGTCCCTATGACTACGGCTCGATCATGCATTACCAGTGGGTCGGCGCGGTTCGGACGATCCCGCCCGGTATAGAGCTCGGAAGAGGAGGTCAGCAACTCGGGAAGCATCCGGGCACAGGACTCTCCGCCGGAGATATCGACGGCGTCAGCCGTCTCTATGGGACCATCCCGGCCCGGACGACCGTCTCGACGAATGTCGCAGGCCTGCTGATCAAGGTTGATGGGCAAACCTACACCGCGCCGCACAGTTTCGACTGGGAGCCCGGCAGCATGCACACGATCGGGGTGGTATCGCCGCAGAAACATGGTATTGACTTCATTCGATATCTATTCGCCAAGTGGAGCGATGGCGGCGCGCAAACCCACTCGGTGACGGCATCTTCGGAGACCACCGTTTTCATAGCGAATTTCATTCTGCAGTACAGGGCCGGGCCCAACGCGGAGCCTCCGCACGGCGGGACCGTCCGGTTCGATCCTCCCTCCGTTGACGGTTTCTATCCAAGGCTCGCTTACGTCAAAGCCATCGCCGAACCCGCCGAGGGTTTCTCGTTCGAACGCTGGAACTCAGGGGTTTCATCCAGAGGAGGCGGTTTATCCAACAATCCCGTACAAACCACCGCGAAGTCCCACAAAGCCTTCTTTACCCAACAGCCCCTTACTACGATCGATACGACCGCGACGGGAAGCCGTGTCCTAGTGGACGGCGTCGAGATAGCACTGCCCACCAACTTCGGCTGGGAAGCCGGCAGCACGCACACGCTCGGGTTCGGCGGACTTATCAGAGAGGTTCAGTCTCCTGTCGGAGTACCTGGACGGCTGATATTCAAGGGGTGGAGCGACGGTGGTGACGCCACGCACGACATCACCGTTTCTTCAGAGCCCAGTACGATCACGGCGAATTTCACGACGCAGTATTTTGTGGATGCGGTTTCTCGGGGACCGGGAACGATCGTCGTGCAGCCCAGCCCTTCGGAAGGCCGCTATCATGACGCCTCCACCATGGTGCAGTTGACCGCTCAGCCCCGAACAGGGTCCAAGTTCGTTTCCTGGCTAGGGGACTTGTCCGGAACCGAGAACCCGCAATCCCTGCTCATGGACTTCCACAAATACGTCCGCGCCTTCTTCATCGTTGAGCATAGTTACGAATCCGCCCAACTCACCTCCGGGAAACCGTTCCACTTGTTCTTCGGTCCCGGCTCTTCCCACCCGGAGGGGTACAACATCTACTGGATTGACGTTCCGAGGGGCGCCACGCAACTCGAAATTCGTCTTGTCACATCCACGCCAAGCGCCGAAGTCGACCTGTATGCCAGCCGTGACATCCGTCCGAGGACCATGATCGACGAAAACACTGAAGAAATCGTCGGTTACGTAAGCCAGTATTCGTCCACGGGGCCGGGAGGCGACGAGACGATCACCATCACGCCGGCATCAAGTCGGCCCCTCGAACCGAGGCAATACTTCATCGCAGTCCACGCACGAAAACAGGGATTGAGTGTCCAGGGAAGCCTGACCGCCGAAATGACCGTCTCGGAGTCGGTGATTGCAGCCAAAATACCTCATTTCGACATCCCGGTTTCCCTGATCACAACAATGGAAGGCGAGACACCACCGCCGCAGATCCTTGAGATCCGCAACTCGGGCCGAGGAACGCTGGACTACCAAATCTCCACCGATCAACCCTGGCTCTCGGTATGGCCCGATCAAGGTTCCTCGGCTGGGGAAACTGAAACGGTCGAGATCACTGTGGACCCGGCGAATATTGAGCCGGGGGCGTACGAGGGAACGATCACAATCAGCGATCGTCAACTAGCAGGTGGCTTTTCCGGCCTTTTCTCGAAGAGTTCGCCACCCGCATGGCCGGTCACGGTGCCGGTGACGTTGATTGTCATCGCGGCCGACTGGGAGCAGCAGTTGGAAGACGCCATCACCGGGGACGGCGGCCTGGCGGTCGACGCCCAGTTGAGATCCCCCCAGGACGTGGCGGTGGACGCAGCCGGCAACCTCTTCTTCTCCGATGCGCTCAACCGCCGCATTCGTAAGGTGGACTCCTCGGGCACTATCTCCACCATCGCCGGAACTGGCGTGGAGGGATACTCCGGGGACGGTGGCCCGGCAATCGACGCCCAGCTAAGCTACCCCGCCAGCCTGACCGTGGACGCGGACGGCAACCTCTTCATCGCCGATACGGGCACCCAACGTATTCGCAGAGTGGACTCTTCAGGCATCGTCACAACCATAGCCGGAACCGGCGTGCGTGGCTTCGCCGGGGATGGCGGCCCGGCGATACAGGCCCAGATAGACAGACCCAGAGGCGTAGCCGTGGACGCGGCTGGCAACCTCTTCATCGCCGATTCTCGCAACCGCCGCATCCGCAAGGTCGACCCCTCGGGCAACATTTCCACTTTCCCCAGGGGATACAGCTCGGACGGCGTGACCCTGTCGGGCAGTCCCGCAGGCGTGGCGGTGGACTCAGCCGGCAACCTCTTCTTCACCAACACCACCAATAGCAACGTATTCAGGGTGGACCCCTCAGGCACAATTACTCAAATCGCCGGAATCTGGCGCTCGGGCTACTCCGGGGACGGCGGCCCGGCCATCAATGCGCATTTACGCGGCCCATCGGACGTGACCGTGGACGCGGCCGGCAACCTCTACATCGCCGATGAATACAACTATCGCATTCGCAGGGTGGACTCTTCCGGCATCATCACCACCATAGCCGGAACCGGTGTGCGGGGCTTCTCCGGTGATGGCGGCCCGGCGGTCCAGGCACAGTTGGCAGGCCCCCGAGGCGTGGCCGTGGACACGGCCGGCAACCTCTATATTGCCGATCATGGCAACCATCGGATCCGCAAGGTGGACCCCTCGGGCACGATCACCACAGTTGCCGGAAGCGGAGAAGTGGAGCAATAAGGTTCGATCAGGGACGGCGCGGCCTCGAATCCGGGGTGCTGTAGGTCCGGTTGATTTCTGAAAACGCCATGAGCGCCCTCAGAGCGCAAGGTTTTCTCGCAGCCCATCCCCAAGCGGCCTCGGTTAGCGGCAACCAGTTGCGCCAGGATGTGCTTCGCAAGCCGCTCCCTGATCTCGCGATGCCGCGCTTCAGACCATGTATCGGCACCTCTTAACCCTTCGCAATGCCGCTGGTGAGTAAAGACTCCTAGTCCTCCCATTCGATGGGGAAGAACTCGCCGGCCTGTTCGGGAGACAACTCGTAGCCGATCAGGTTCACCGCTCGGGCCAAGACAGGATCCCGTCCGGCGGCAAGGTCTTCCTGTGAGGGAATCAGCATCTCATCCGGCGTAACACCGGTGTGCTCCAAGCGGCCTCCGTCGGACATGATGACATCCGCGTTCGTGATGTTCGCGCCGTACATCACAACGGTGCCAGCCCCGATGGAACGGCGATGGACGCGGCTCTGCATCACGGCCCCTGAAGTCTTGTCGCCGATCACCGTGCCCCGTTCCTCGATCTGAATGACGCGAGCGAAAAGTTCCGCAGACGATCCTGTTTCGCTGTCCACCAGAACCACCAGTTCCCCCGGGAACGCACGCCGGCCCTTCGGCTTCGACATGAGGGGTTTCATGTTCTTTCGTCCGGTGAGATCCGCGATTTTGACGGGTTGCTCAGGGAAGAAAAAGCCGACCAGCGTTTCCAGCGTTTTCACGTATCCCCCGCTATTGCCGCGGAGGTCGAGGATAAAGCCTTCCCGTTTCTTGGCGCGCCCCATCATCGATTCGACTTGACGGTCCTCCATATCGAAGGCAGGCATCTTCCAAATGAACCCATCCTCTCCCAGGGGGAGATACGTATGTATGTACTTGCGGCCTTCGTTTTCCAGATCCCGGACGTATTCCCAGAACTCGAAGTCATCGGTAAGATCGCGAACGCGAAACCTTTCCGTGATCTTTGCGGCTACATCCACTTGCCTTGACTGGCCATCCGGAGAGACCGTGGCCAGCCGCATGCCGGGTCGGGGCCGCAGGGCGTAGTAGAGATAGCGGAGTAACTTGAAATTCTCCCGGGTCGGCTCGTAGCCGTCCAGCACGGCGATCCGGTCACCCGGTTTCAATCCTTTCGCCTCAGCCTCGGACTTGGGCTTGACGGCCGTGACCAAACACTCGTCGCCGATCATCTGCATCTGCCAACCGTACTCCGTTCGAGCTACGCGGCCCGGGGGAATAAACCGAGTGTGGGAGTCATTGAAATCCACGAGAACCTGCCCGATGATGCCCAGCATCTGACCCACTGACGCCGCTTGGAGCAACTTTTCGTTGGCCTGCGCAAAGTGCGCATCGAGGTCAATCCCGCCGAAGCTTGGATCGTAGTACTCCTTCTGGATGTCTTTCCTGATCTGCTGCAGCATGTCGCGTCCGAGCGCGCGGTCCCTGTCCTGCAAGCCCTGCGCAACAAGCGATGTAGTGACCGTCAACAGCAAAGCGGCGAGGCGAATCCAGCACATGAAGGCTCCTTTTTCCCGTAAGCCAGGATTTCCGGATGGAAGATTCGCTGAACCTGGGAGTAAATGTCCACTGGCGGTGCGAAACTCGACTTGAGGGCATGAGGACCGGAGTAAATCGTTTTCTGTGGATTCCGTTCCGCACGCCTAGCTTTTGTACAGCAGTTGCGCCTTCTCAGTCCCTACCAATATGGGAGTTTAGTGTTGCTGGCTGCGCTTAGCTGGGACTATCAGGACTGCCGGCAGTAATGAGATGTTAGCCTGCATTTCTCACCACGCGGCGAGGCGAAGTGGGTGAGAGGGCCGTCAGGA
>JAPPLB010000165.1 GCA_028819575.1 Bryobacterales bacterium | reverse complement strand
CTGACGCCCCTCTCACGCACTTCGCCTCGCCACGTGGTGAGAAATGCAGGCTAGTGCGGTCTTGGCGACATCATCGGCGAAGGCGTTGTCACGGAAGACCACGCAACGACCGGACGCCGACGGTAAGGGACGTTACGAACCAGAGCCGAAGTATCGTTTTCGGATGCTTTCCGATGGTGTTGAAGCCTTCCAGGCAGCTCCGACGGATGCTACGAAAGATGCGAGCACAGCCCGGGTGAACGGATCGAACCCACCGAAACTCCCGTTTTCTTCGCTCGCCAAGGCGCACATTCGAGTCAAGTCCGCGCGGCGATCCGCTGTCCTTCTTGCCGGTCCGGGCGGAGCCTCACCAGGCTCCGAATACGGCGTATTGAGCGAGACAGGAAGGCAAGCCTGCCAGCATGACCGCCAGGCATCCGGAGTCTTGCTCGGTTTTCTCAGCACTGCTTCTTCAAGCTGGAAATCGAGGTTGGGTTCGAAGTGGAGTTTCCAGATGAGAACAGGGGCAAGCCCTACGCCAGCTCCAGGCCGGAGGTTGCGAACCGGCGAAAATCAGCCACATTCGCGGTCGCGATCGACGCGCCGTCTGCGAGCGCCGCCGCCGCAATCATGCAGTCGATCAACGATCCACGCCGCCTGCCGGACTCATTGAACAAACGGGCGGCAATCACAGCGTGCTCCCCTGTGAAGTCACGGCGCTGTCCAACGATCTCGGCAGCCCATTCCATCTCGGATGAGGCGAGTGGGCCGCACAGCAACTCCGCCCAGGCGATCGTGCTCATGCCCAGCGTTTCGCCCCTTCCGATCCAGTCCCGCAGTTTGTGGTCCTCAGCCGACGCCGGATCCAGCGCCCGGATCAGAAAGCTCGTGTCCAAATGGATCATTGGGGCTTGAGAGGCAGCCGCCGCGACGCCGCTCGGCGCTCGTTCTTCAGATCCCGCGACCAACGCGCGACATCGACCTTGCGATCGCGCAGCGAAGCTTGCAAACGGTCGAGAGCACCGAGGGCGGCACTCTCGCCCGGCCCGCCTTCCCGGACGGCAAGCCGAATGGCGCGCCGCAACACCTCGGACTTCGACACATTCCAACGCCACGCCAACGTCTCCAGCGCACGCACGGATTCGACATCCAGAGAATACGTCGATTTGATCGTGGTTACGGCCATATGAATATCTTATGGCCATACTCCAGCCGCGTCAATTCACTCGGGCTTCCTGCTAGCCGCCGTGATCCGCGCATTCGGGAAGCAGCGGCTCTTCAGTCACGAAAGGACGGCCTTTATGCCCCCCAGTAAAGGATGATCGCGTATTTGTATGTTGCTCATCCTCTTCAAGTTTGTGCTTTCTCCGATCAACCGGTCGTGCTCATGGAGCCGGCAAGTTCCCGAGGCCGCGCTACTGGTGAATGGCTGCGAGGTCGGTCTTGGCGACATCGTCGGTGAATGTACTGTCGCCAGAGGATTCCAACTCGGCGCTCCATTCGGGGATTCCGAGGGCCAGGGTTTCGACCTCTTCCCGAGCAATCTTCTCATCGAGGCAGGCGATCAACCTTCCTCCACCGATGGCACAGACGGCATTCCCTCGATGACACTCAGAGGTTCAGGCAGAGCTTCTGCAGAGGCTCGGGGGCGCTCTGAATCGCTTCGAACAAGATATCGATCCAGTTCATTGACCATATCAGCTCGTGGTAAAAGTGACGCGGGCGGCGTTACGCACCGGGGGCCGATGGAGTAACGCCTGGTCGTTCGAGGAGCACGGTGCTGCACTCTCTGTGCCGTTGACCGGAAGCGGCGCGTAACCCTTTGGGCGACGGACTTTTTTTTGTTCCAACGGCGGTTCTGAGCTTCCTGCCCAGCGCGACCAAGGAGACGACCGCCTAAGCTCGTCGGCTTTGTCGTTCGTCGGAGGAGATCACCCGGATCGCCATCCTCCTCACTCCGCGCCGAACGACCGCAGGAGCCCGCCGCGCTTTTTCCTTCGTACCACGGGACTTTTACCACGGACAGATATTGCTGCTCATCGGCTCTCGGCGGTCCATGGATCGACGGCCTCGACACCGGTGTTTCGAAATTCGCCGGTGTTGCGTGTGATGATAGCGAGCCCGCGACAGGCTGCCGTTGCCGCAAGAAAGGCATCCGGCAGGTGGTCGTCCAGCGGTTCGCCCTTTCGCCGTTTTTCTTCCATGATGCGGGCGCATGCTCGGGCATCGGCCAGGGTCCAATCGAATACCCGCTCCTGGAAAAGCTCGTCGAGAAGATCTTGAAACCGCTCGGCCAGTTCGTCCCGGCGCGTTCCGGAGTCAAGACGGCCGATGCCGTTGAGGATTTCCCAGACGGTAACGGCGGCAAGGCCGATCCCGTCCATGGCGATCGTATCGAGGAACCTGGCGACTCGCGGCTCCGGGTTCGGCCGCATCATCTCCGAGACGACGTTCGTGTCAAGCAGCCAAGCGACCGGCGCGGTCACGTTTTGCTCTCGTCGGCGAACTCGACCGGCCTGTAGCCATGGCGCCGGGGCGGTGGCAACTCGACCCCGTGCTCAGGCCCGAAATATCGCTTGAAGACTTCGGACGGTTTCGCGCCGCGTTCGGCCTTCCCCCGCTTTTCACGAATCAGGCGGCGGACGAACTCTTCCATCGAAACGCCGACATGCCGCGCTTCGCGTTTGAGCCAGGATTTGTCCCCCGGGTCGATATCACGGACGGTGATGGTGGAACTCATCGCGGCAACTCCTTGTGTCAGCGTGTCGATCTGTGAGATCGACTGATGCTAGCAAAATATGACAGCAAAAGAAAAGCGCGTGAGTCCCTTCGTATCGGTGCAACGAACCGCCGCCAACTGTACAGGACGTTACGCCCCAGAGCCGAAGTACAGTTTTCGGACGCTTTCCGACGGTGGTGAAGCCTTCCAGGCAGCCCCGACGGATGCTACGAGAGACGCCAGCACCGCCCAGATGAAGGGATCGAATCCACCGAAACTCTCGGTTCCGAATACGGCGTATTGAGCAAGAAAGGAAAGAAAGCCGACCAGCATGCCCGCCAAGCAGCCGCTCTTGTTCATCCTGGGCCAATAGATCCCAAGCAGAGTCGGCAGCAGGAAAGTCGCCGCCAGGCCCGTACTGGAGAACACGACGATGTATTGCAGGAACTCCGGCGGATGAAGCGCAAACACCAGAGCCACGGCCGCCAAAGCAAAGGTCGACACGTGCGTCAGCCGGCGTGCGCCCTGCTCGGAAAGCTCACGGCGAACATTGCGCTGATAGAGGTCGCGCACGATCGCACTGCTCGAAACGAGCAGGAACGAGCTGATCGTGGACATGATGGCCGCCAACGGAGCGGCCAGCGTCAGACCGGCGAGCAGTGGCGGAACGGCCTCGAGAATGACCGCGGGAATCGCATGATCCGGAGCATCAATCTCGGGGACCAGCACCCGGCTGACCACTCCGAGCGTCATGATGGCGGGATACAGCAGCAAGATATAGAGTCCGATGAGAAATGCGGCCCTTTTCAAGGTCCTGGTGTCCTTGGAAGCAAGAAAACGTGTGATCAGAGAGGGTTGGCTGATGTTCGCCAGGGGCCAGATGCAAAAGAAAGAGATGGCCGCCGGCAACGGAAGGAACTGGTCCGGCCCCGGGCCTCGCACCAGGTCCGGAGACAGCGCCACGAGGTTGTCGTAAACAACCGGCAAACCGCCTGCCTGCCGAAGGGCGAAGAATGCCGTGACCAGAATGCCCGCCAGCATGACCAGGGCCTGAAAACTGTCGGTCCACGCAACCGCGCGGAAGCCGCCATAGGCCGTGTACAGAGCGACGGTGACGGCAAAGCCCAACGCTCCCCAAACATACGGGACCCCCATCACCGCCTCCACCAGGCGGGCGCCGGCTATGTACTGAGCGACCATGAAGGCGGTGTAGAGGATGACGATAGCGATGCCGGCAACGATGCCGATCATGTTGCTCTCGAAGCGGTCCCGCAGGAGATCGGAGAAGGTCAGGGCGCCGGTCTGCCGGCCCAGCTTCGCAACTCTCTTGCCGACGACCCCAAAGCCGACGGTCGCGACGACCATCAGAGAAGAGATCCACAGCAGCAGGACCCAGCCGTAACGATGGGCGAGCGACGGCGCGCCGATGAAGGTCCCGCCGCTGGCTGAGGTGGCAATCCAGGTGAGCGCCAATACCCAGGGCCCCATCTCACGGCGGGCGACGAAGAAATCTTCGAGAAACCGTCCCTTCCCGGCGCGGCGGCGTGCAAAGTAAGCCAGCAGAAAGGTGATGCCCAGGTAGAGGGTGAAGGCAAGCCCGACGTGGGCCTTGTCGGAGACCATGACCTGAGGACTCTCGCGCCTAACCTACATTCACCGCGGGCCAAGCAGCCCCATGGGCTGCCCACGATGGCAGTGTGCTCCCTGCACCGAGCGCGAGCGAGCAGCGATGGTAGCATAGTCTTGTTTTTCTGAAACCGGAACGCCTTGCCGGCTGCTGCCTTTCAAAATCCACGGAATGTCTGACCGCCCGGCAAGCTCCCTTCGCCGGCTCGTAACATTCCGTGAAGGCAAGGAGTGCGGAGCATGTCTGAAAATTCCGCCCATGTGAGTTTCCTGCCCGGTTCCTGTTTCGACCTGGACTTCCTGGCCGACCTCTACACGCGAACCTTCGCGGAGTATTTCTACCCCTGTCTGGTGACTCCTTCCGATATGGAGGAAATCGTCCGGGTCGAACAACTCGACCTGGATCGTTGCCCGGTGATGCTCTTCGGGAAAGAACCGATAGGATTCGCGACTCTGGGCATCCGAGGCAGCGAGTCCTATTGCAGGGGATTCGGGGTCATCGTTCCCTATCGGGGAAAGGGCCTTGGCCACGTTCTGTGCGACGAGATGATTCGGCTGGCGAAGGATGCCGGCGCCCGGAGGATGGTCTTGGGCGTCATCAAGGAAAATATCCCGGCCTTGCAAACCTACGGCAGAGCGGGTTTTCAGACCCTTCGAGAGATGATTTCGCTGGAGTGGCGTGCGGATGCCGACGGCGCCGGGCGGCGGAATCGCAAGAGCAGCGCCGGTCAGGTTGTCGAAGCGAGTCCGGAAGACCTACTTCGTCAATTCGAGGCTCTTCACACCGTGCGGCCCGTCTGGGACCGAGACCTGCCTTCGCTGCGAGAGAGAGACGATCTCCGAGGGCTGGCGATCATCTCGGGCGGCGTCACCGAAGCGCACGCACTCATTCGAGAACACGGCGAGAGGGCGGAAATCGTCGATTTGGCGGCACGGGCCGGAGGCCGGTCTTTGCAACACGTCGGCAGCCTCCTTTCGAAACTCCAGGAGGCCCATCCTCAGTTGGTTTGCCACAACGAGCCGGCCGACAGTCCCGTGCTGGACGCACTGCTGGCAAGCGGGTTTCGCGAGACCGTCCGGCGGCTGCAGTTGGGACGGGCGTTTTGATGTACTGGATCTCACAATCGTCATGACACCATTTCGAATTTCGCAGCGCCTAAAGCTGCATGGACAAGCACAATGGCGTGAAGCGGGATTTCCAGGCGCTGCAGGAGCGCCGCTTCGAAGCGATGCGGCTGCTCGACCAGGGCCTGAGTCAGTCCGAGACGGCGAGACGGCTGATGGTCGCGCGGCAAGCCGTGAGTGCATGGCGTCGGCAGTATCTGCAGCAGGGTCCTGACGGGCTGCGTCTTGCTGGGCGAATCGGGCGCAAGCCGCTGTTGGACGCCGCGCAGCGGGAACGGCTGGCGTCGCTGCTGCTGGAAGACCCCATGGTGTACGGCTTCCCCACGCCGTCGTGGACTTGTCCGCGGGTCGCTCGCATGATCAGAGACGAGTTCGGGGTTGTCTACCATAAAGGCCACGTCTGGAAAGTCCTGCGGGGACTCGGCTGGAACCCGCAACGCCCGAACGGGCAAGCTCGGGGGCGCAACCAGAAGACAACCCGCACCTGGAAGCTCAAGACTGAACCAAGCCTTGATCAATCGGCAAACAGCTCGGGTTGAGTAGCGAGTGACGAGTGGTTAGTGGATCGTTTCCGCTACCCTGCTCACCACTATTCACTCACCGCTTTCCACTCTTCACCAAATCGTCGAGCAGCGCGTTGGGGTGGACCTTTTCCTGGATGAAGAGCGGCTGCGGCTGCGCCGCCTGTTCGGAGCGGTGCTGCCCATCCTTGCCGCTCCAGACGAGATGCGGGTCGAGGTCGCGGTTGCGGCGCCGGCAGGCGAGCCGGATCGGGCTGCGGTCGTCCTGCTCCATCACGGCCTGATACTCGGCTGTGGGGATGTTCTTGCGGGACGCCTCGCCGTGGGTGAGAATCTCTACTTTTTTGGTCTTTCGGGATGTTCGCGCCATGGAATGTTTTTTTCTCTGCACCTATTTGATCGTTTCGACTCCGAGGTCCCGGCAGATTTTTCGCGCCAGGATGTCATCGATTTCCCGGTGGCGCGGAATTGCGGAACGCCAGTCGCCGCGATCATTTCTCCACCATGAGTGCCGCCCTCCTTCACGGATCATTTCGCAGCCTTGTTTCCGAAGGTGCTTCAACCGTTCGACCCGCTTCATGCAATGACGACTTTCTCCCTTCGGTAGTCGTCGCCCGCCGCAGCCAGGGCATCACGCCGATTGAATTCCAGCGCCTCGAAAAGCGTTTCGGCGAGGCTTTTCCGCAATTCCTCATGGGTACGTTCCTGGCAATTAACGCCGGGCGCCTCCTCAATCCAGCCGATCCACCATTCGCCGCTGCGTTTGACGATGGCTGTGTATTCCATGTTCGCCTCCTATGCGCGATTGCCACATTCGATCATGTCCGGAATACAGAGCCGCCGGCTACAGGCCCCCTGCGCGGCGGTCAGGATGTTGGCGCGCCTTTCGTCCGTATGCTTGAGCGTTTCGACCTTCTTTGCGCTCACTGTCTTCGCCATGGTTCTGCTCACATCCGGAAAGGGTTGGTGATGGTGACGCCTTCGACCTGCTGTCCGTGAGTCAGGTCTTCGGTATAGAGGGTTTTACAGCCGGCCTCGACGGCCGCGGCAACGATGAGCGCGTCATAGAAGCCGAAACGGTAACGGTAACGGATCTCCAGTGCTTTTTGATAGAGGCGAATATCAGGCTGAACCCGGTACAAGGGAGCAAGGACATCCACCAGATACTTACGCAACTCATCTTCGGTCAATGGTACTTCAGCCTTGCGAATCGCCGTATTGATGCACTCCTGGATGACCTGAAAGCTGATGCACGCGGTTTGTGTTTCGATCCCGTGCTCGATCAAATCGTCGGCGATATCGGCTTTACGGGCATCAAGACGCTCAAGCTGGTACACGAAGATGTTCGTGTCGATGAAACTTTCAGCGCTCATTCATCTCTTCCCGCGTCAACTTGCGCCCGACCCGCAGCTTTCCTTGCAGTTCGCGGACCGTCCGCATGGCTTGGGCGGCTTGCCTTTCCCGCCCGACGTAATCCGCGAGCCATAGCCGGAACTGAGCGTTCAACGTGGAGTGCTCGGACACCGCCCGCCGGCGCGCGGCTTCGATCAGGTTCTCGTCGGCGCTCAAGGTAATGTTTTTCACGAGCCACCTCCTCAGCAGCTAAGATTACACTTGTATAGCGTACACTACTTTCGTGTTCTCACTGGCCGTTTGTATCGGCGGCCGCGTTCGCGATCACCGCGTTGAATTCACCGTTCACTATGGCCTCGAAGCCTGACTGCATCGAGCAGACATCGGTGAACTCGTGGAAGGCTCGGAGAGCGCGGCGGCGGTGATGGTTCACACCAGGCACTAACCTGCATTTCTCACCACCCGACGGTCGAAGCACGCCATACGACCGCCAGGA
>JAPPLB010000112.1 GCA_028819575.1 Bryobacterales bacterium | reverse complement strand
CTGGCGGTCGTATCGTGTGCTTCGACCGTCGGGTGGTGAGAAATGCAGGCTAGCGCCCTGCGGATACATATTGTCGGGCGTCGTAGGTAAGCGGCGCACGTCAAAGCCCGTCCACCTGCGCGGGAAGAGAGATTCCATGCATCGTGGGCTTTGGGTTTGTAGAGAGAAAAGCTCTTGAAGATCGTCGAAGTTCGCGAGCAGTCCGTTTCCATCCGCTCCGAGATCAGCAACGCCTACATTTCGTTCGCTGAAATGACCGTCTCCGCGGCGGTAATCATCACCGATGTCGTGCGAGACGGCCGGCCCGTCGTGGGCTATGGCTTTAACTCCAATGGCCGCTACGCGCAAAGCGGCATCATCCGCGATCGGTTGATTCCTCGCCTCATGCGAGCACCCGCCCGGAACCTGCTCAACGACGAGGGAACGAACTTCGACCCTTTCAAAGCCTGGCAGATCATGATGTCGAATGAGAAGCCCGGCGGGCACGGCGAGCGTTGCGTGGGAGTTGGTGTTCTCGACATGGCGTTTTGGGATCTCGTGGCCAAGATCGAGGGTCAGCCGCTCTACCGGCTACTCGCCAATTGGTTTCGCAAGGGCGAGCCTGACAAAGCCGTATACGTGTACGGAGCCGGAGGCTACTACTACCCCGGCAAGGAGTTGTTCGGCTTGCGGGATGAAATGCGCCGCTACCTTGATCTCGGCTATGACACCGTCAAGATGAAGATCGGCGGCGCTCCTCTCGAACAAGATCTCAAGCGCATCGAGGCGGTGCTGCACCTTGTGCCTTCGGGACGCCATCTCGCCGTGGACGCAAATGGCCGTTTTGACTTGGCGACGGCGACCCGTTACGCTCGTGCGCTCGAGCCGTATGATCTCAAGTGGTATGAGGAGCCGGGCGACCCGCTTGACTTCGATCTCAACTGCGAGGTCGGCTTGGCATCGTCCACGCCCCTTGCTACCGGTGAAAACCTTTTCTCCATGCAGGACGCCCGCAATCTCATCCGCTACGGCGGCATGAAGCGCGAACGGGACTTCCTCCAGATGGACCCGGCTCTCAGCTATGGCTTGGTCGAATACCTGCGGACACTCGAAATGCTCGGCGAAAACGGCTGGTCAACCAGACGGTGCATTCCCCACGGCGGTCACCAGTTCGCGCTGCACATCGCTGCCGGCCTGGGCCTTGGCGGGGCGGAGTCGTACCCTGGCATCTTCGAGCCTTTCGGTGGTTTTGCAGACGATATCCCTGTCGAGCAGGGCCGGGTCCGGCCTTCTGAAACGCCTGGCATCGGTGTCGAGGCCAAGCCCGAGCTGATGAAGATCTACGAGCAGCTCTCGTCGTGACTCCGCGGTTCTCAGATACATGAATAGCGGTTTATCCCAACACCCGCTTGCTCAACCCCTGATCAACGAGAAAGCCTTGCGCATCGCAATGATTGTTTCGGAACACGCCTCTGCATTTGACAGAGCGTTGAGCCCCTTGTTGAAGGGCTCGGCCCGTACAGGACCGTCGTAGCCGATTTGGACCAGAGCTTCCAGGAAGTCTTTGATCGGGATCACTCCCGTGGCCAGCGGCAGTTCGCGGCTCGTATCGTGCTGCTTGTCCCTGGGAATGCCGCCGGGCGCGTCGTTCAAATCGCACGAAACGACATCCTCGTTCCGCAAGGCAAGGATGTCAGAGGAACCCTCCTCGGCCGTCCACCAATGCCAGCTATCCAGCACGAACCCGACGTTGGGATTGCCGATATCCGCGATCAGTTCCTGCGTTTCCACCATCGTGTGCACAAACGGAAAGGTCTTGCTGCTCCAAAGCGATTTCGTTCCCACGTATTCCAGCCCCAACCGCATGCCGTGACCCTCGGCGATGAGAGCAACTTCCCGAAGCCGGCGAACATGCTGCTTGAAGTTCTGAATGTATGTCAGTGAATCATGAGTCGGCATGATCCAAGTGCCGACGCGGGTCACGCCGGCCTGCTGCAGCGCCTTCACTTCGCGGGACCAGTTCCGCAAGCCCTCCTGAAAGAGTGGCTCGTCTTTTCGAAAGTCGACGCCAAGTCCCGCTGCGGCCCAGACAAGCCCGAAGGCCGACAGCTCGCCGGGAAACTCCGACAGCCGCGTCGACGAGAATGCGGCTAGCTCCCTTCCGTTCGGCTGCACGGCTTCATAGCCGAAATAGTGGGCCAGGCCGATGGCTTCTTCCTGAGTGCACTCGACTCCGATGCTCCCTGGACTCAACGCTATCTTCATCTTCCGCATACGCGCCCCTCCGCTAGTCTGGCACAGCCGGGCAACAGCGGCGTGGAGGCGGAACGGGGGCTGCCCTTGATCGGACGAGCAAGATCCATTTGCTTCTTCTGTGGATTGGGATCAACGACATGAAATGCAAAAACTGAGACACTACGAATGTCTGAGATGCGAGAGGACGCCTGATGCGAATCATCAGCCTGCTCAAAATCCTCGTCGTGCTCGCCATCGGCGCGGTCTGGTTCTTTGGAGGTTCGGGGCCGCAGACCGTGGCTCCTCCCAAGTCGAGTTCCATCGAAAGCTGGCTTGGTCCCCAGAACTGGCAAAAGCGCCGGGCCGGTCCGGTCATCGCATTGGGTGCTCAAGGCGCTTTTGATGACATGCACGTGTTCGCGCCCTCGGTCGTGCTGGAGAACGGCATCTACCGGCTTTGGTATCCCGGCTCTCGCGGTACGGTTGCGGACCGCATCTTCCGCGTCGGACTGGCCACAAGCTCCGACGGAATTCGATTCGACAAGGCGGACCAGAACCCGGTGTACTCGTTCGGCGAGCGGAAGTCCATTGTCACACCCACGGTCCTGCGCGACACTGACGCCGCTCCGATCCGTGAAAACGGCCAACTCCGCATGTGGTTCACCAGCGTGGACTTCAGAGACGGAGTTCACCGATTGCACGATGCCGTCAGCAGCGACGGGTTGGAGTGGTCGGACCCCTCCGAATCCCTTCTCGAAAACGCCTATGCTCCGAGCGTTATCAAGGATGGCCTCATCTATCGTATGTGGTACACCGACGTGGGTGTTGCCTCGTGGACCATCCGTCATGCCTCAAGTCCGGACGGCAAGCGCTGGGACGTAACGCCCGAACCTGTGCTCAACGTCGAGCAGGACTGGGAGCATCGCCGGTTGTTCTATCCGACCGTGGTCAAAACCGACGGCCTCTACCTGCTCTGGTACGCCAGCTACTGGATCGAAGCGCCCGAAGCCGACAAGACCGCCATTGGCTTTGCCGTCAGCGAGGACGGCATTCATTGGCGTAGGAACCCGTACAACCCCGTTCTCCGTCCGGACCCCGATTTGCCATGGGAATCGCACTACAACAGCAGTCAGTCGGTCATGCGCCTCGCCGACGGCGCCTGGCGGATATGGTACGGGTCCCGCAAAGAGCCGCCCTTCGTGAACAAGTATTTCGCGATCGCAACAGCTACCTGGTCCGGCCCGGACAAGGATTAGCCTGCATGTCTCACGACGTGGCGAGGCGAAGTGTGTGATAGGGCCGTCAGGACGAGGCGCGAGCCGCTTGCCGCGCGCAGGCGTACTTGAACACTAAGTCGATCACGGCAAGCAAGCGTTGCGAACGAAAAGCGAAGTCATGGCGGTCATATCGCGTGCTGCGACCGTCGTGTTGTGAGAAATGCAGGCTAACGCCGAACGAGGACTTGGTTATCGCCCACAGCCTATGGCAACCCCGGTTCTGAAGCGCGGTTAGCTATTCCGAACTGCTCGATACGAAGACAACTGCCTCCATCGAACGCGGGTCCGGGCCGAGTTGCCCGGGGAAGATCAGCTTGGGCCCTGCCAATCCCGGCCCAGCGAGTCGGCGGCGAGAATGGCGTCGGCGACCATGTCGGGTCGGACATCGAAGGGTTCGTTGTGAATCGTTTCCCCTTCCGCGGTCGCCCGCTCGGCGACCTGATCGAGCAATCCATCCTCGATATCCGCCAGGCCTACTTCGGACAAGGTGATCGGCAAGCCGACGCGGGTAGAGAACGCCAGGACTTCATCGATACGCGATTGCGGCTGGCCTTCCAGCACCAATTGGACCAGCGTGCCGAAAGCGACTTTTTCTCCGTGAAAATAAGGGTGCGTGCCGGAGGCGGCGGTGAGCCCGTTGTGCACGGCGTGGGCCGCCGCCAACCCGGAAGACTCGAAGCCCAGCCCCGATAGCAGCGTATTGGCTTCAACGAGCCGTTCGAGCGCGGGAGAAACGACGCCGCTTGCAACGGCTTTCTTGGCCGCCGGTCCGTCGTTGAGCAGCGTGCGGTAGCACAGCTCCGCCAGCGCCAAGGCGCTCTCGGTCGAGGCGCCGCCACGCATGTTCTGGATATGCCCTTCGACGCAGGTTTGCGCCTCGAACATGGTGGCAAGGGCATCGCCCATCCCGGCTACCAACAGGCGCACCGGTCCTTGAGCGATCACATGGGTGTCGACGAGAACCAGGTCGGGGTTCCTGGCATAGAAGCGGTATTCCTGGAAAACGCCCTCGTCGGTGTAAATGACCGACAAGGCGCTGCAGGGTGCATCGCTCGAAGCGACGGTCGGGCAGTTAACGGCCGGCAGATCAAGGTCGGCTGCGGCGGCCCGCGAGGCGTCGAGCACCTTGCCGCCCCCGGCGCCGATCACGACTCGGGCTTGCGCTTCGCGGGCCGCCGTCTTGATCCGCTCGATTTCCCGGTGCGAACATTCTCCGCCGAACGGAGTCACGCTGAACTCGATTCCCGCGTCGCCGAAGGTCTCGGTCCAAACCTTCGCGAGCAGGCGTTGTGCCGAGCGGCCGGCCAGAATCAACGCCGGACCCCGTAAGCCGAGCCCCTTCATCTCCGCGCCGAGCTGCGCGGTGGCGTGCTTGCCTTGGGTGTAGCGGCCAGGGGACGAGAAGACGGACAACATGGAGATACCCTCGTGGTTCGGCGGCCAATCGCCGCTCAATCAGAGAAAGTCGGCATTGACAAGAGTAGCGCAGTGTCGCAGCAACTCGAAGGCATACCTGTTTGCAGCGTCGGTTGAAACTGCCGGCGCCCAGAAAGGCTGTCGCGTCAGGGGGCGGTTGGAGCTTGCTTTTCAGGATTGCTGTGGGTTCGGTCCGTAACGGGTCATTCGCTCTGTTCGATAGAATATCTCCGCCTCAGCAGGGGCCAACCACCCTGAATGAGCCCAACCAATCTGCGAAAGGGACTGATCGCCCCATGCAAATCTCTGTAAAAGCCCTCGCTCTGACGGCCGGAGTATTTCTCGGAGGCAGCACCTGCTTCATCGCCTGCGTGAACCTCGTCAACCCTTCCTATGGCGGCGAGTACCTGGCCGCGATGAGTTCGGTCTACCCCGGTTTCGAGCACGCCCGCACGATGCAGAGCGTTTCTATCGGGACTCTCTACGGACTCGTGGACGGCGCCTTCGCCGGCTTTCTATTCGCGTGGATCTACAACGCGCTGGTCAGCCGGTTGCAATGAACCGCGGTTCTGGGCAAGGAATTCTCGTACTTTTGCTGCCACCTTTCCGTCATCGCATTCGAAGACGAGATGGCCGCAATCTCCGTCGACAACCAACGTTTCCGCTTGAGCTGCTTGAGCGAACTCCAGCGCGGAGCCGGGCGTCACCATGTGGTCCTGCTCGGCAACAACGACGAGCGTCCTGCCCTTGACGGGAAGAGCGATGCGTTCCATCGAAATCCCGGACCCGTGAGAGATGTCGTGAGTCATCATCGCCCGCAACTGACTTGCCCAATCATCGGGGTCCGCCCTGAGGATGAGGTCTGCCGACTTCTTCGCGATGAGGGCCTCGACCTGTTCCGCTTGGTTTGCCGCATTGAACGCCTCCGGCGTTCGGATCGCCAACTCGTGCAATTCCGCCACGGCGCTCATCGCGGCAGCCCGGGCTTTCCGAGCGTCTGAATAAGCCGCCAACGCTCTTTCGATCGCGTTCAGCTCTGCTTGCCACAGCAGCACGTCGTAGGCCCCCAACTTCGGCGAGCCCACGATACTGACGGCCTGATCCATGAATCTCGGGTAGGATGTCAACCACTCGAACGCCTGCATTCCTCCCATTGAGATTCCCACCACGGCCTGGACATGTCTGATGCCGAGAACCTCGGTCAGCAGTCGATGTTGGGCTGTGACCATGTCACCGATCGTGAATTCCGGGAAGGCGCCGCTGCCTTGCGTGGGACTGTTCGACGGCGACGACGAAACACCGTTGCCGAACGCTCCGACTGCTATGACGAAGTGCTCAGACGAGTCGACCATGGAGCGCGGTCCAATGAAACGGGCCAGGTCTTCCGTGGTGCCGGAGAACCAGCTTGGGAACAGCACCACATTCGAGCGGTCGTCGTTGAGCGCGCCGAAGGTTCGATAGGCGACCCGGCAGTTCTTGATGATGGTCTCGTTCTCGAGCTGGCAGTCACCCAGATCTGCGAAGCGCAGGGCTTGTCCACTAAGGGATCCGAAGATCGTTAGCGTCAACACAACGACGGAAGCAAGCATTTTCATGAGTCACCTCGGCGGCGGTTTGCAAAAGCACCATCGCCTGCTTACAGGACGCAGCGGGCGGCCCTACGGTTGGATCACGGTCTTGCCGGATCGCCACATTCGCACCGTCTCCAACGCCTCGTTCGCCTCCGCCAGTGGGAATCGGTGAGTGATCTCACCGGCAAACAGCTCTTTCCAAGCGCTGTGCTCCAACAGGTTCAACCCGGCATGGACGTGCCGCGGCTCGAACCCCCACGATCCAATCAATTGCAACTGCTTGCGGGTGATCGTGTGAGGGCGAAAATCGATGGTGCCCGCGTCCCCATACTGTCCCAGCACCAAAAGCTTTCCTCCGTCGCGACACAAATCCATGCCCTCGTTGACGACAGCGGGATGACCAACGCACTCGATCACTACGTCAGCTCCGTAAGGACCTATCGCGGTCAACGCTTGTCTGACGCGCTCTGCGGGAGTTGCCGCGTCTTCCATGTCGACAACGGCATTCGCTCCGAACTCCAGGGCAAGATCAAGACGGTGCTTCGGTCCTCCGATCGCGACGACTTTCGAAGCTCCGGCCTCTCTCGCAATCGCCAGCGCCGCCAGCCCCACCGGCCCGGTTCCCTGAATGACAACCGTATCGCCCCACGAGATCGAAGCCCGCTCGATGCCATGGATCGCCGTCACCAGAGCGCACCCCGCGCCTACGACCGATTCCGTCGGCACCGAATCGGGGATCCGAAACAACGCGGTGCCCGCCCGGAGCAATATGTATTCGGCATAGCCGCCCCGCAAGTGGGGAGCCTCATCGGCGCAATAGGAGATGCCGTAGGCTTTTCGCGAGACGCATCGCGTCGGCTGATTCTTCAGACGGCAGTAGTAACAGGACCCGCACGTCACCGAGCTGGCCCAAGTGACGCGGTCGCCAACTGCCACGGGCCGCCCCCGCCAATCGTTGCGCAGGCCCTCACCGAGCGTCACGATGCGGCCGGCGGTTTCGTGGCCGAGAATGACAGGAAGCGGTATTGGAAGCTGTCCGTGCCAGAGATGCACGTCCGTGCCGCAAATCCCCGCCAAGTCGACACGGACCAGAGCCTCCCCCGCTGCTGCTCTTTCAATCCTCGGGTATTCACGGATCTCGAGCGGTTTCTCATGCTCCACCAGCACAGCAGCTTTCACTGGGCTCATCGCGATTCTCTTCCGACCCCATCACTTCCGGGAAGAAGCGCTATTCTCGCAAACCCGTGGCTATGCCTGCGCCTCCTGCCAATCTTCGAATGAAAACCCTCCTGCTGCAAACCTGCATTTCTCACCACGCGGCGAGGCGAAGTGCGTGAGAGGGCCGTCAGGAC
>JAPPLB010000172.1 GCA_028819575.1 Bryobacterales bacterium | reverse complement strand
GGCTCGCGCCTTTTTCCTCCGCCCGGCTTGCGCCTCGTCCTGACGCCCCTCTCACGCACTTCGCCTCGCCGCGTGGTGAGAAATGCAGGCTAAGATCGCCGGCTTTGTCGTTCGCTTTTCCTTCGCGAGGAGAAGATCACCCGGATCGCCATCCTCCTCACTCGGCGCCGAGGATGAGCAGGAGCCCGCCGCGCTTTTTCCTTCGCACCACGGGACTTTCATCACGGGCTGCCAGACGGCGATACAATCGGTGTGCGTAGGGTCTCGCGTCACGGCCCCCGGAGCATCACAGAAGAGTGGCGATGACCATTCGAACTTTCGCCTGGATATGGCTTCCCCGCCGGTCGCGGCCCTCCCAGACCGGCGAAAGACGTTCCTTCCAGGACACTGTTTCCAACTCAGTGCCGGATGAAGATCACCGCAGGGAGCGATTCCAACAAATCGGTGTTGGCGCAAGAGCGCAATCGCTGCTTATTGCAAGTCTGTGCATTTTCGTACTACTGTCTTCGGCTCCAGGGGCACAGGCAGAAGAAGCCATCTCTGCAAAAGACCATCGTGTAAGAGAATTGCTCTCCAGCGGCGGAAAATATCTCAGAACGAAACAGGTCGAGCAGGCGATTGGCCAGTTCAAGAAAGCGGTATCCTTGAATCCTCAGTCAGCCGAGGCGCACATGCTGCTGGGCTATGCCTACCGTGTTCAGGGGCGATACGAGTTGCTTGGTGAAGCAAAGGCCGAGCTGAGGCAAGCTCTGGCCCTCGATCCGACGCTGGTATGGGCACGCTTCTATCTCGCCAAGATCTACGTCGACTTCGGGCGCCTGCAGGATGCGGACGCTCAACTCGATACCATCTTCAAATCCAATCCCGATATCCCGCAGGTCCTTGCTCTGCTTGGAGAAGTGAAGCGTCAACTGGGTGATCCCGCGCAGTCCATCGTGCTGAACCAGAAGGCGCTCGGACTTAGCCCGATGCTGACCACAGCCCGATACTACCTGGGCTTGGCCTATCTCGATCTGAAACGAGAGGGGGAAGCACTGGGGGAGTTGAACATCGCCGCCAGTTCAGGAGGAGCCAATGCCGATGTTTTCCTGGCCATGGGGTCCATCTACCTGGAAACGAACGCTCTCGACCGGGCGATTGAATCATTCAAGAAGGCGATCGAGTTGGACCCATCGCGTCCCGAGGGCCGCCTTAAACTTGCAAGGGCTTATCGACTGAAAGGCTGGTTGGACTTGGCGCTGGCGGAACTGCGACTGACACTACCGCAGGCTCAAAACCTTCGCCGTTCTCCCTACTTTCAGAACGTGCAATCAGACATCTTCTTCGAGAGCGGCCTCACCCATGAGCAGAAGCAAAACATCTCGAAGGCGATCGAAGCCTACTTGGAGGCCCTGAGCCTGCAACCCGAAAAAGGCGATGTCCATCGGAGCTTGGCCAGCGCTTATTTTCAGCAGGGCAGGTATGAGTCCGCCTTGGAGCACGCGGACAGAGCCGGTGACTTGGGGTCGCCGGTCAATCCGTCGCTCCTGTTCAGGATCCGTGAAAAGGCCCGGGAGGTTCGGTGAACCCGCGTCAAAGGGAGATTATCGGGCGGAGGCCGAAAAAGCACCGCGAATTGTTGAAATCCCGCGCCGGACTGACGGAGTTTCGTCTGGCTCAGCCCGGAAGCACGTCTGCTTTATCCGTCTCAAGAGATACTCGGATTCGGCAGGAAAACAGGCAGCAGGGAACGTCCTGAATTGCGCGATTCAGATGGCTCCTCGGAGTTGATTCCGAAAATGACATGACGTTCAAACCATCGAATCTTTTTCGATACCCCAGTTCGGTGGTTGTCTCTATCTTCGGTTTTCTTTTTGTTTTTTCGCTTGCGCAGGCAGAGGAGCCGGAGCAAAGAGTCTTCTTCGCGGGCACGCAATCCTGCCGAGCATGCCATCAGGAGATCGTTGAAACCTATGTGCAGACCGCGCATTTCGAAACTTCACAGTTGGCCGACGAACACTCGATCCAGGGAAGCTTTGCCTCTGGAAGCAATACCCTGAAGACCGGGAACCCCAACGTCTATTTCAGGATGGAGAAACGGCAAGATGGTTTCCACCAGACTGCGTATCGAAACGAGCAGTCGACCATCAGATCAAGAAGAGAACGCTTTGATCTGGTCATGGGATCGGGCAGGAAAGGGCAAAGCTATCTGTACTGGAAAGACGGGCTTCTTTTTCAGTTGCCGGTATCCTATCTTGTCGCTAGCGGGAAATGGACAAACAGTCCGGGGATGATCGACGGACAAATCGTGTTCGATCGATTCATTTCACCACGGTGCCTGGAGTGCCACACCACGCTGTTTCGAGCAGAGATCAAGGGTTCCAAGGCGCGTTACAGCAGCAGGTTCCTGATCGGACTGTCGTGTGAGAAATGTCACGGCGCCGGCAGCGCACACGTGGACTTTCATAAGAAGGATTTGCAGGAAACTGAAGGGAGGTCCATACTTAACCCCGATCATTTCCCCCGAGAACGGAAGCTTGACCAATGCGCTCTCTGCCACTCGGGAGCAGCCAAACCCATAAAGCCACCTTTTTCATATCGCCCGGGCGAGCCGTTGTCAGAATACCTCGAGATTGAACCCGTTCGTGAAGGTTCCCGCCCGGACGTACATGCGAACCAAGTCGGCTTGTTACGGCTCAGCCGGTGCTTTACAGCTAGTGACGACATGTCGTGCTCGACGTGCCACAACGTACATACTGAACAACGGAACTTGTCAGAGCTAGCCCAGAAATGCATGCAATGCCACCGGACACAGGAGTGCGGAACCGCCACGAAGGCCGGTGTTTCTGTGCAGGGCGAATGCATCGAGTGTCATATGCCCAATGAGAAAAGCAACCTGATCACCATTGATTCAGGCGAGGAAGCTTTTTTCGAAAGCTATCGGAACCACACCATCGCCGTTTATCCAGACGTAGCGGACCAAGTTCTTCAGCGGCTGATGCAGAAATAGCCTGCCAGCCTGCCTTTCTCATCACTTGACGGCCGTGGTTAGTGGATAGTGGTTAGAGTAAAACCTTACAGGCCGTGATTCGTGTCTCGTGATTCGTGAAAACCATGGGCGGGAGTTTGGTCCGCTCCAGGAGAAATTTCTGACGGCCTTCTCACGCACTTCGCCTCGCCGCGTAGTGAGACATGCAGGTCAGATCCAGCCGGCAGCGATTGCTATGGCGAGGAGCAAAAGCATCACGCCCACCAAGCGGCGCACCAGTGTCATGGTGACCTTCGTTACGAGCTTTGCGCCGAAGTAGGAGCCGACGAAGGCGGCGATGGTCGCCGTGAGCAGCAACCTCAATCCGTCGCCGGTGAACAGGGAGCCGGCTTGTTCGCTCCACGCCGCGGCGCTGTAGACAGCGAGGCGGGTGACGTCGACGGCGACGGCGCAAAGTACGCCGGTGCCGATGAAAGCTTCTTTCGAGAGTCCAGCATTCAC
Organism: Bryobacterales bacterium; assembly: GCA_028819575.1. GTDB lineage: Bacteria > Acidobacteriota > Terriglobia > Bryobacterales > UBA6623 > JAPPLB01. Next base: position 61,613 of record JAPPLB010000172.1, on the reverse strand, counting down.
AAGGAACGCCGAGCGAAGAGCGCCCTGGTGGCCTGAGAGACCGCCGAAGAAACCGGACGACAGACCGCCCAGCGGCAGGATTTTCGGACTGAAACGGAGCCGGTCAAAACCCGGAAGGAGATCGAGCAGCGCAAACGCACCAATGAGGATTCCCATGACAAGGCCGATCACGGTGACCTCGAAGTCACGGCTGGCGAGCGAGTACGCCGCCACGACGCGGCGCTCAGCCATGCTTGTCAGCAGCAGCGCACCCAGGTAGGCAGCCGGGATTGCAGGCAGGCCGAACCGCAAGAACACGGGCCACGATGCATGGCGCCCCACAAGCCCCACCTTGAACAGGTTGTTCAGCAGGTGGACAATCGCTGTGACGCCAACGGCCATCTCGAGCGGGAAGAACAGAGCAAAGACAGGCATGAGCAGCGTGCCCAGTCCGAATCCGGAGTAGAGGGTGAGGGCAGCGACAAACAGCGCCGCAAGCGAGACGAAGAAGAGTTCCATCAGCGACTTTCTAGAGCTTAACGCGAGCCCACTTCTTGCCGACTTGCATCGTCAGCTCGCTCAGGCCGTCCGCGACCTCGAAGCTCATTGCGCGGTGCTTCTTTCCATTGATGGACACCGCGCCTTCCTTCAGTTTACGATTCGCCTCGGCGCCTGAAATGCATAGTCCGATCGCGCGGAGAAGCTTGTCGATGCGGATCACGGAATCACCATGGATTGACTCCGGCAAGTCGTGAACCGGCATGTCGTCGGGAGCCTGGCGTTCCTGCACGACCTTGCGAAACACGGCAGCGGCCCGCCCGGCATCTTCAAGGGAATGATAGTCGGAGACGATGCGCAAGGCGAGATCGCGCTTCGCCTGCATCGGGTGCCGGGAGCCAGCTTCAATGTCCGCCTTGAGCGAGTCGATTTCCGGCATGCTCATCCCGGTCAACAATTCGTAGTAGCGGAACATCAGCTCGTCGCTGATCTGCATGACCTTGCGATACATCACCTCGGGCGGTTCGGTGACTCCGATGTAATTGTCCAGCGACTTCGACATCTTTTGAGCGCCATCCAGACCTTCGAGCAACGGGGTCGTGGCGATGATCTGGGGCGCTTGTCCATAGTCGCGTTGGATTTCGCGGCCGACGAGAAGATTGAATTTCTGATCCGTCCCGCCCAGTTCCACATCCGCCTGGATCGCCACGGAGTCGTAGGCCTGTACGAGCGGGTACAGGAGTTCGTGGATACTGATGGGCCGGCCGGCGTGGTAGCGCTTGCTGAAGTCGTCCCGTTCGAGCATACGGGCAACGGTGTAGCGCGAGGCCAATCGCATCAGGTCTTCGTACCGCAACGGCATGAGCCACTCGTTGTTGAAGCGCAGCTCGGTTTTTTGGGGATCGAGGATCTTGAACGCCTGCTGTTTGTACGTCTCGGCGTTCGCTTCGACTTCCTCGCGCGTCAGGGGCGGCCGTGTAGCGCCGCGGCCGGAAGGGTCGCCGATCAGCGCGGTCGCTGCGCCGACTACGAAGATCACGGTATGTCCGCATTCCTGAAAGTGCCGGAGCTTTCGAATGACAACCGTGTGGCCGAGATGGATATCAGGCGCGGTGGGGTCAAAACCGGCCTTTACCCGCAGCGGCCGTCCTTCTTTCCGGGCGGCGATGAGTCGCTGCTCCAGTTCGTCTTCGGGGATGATCTCGACGAAGCCCCTGCGCAGATATTCCAGTTGTTGGTCGATGGTCATGGATGGGGAGGAGGCGTTCGGACGGGCATGTCGAACGGCTCGGCCTTACCAGCGTACTCTTGGCGCCATGTTGGCCCGTCCCTGGAATCCCCCCGAGCGCGTTGTTCCGTTGAGGCCGCTACCAAGTCCTCATGACCCGGCGGCCCGCGATACGGAACTTGCCACTCAATACAATGTTAATCGCTTCGGTATAGAGTCGATGCTCCTGGGAAAGAATGCGCGCTGAGAGCGCCGCGAGAGTGTCATCGTCGTTGACGGGTACGACAGCCTGAGCGACGATGGGCCCCGAGTCCAGACCGGCGTCTACGAAGTGAACCGTGCAGCCGCTGAACTTGACGCCGTGCTCCAGGGCCTGCTGCTGCCCGTCAAGCCCGGGAAACGAAGGCAACAGCGCCGGATGGATGTTGAGGATGCGATTCGGAAACTGCTCGACGAACCAGGCGCTGAGCAGGCGCATGAAACCCGCCAGGCAGACCAGGTCAACCTGTTTCTGCTTGAGCAAAGCGACTACCCGGCTGTCGTATTCTTCACGCTTGAGGCCCTTGGACGGGATGCAAACGGCTTCGAGTCCCATCGCACGAGCCGTTTCGAGTCCCTTTGCGTCCGCCTTGTTGCTGATGACGACCGCAATCTCGGCCGGGATCTTGCCTGCCTGCACGTTCCTGGCGATGGCCTGAAAGTTCGATCCGCGCCCCGAGAGGAGGATGCCAAGCTTCTTCATTCGTAGACTACCCGCCTCCGCCCTCGCTCGACGACGCCGACCTCGTACACCCGTTCTTTCAATGAGGCCAGCAACCGTACAACCCGATCCCTGGCTTGCCTCGGCACGGCAACGATCATGCCCAAACCCATATTGAAAGTCCGATAGGCCTCTTCATCCACGAGTCCGCCGATCTCGCAAAGATGGTCGAATACCCGCAGCTTCGGCCAAGCGCAGGTCCTCACACGAGCAACCAATCCATCCGGCAACATGCGCGGAGTATTGTCGGTGATGCCGCCTCCGGTGATGTGGGCGGCTCCGTGGAGCACCCGTTGATCCATCAATGCCCGCAAAGGCCTCAGGTAACTCCGATGGATCTTCAGCAACTCACGGCCCGCCGTGGTCCGCAACGCCTTGACTTGCTGATCGAGGCCGTATCCCGCGACCTCGATGAAGAGCTTGCGCGCGAGTGAATAGCCGTTGGTATGGAGCCCGGTCGAGGGGAAGCCGAGCAGCACGTCGCCTTCACGCACATGCCCGGGACTGATCAGGTGTTTCTTCTCCGCCGCTCCGACAATGAACCCCGCCAGGTCATATTCGCCCTCGCCGTACATGCCGGGCATCTCGGCGGTCTCGCCGCCGATTAGAGAACAGCCGTTTTCGCGGCAGGCTTTGCTCAACCCCTTGACGACCTGAGCGGCGACCTCCGCTTTCAACTTACCTGTAGCGAAGTAGTCCAGAAAATAGAGTGGCCGCGCCCCCTGCACGGCGATGTCGTTCACGCAATGATTGACGAGGTCCTGGCCGACGGTGTCATGCTTGTCCATGCCGAAGGCGACCATCAGCTTGGTGCCCACGCCATCCGCCGAACTCACCAGCACCGGGTGTTCGAATCCGGCAGCTTTCAAGTCGTAGGCTGCTCCGAAAGCTCCGATGCCCGCCAAGAGATTGTCATCGAACGTTCGCCGGGCATACTGCTTGATCCTGGATGTAGCACGCTCCGCCTCGTCGATATCAACGCCGGCGTCGGCATACGTCAGTGAGCGCTTGCGGGCCACGGGAATCAGGTATTATCGCACCCCAGCCCCGGTGGCCCTTCGCGGATAGGGACGCATCACGCTTATACTCATCGGATGGGCGAGGGCGCGGCGGCCAGCCCTTGCTGTCCGTGGTAAAAGTCACGCGGGCGGTGTTACGCGCCGGGGGCCGATGGAGTAACGCTTGGTCGTTCGTTGGAGGAAATCACCCGGATTGCCATCCTCCTCACTCCGCGCCGAGCAACCGCAGGAGCCCGACGCGCTTTTTCCTTCGTACCACGGGACTTTTACCACGGACTGCCAACCAACGGAGAGAAACTCATGAGCAATCCCATCCGCATCGGCATCATAGGCGCTGGCGAGATCTTTCGCCTTCGTCATTTCCCCGAATTGGCGAAAATTGACGATGCCAAGGTCGTTGCCATCTGCAACCGCTCCGCAGAGAGCGCCGCCGCCATCGTGGACGAATTCGGCCTCGATCCGGACATCATGACCGATCCGCACGCCCTGATGGCAAGGGCTGATATCGACGCCGTCATGATCGGCACTTGGCCGTACAAGCACTGCCCGTTCGTGCTGGAATCACTCGATCGCGGCAAGCACACGTTCGTGCAAGCCCGCATGGCGATGAATCTTCGCGAGGCGAAAGCGATGTACGCGAAAGCACAGGAGACGGGTCTTGCGGCACAGATTTATCCGTCCCTATTCGGGTTCAAGGGACACAATGTCATGAAGCGGCTCATTGACGACGGCTATCTCGGCGAGGTCCGCAACATCCACGTGCGGTTTCTCGGGAGTCATATCGCTGATGCCGAGAGGCCTCTCCACTGGCGGCAGGTTGCACGGTATTCGGGCCTGAACACTCTGGCCATGGGCATCGTCGTCGAGACCGTTCAACGCTGGTATGGCTGTATGAAGACCGTTTCGGCACAAGCCCGGACGTTCACGCGGGATCGGCCGCTTGCCTCAGGGCAGGGAAGCGGGCCGGTGGAGCGGCCTGACACCGTCTACGTTACGGGCGAGATGGAAAGCGGCGCTATCGCTGCGTTCCTGTTTTCCGGAGTCGCTCGCTTCGGAGTCGAACCGCAAATCGAGGCCTATGGCAGCAAAGGAACGTTGATCTACAACCTGAACAACGACACGATCCTCGGTGCGCAAGTGGGTGCGGATGGTCTCGCCGAGATTCCTGTTCCCGATGACGAAGTCAAGGAATGTACTGTCGAGCAAGACTTCATCCATCTCATCAAGACGGGCACACCCGCCTGGACGACATTCGCTGAAGGTGTCAAATACATGGAGTTCACGGAAGCCGTTTTTCGGTCGGTGGAGCGCGGCTCGGTCGTCAATCTGCCTTTGGCCGATTGAGCAATGAATCGGACAATAGGTCGCGGGTCAATTCGTCTGCGAACGAGAAGGGGTTGAGCCGGCGCGCGGCGATCTGTTGCGCGGCTTCGCTCAAACGCTCGGCGGGCAGGGCTTTCTCGACAACCGTATCCATCAAGCGCTCGCGCACCATCTCGATGAGACGCCGCTCCCAGTAGTCCGCGGGCCGTTCAACGGCCAACGGCGCCGTAGTGAGCAAAGCCGCCAGTTCCTCAATGCCAGTCCCTTGCGTGGCTACCGTGCGAACGATGGGCGGCTCTTTTTCCTGCGTTTCAGGTGCGAGAGAAAGCATCGCACGCAATTCAGACTCGAGACGGTCCGTACCGGCAAGGTCCGCTTTGTTGATCACAAATATGTCAGCGATTTCCATGATGCCGGCTTTCATGGTTTGCACGTCGCTGCCACTGGACGGATTAAGGAGCAGCGCCACCGCCGACGCGAGCTGAACCACGTCTACCTCGGCCTGGCCGACTCCGACGGTCTCGATCAGAATGACCTCGAAGCCTGCGGCATCGAGAGCGACCAGCACATCCGCCGCTGCAGGAGCGAGTCCTCCGAGCGAACCGCGGGTGGCCATCGAACGGATGTAGACGCCGTCATCCGCTTCATGGGATTGCATCCGAATGCGGTCACCGAGAATTGATCCTCCGGTGAACGGACTCGTGGGATCGATGGCCAGAATGGCGACCCGTTTGTCCTGTTTGCGAAAGCACGCAGCCAGGGCGTCCACGACGGTACTCTTGCCGGTCCCCGGCGCGCCGGTGACACCGATGGTGCAAGCCTTTCGCATGTGTGGAAACAGCGCCTCCAACAAGGAGTGTTTCCGCGGCCCGCGATTCTCGATTTCGCTCAACGCCCGTGCGAGAAGGCGCAGGTCGCCGCCCGTGATCCTTTCAATCCAGAGGGGAAAGTCCATCGCAGCAGGGAGTCTGCTATTGCGACGCGGTGGAGAGAGCCAAGTCGTCGAGAACGGACTGAGCGCGATCCAAAGCGCGCCCGGCCTCAGCGCGTGCACTTTGGGCGCGCTTTTCCAAGTTACGGTAGTCGTGCAAGTCCGGAGTCGTTTGATTCGATGAAGAGTTTCTTTCCGGCACGATACCGATGCGGCGAAAGGCGTGCCCCAACGCCGCCTCGGCATTCGCTTGATTGCGGTTGGATAGCTGTTGTTGTTGCCGAGCGTAGCGTATGGCTGAACGCGCCGTATTCAGCGCCTCGGTAAGACGCGCCTCCAACTGCCTGTAACGTTGCTCCACTCCCTGGGCTCGCGCCTCGGCCGTTGCCAGTTCCTCGCGCGCGAATTGAGCATCGCCGGCTGCCTGTTCGGCCTGACGTTCCGAAGCGGCAAGGCGATCCATGGCATGGGCGAGTTGCGACTCCGCCTCGCGGAGATCCTCTTCCAAACGCACCATGCGGGCAAGGCCGTCAGTGAGCCGCCGACCGGCTTCGATCGCTTCCCGGTCGGCGCTTTCGGCGCGTTCGCGCAAGCGTTGAGCCCATTGCTCGGCCGAGGTGGCTTGATTGCGAGCCTGCATCGCCATGCCGCCCGCATCCCGAGCTTTTCCGGCAGCGGCTTCTGCATGCTGCTGCGCAAGGGCAGCCAGTTCGCGTGCGTGACGGGCCGATTCCTCCGCCTCTTGAACGCGTCGTCCGGCGACTTGCAGTTGCTGCTCCGTTTCTTCCAACTGCCGTGACGACATGTGAACGGCGTACAAAGAGTATCCACCGACCGCGACGGCTACAAGAACCGACAGCATCGCCAGCCAGATACTGATGCCGGCCGACTGCGCGAGCGACCGCGCTTGTTCGCGTGTGCCGCGACGATCGACCGTATTCTTGTTCGCGGACATTCGGACTCACCTCCTCGAGAGGCTTCTGAAATGCACGTCGGCACGATTGTCACAGGTCTCAGGCCGGCGGGCGTCCTCCGGGATGCGCGGTTTCGGCGGGAGCTTCATATTCGGGCACCTTGCCGTCCAGGAACCGCTCCATCTGCGAGACCGGCAGACGCAATCCAATGTAGAACTTACCAAACAAGGCATATAGAGCGCTTGCCTCGTCGAAACGCATCTCGTAGATGAGTTTCTTGAAAACAAGCGGATCATTGGCGAAAAGATCGACGCCCCATTCCCAATCGTCAAACCCGATGGACCCGGAAATGATCTGCTTTACCTTGCCGGCGTAGCGGCGTCCAATGAGGCCGTGATCGCGCATCATGCGTCCCCGGTCGCCGATCGGTTCCGAATACCAGTTGTGGGCGTCGCCTCGTTTCTTGTCCATCGGATAGAAGCAAAGATACTTGTGAGGAGGAATGCCGGGCCAGAGCCGAGGCGCCATTGCCTGGCGCTGCTCCTCAAGCTTCTCGGACTCGGCCTGCTTCCATTCATCGCTGTCAGGCTCGATCCCTCTTTTTTGCAACTCTTCGTAGAGTTGAACAGAGGATGCATACAGGCCGAGTTCCACGACCGAGACATAGGAGGCCTTCGCTTCCAGATAGTCGCTGAGCCTGAGCTGGGCGAGAGCCAGCTCGACTTCGTTCAAGCCTTCGAACGACCGGCGGAAGTGGACGATCATCAGGTCTCCCTTGTGGCCCAGTTGCGAGAACAGCGCCGTGCCTCCTTCGGGGTGTAATTCGAGGGGCTTGAGAACTGCTGCGGCTTCATCCGTGATCCACTGACGCTTTTCCGGCGCCAGGGAGCGCCAGGCGGTCCAGCGGATACGGAACATCTGATGAAGCACGCTCGACCCGTCCAAAGTCAATGGAACAGCGGGCACCGGTGAGGGAGCGTTGCGGGCGTGGGGCGGCGGCGGACCGCCGGCGTTCGGGGCACTCATGTTCTTTCGAGCCTGCCTTTCTCACCACCCGATGGAAGAAGCATGCGATCAGATCGCCATGACTTCGCTGTGGCTGATTGCCGCGCTCAATGTACGGTTCAAGTACACCTGCGCGCGCCAAGCGGCTCGCGCCTCGTCCTAACGGCCCTCTCACCCACTTCGTCTCGCCACGTGGTGAGAAAAGCAGGCTAGGGATGACTTGTGTGTAACCTAACCCACTCTATCAGACGGGGCATCAGGGACCATTCACCGATGCGGCGTTCCAAATCGTACGAGCAAAGAGCCAGGAGCCGTCGGCCTGCCGGTGAAGGATGTCGATGTAGTTGCCGGATTCGTTCGTAGACGCGGAGCCGTCCTTGGGGGTCAACGTGACGGCATAGGTTCCCCAGACAATGGCGCGGTCACCCACCACATCGATTTCTTCGACGGTTCGGGTCTCATCGACATCGAACTGATCAAAGACATCCTCGAGTGAGGCGCGGCGAGCTTTTTTACCGAGGAGGGGCTCGGCTCCCGGTTTGAGAACGACGGAATCTTCTGTGCGAAGGGAGATCAGCGTTTCGATGTCGGAGGTTCCAAATGCGCCGACCGCGCGGTCTATGGCTTCGCGGATGCGGGCTTCGTCAAACGAGCCGTCCGGGTAGCCGGAGGGTGTCGAGCTGCACCCGGAAAGCAATATCAGGGTGAGGACAGGAAGGCAGCGAACTGTCATAGATGGAATGCGCCTGCGGCGAAGGAGGCTTTCGCTCTTACGGAAAAGTCGAGATTCTACCTGAGGCATGGGTCTCAGCCAAGAGGCGCGGTCCGAATCGCCCGAGCCTCGACCGTGCCGGACGCGTGAGCCGTCATCAAAACTTCTGTTTCCGGTGGAACGTCGATCAGACCCGACAGCGGCACCGTGCCGTCAGCCTGACTCCGCACACCGCGAATGGGACGGCCATCCAACATGGTGAAGCGCACATCGGAGAGAGGCATGGTGCGAATTTCAGGGAGACGGCATGAGTGTAAACGTCCGGTACTCGATGCGCTGATATCCACCGAGCCGCCGCCGCGCGGCGAGTGTCCTACGCGGTCGTTGAGCCGCCGAACGCGAAGTGCGATACGCGGCTCCCGGCGTGCGGGATCGAACACCATCTCGAGAAAGTTCCAATAGCCAGGCGTCGTTTGCGGCTTCAGGTCGGGGCTTTCGTAGTCTTGTTGGAACAGCGCGATGAAGTCGATTTCGCGGCCGTCGTAATCCTGCATGAGGCGGCCGAAACCATCTTTCACGCGTCGTCCGCCGGTCCGCCCGATGGGACCGAACGAGCACTCATAGAGCCTCGCCTCACGGTTTTTCAGAATGGACCCGATGTGAACATCGCCATACACGGAAACAATGCCTTCCCGGGAGCTGAGCAGTTCGATGACGCGGTCCGAACCGGCCTTGACCCACCCGGCGTAGTCAGCCGCCACGCGGTTGCGTTGCTCGGCTTCAGCAGAGGGCTGCCAGACGGTGTGAAGACCGTTGAGGCCCGTTATGCAAATCAACGATGCGGTTTCGGTTCGTACCGTCTCCTGGAGCCACGCAAACTGTTCCTCGCCAAGCAACGAGCGAGTTGGATCTTTGCGGTCGTAGATATGCCCGCGATCGGCCCAGCCTTCAGTGGCCCATATATGAGTGTCCTGCGAACTTCGCCACAGTCGCGCGTCCACAATCAGCAAAGCGAAGTCGCGGCCGGGCATCTTCCAACGCCGCCAGCGCTTGGGGTTCGCCGTGCCGGAGGGGCTGTCGTCACCGGTGATCAGATGCTGCACGATCTCGAAGTTACGCTGCATGTATTCGGGGTCCTGTCCGAGATCGTGACGGGTTCGAACGGCGATCTGCTCCGGCCCCTTCACATCGTCCATGCCATAGTCGTGATCCCCTGGATTGAGCACATTCCAGTGCCGCATCATCTGCTGGCGGGTCGTAGGGCCGGCCAAAGTGGTGGTGATGATCTTATAGGCGTCGTCGGTGCTGGTGGTATAGAGAACAAGCTCTAGGTACCAGATGTCGTCTTCCCAGACCATTACTTGAAAGCCGTAGTCATCGAGGTACTGGTAGGCATCCTGGAGCGGTTGGTCGTGAATCCAGTTCTCCTGAAACTTCTCGGTGCGATCCATGCCGGGCTTGCGGCCGACGATGGCATGGCAGCTCAGCCCGCAGAGGCGGTAGGGAGCCTTGAGTTGCGGGAGCCGGCCTACGTATTGGCGCGCACTGGATCGCGGGTCGATCGTAACGTCGGTCCCGTCTTTCCACACGGTGTAGTAAAAGGTTGTCTCAGCGGGGTTGCCCGGCAGGACGCAGTCGACAACGGCGGTAGCGCGGCGGAAGCCGTTGGTTACGATGTCGGCGCGCCCGGCGACCTTTGCCGCAGCCCAGCCGGACCCAGGGCTTTCGGAATTGGCGATTCGGATTTCGGCACGGCGGCCTTCCTGGCGAAAGATCGCGATGAACTTGCAGCGCCAATGACCGTCGACCTGACGGAGCGAGTCGCCGAGCGGGTAGCAGACCTGGAGCTCGTTAACGGGGTCGGTGATGGGACGATTATCGCCCGGTTCCAACCGGACCTTGTTGACCTCGAAGTCCAGGCCACCGCGGGCTACAAGGCCGAAATAGCCTTCGAGAAAGGCTGTCCGTTCGACATTGGCACAGTGGATGGTTGTCTCGCCGACGCTGCGGATGAGCCGGGCCGTTGCGGCGGCCGGCCCTGAAGGCTCGCCGGTGACTTCGAGTTCGATTCGGACGCTCTCGCCTCTCTCGGGCTTGCCGGCTTGCCGAGCCGAATCGGGCTGGACCTTGACTGTCTCGTCCGAAGTGTGGCTGAAGACCCCAAATGCGCCGTCACTGCGCCAAGCCGTGTACCAGCAGGCGTCTTCCGGCTTGCCGGCGCCGTTCCAGCTTTCATAGAGCGTGCGTCCGCCGAAGCAGACGCCCATCAAGGAGTAGTCCGGCTCCGGATCGTTTTCCGGCAGGGTGCGGACGGTCGCGTCCATCACAATGCGGTAGTTTCCGGTGAGCCGCCAGTCACGCCGCCAGATCATGCCATACGGGGGACGCGTCTCGTACTCCGTCTCCATGAACCGATGGAAGGGGAAACCCGTGGCGCGAGCCTTGCGCCCGCGGGTCCGCAGGCTCCGGCGAAGCGCTCGGTCCTGGAGCTTCCAATAGCCGGGATTCAGCGATTCCCAGCCGTCACCGTGATAGAACGAGTCGGGCCGGTTGAAGTCATCGACAACGGTTTCCCCTTGCCGCGCCGAAGCGGGACGAGCAAGAGCGGCGGCGGCAAGCGAGGCCATCGAGCCGCAAGTGAAGCCGCGGCGGCTCAAGGTGGTTTTCTCCTCAGACGCTCGTTGCATCCTGGCTTTTTGCACTAGCGGTCTCATCCCTCATAGAATAGAGACCAAGCGAGGAATCTGCATGGCGGAACGCATGGTCAAGTGTGTGAAGTTCGGCAAGGAACTGCCGGGGCTGAAGGAGACGCCGTTCGATGGCGAGTTGGGAGAGCGCATCTACCAAAACGTATCGATGGACGCTTGGCGGATGTGGGCGGAGCATCTGAAGATGATCATCAACGAATACCGCCTCAACCCTGCCACCCTGGAAGCCCAGGAGATCATCATCAAGCACATGGAAGACTTCTTCTTCGGGGAAGGGAGTCAGCTTCCGCCCGAGTACGTGCCCCCCACGCAACAGATGCATTGAGCCATGCCCGCTATCGAAGCCGAGTCGTGCTGAGCGCGGCATCCCAGCCTGAACACCGAGCTTACTGCTGCGAGGTTCCGTACACGGCCTTCAGCTTTTCATGTATGGCGAGTTCGCGGGCAGCCTCTTCCGGCCTGCCCAGCTTGCGGTAGATCCGGAACAAGACATAGCGGATCGAGCGTTGATTCGGCTTTTGCCGGGCGGCTTCCTGAAGCACCGGCAAGGCATCTCGAGGGCGGTCCAGGTTCTCATATGTCTTCGCCAACACGAGCCGGTTCTCTACCCGCGAGGGTTCAAGATCCACTGCTTGCCGAGCGAGAGGCAAGGCCAGTTCCGGGTCCCTGCCGAGCAGAAGAAGGGCCAGTCTTTCGAAGGGCCAACTGTACGGTTTGCCCTGCCGTTCGACCATTTTGATCGCTGTGCGATAAGCCTGCTCCGCCTCGACTCGCCGGTCCAGCATCTCAAGGCAGACGGCTCGAAAATGATAACTCTTGACGTCTTCGGAGTTACGGGCCAAAGCCTGATCGAAATAGGAAAGGGCCGTGCTGAAGTCGTTGAGGTCCAGTTCGTGGTAGCGGCCCAGATAGTGATAGGGTTCGCCGTTCTGCGGGTCGGCCTTGATCGCCTTCTCCATCTGATCTCGGAATAGCGCGTACTGACGCAGCCCATAATAGGCAATACCGAGGGCCTTGGAAAGTATCGCCTCAATCATGCCCAGCCGCTCGGCCTTGCGTAGTTCGATGGCCGCATGCACGAAGTCGTTACGTTGCAAATGAGCAATACCCAACCAATAGTGCAGAAAGGGCTCATCCGACACGGCGAGAAGGCTCTGTGCCTTGTTCTCCAACTCCGCCCATTTCCGCTCTCGGGCCAGGCTGTGCAGCTCAGGGAATTCTTCTGCACCGTCATTCAGATTCTTCAGAGCCAGCGCCGGGTCTTCCAAGATGACGCCGGGCCGGGCGAGGATGTATTCGGGGGCCGAGCCCTCCCGACCTCTCTTGTTGATGTCACGAGCGGACTGGGAGAAGCCGTCTGTTGGACAGATGAGAAAAACCAGCGAGAGCACTAACCCAATCTTCATGGGCAATATGCTGCCGGCTATGTATCTGGTGCGCATCCGCTAATTCGTATAACGCTTGCCTGCACCTGCGACTAACGATCTAGATTGTGGGCTTTCGGTCCTTCGCGCGCAGCTTCTGAGACACCTTTAACGCCTCTCTGGCTTTCTCAAGCTGCTTCGTTTTTCGGTAGAGAATGAAAAGTTGGTAGTGAACCGATCCGTCGGTATCCACAAGAGCGCCCTTCTCCAAGTGGCGCAGGGCCTGTTCGTCCTGACCTACCGTTCGATATGCCTTGCCCAGCAGAACGTGGGCATCCGTAAGCTTGGAGTTGAGCTTGAGGCTCTCCTGCAATGAGGAAATCGCCTCTTCGACTCGACCCATCTGCACGAGGGCGTCGCCGCGCATGAGGTGTGCTTCCGCGTGGAGAGGATCCAGGACAGTCGCTTGCCCGAACACCTCGGCAGCTCGGGGAAACTCCATTTGCTTGTAGAAGGCGGTACCGAGCAAGTACTGCAACTCGGCGTTTCCCGCTTCGAGGTCAACAGCCTTCTCGAATTCCTGAAGAGCGTCACCGAACCGTTCCTGCACCATGTAGGATTCTCCCAGCACCTGGTGCGCCCTTACAGAGCCGGGGTCCATCTCGACCATCTTTTTCAGATGGGATAGAGCAGCCTCCCTGTAGCTGAGGGCCGTGAGATAGATCGTTTCCGGATCGTCGCTTTTCTCGAGACCGACCAGCGCGGCCAGTTCTTCGTACTTACCCACTCGAGTGAGACCTCTCGCCATCTCGCGTAATGTATTCGGCTGGAGTTCATTGCTGGCGGCCAGTGGCCGGAGCATTTCCAAACCCTCTTCATAACGCTTGTGCCGCAGCAGATCCAAGCCCGTCTTTTCGCCGCGTGTCGGCAGGGGTTCAGAGTCTCTGACAGCCTGCAAGAATCGCGCCCGTTCCTTCTCTGCGCGATCCAGCCACATCTTCGCATCTACTTGTGAGTTGGCGGCGTTGCCCAGGAGCGCCAGAAGAAAAGCGGAGCCGAAGCCGATCTCCGTATCCTTCAGGGCGTCGGCGAGCTGTCTACGGGACTCGCCTTCAGGCACGAAGAGCCAGGGCTGCGTCCCAAGAAAAAACTCGGGACGGATTTCGACAGCCTCATTCAGCAGCCGTGCACTTTCTTCTCCATCGCCTTCCAGAAGGGCGAGCTGGGCGAGATAGAAACGACCTTCATAGCTGTAAGGGTCCACTTCGAGTTCTGTTTCGAGCGCCGAGCGGGCCGCCTGCCAAGCTTTTTGTGAAAGCTGCAGCTTCGCGTACTCGACTCGTGCCCCGGGAAGATCGATGCCCTTTTCGAAGGCATCCTCATAGGCGCTGAGCGCAAACGTAAGCCACCGCGGTTCCGGGGCGTAGTGCCGCGCGGTAAGGAGGAAAGGGTAGCCGTTGTCCTCTTGCCCGTTCAGGCCATCGATAGCGAGTTGGCTCATCTCCATGTAAACGGTTCCCAAGCCGTAACGAGCCTCTACGTCAGACGGATTCTCCTGGATCAAAGCGCGGTATTCCTTGACGGCGGCTTGGTATCTCTGCAGACCGATGAGCGTCGCCAGATAGAACTGCCGTACTTCCGGCTGCCGCGGCTGGGATTGCAAGGCCGATTCGAGCAGAGGCAGAGCCTCCTGATAGCGGTTCTGCTTGAACCGCTTCTCCCCCATCACGAAGTTCGGGAGAAACAAATCCTTCTTGAGTTCAAGAGCCTTCAGTAATGCTTGTTCCGCGCAATCCCCCTTGTTCTGTAAATGACAGGCCAAGCCGAGGTTGCTGTGGAGCTCCGCCATTTCGGGTGCGTACGGGATGAGTTGACGGTAGAGCCGCTCTGCGGCGGGGTAGTCCTTGCTCTGCATCGCTCTACCCGCCTGCGACGCGAGCTCCTGCGGCGATTGAGCAAGCGACATGATGCTTGCCAAGATCACGGCTCCCGTCAGGCGGGTGAGCTTCCGGATCATTCTCGCGAAAACTGACCTGTCGTCTGTCGCAACAGAGGGTTTGCCCTGCCGTGCAACGTGGTCAATCATTTGCTCCGAACCGATCGCCAGTGCGTCTTCATTATGCCAATTCCGTGCTTGGAGAATCTCCGGACGTAAGTACAGAGAGCAGCCATGACCAGCACGATGCAAGCTAGAATGATGCTTGGATCGTCTGACTCTGCGGCTTGAAAGTACTCGACATCCATTCCCGCAAACGAAAGAGCGCACCGTACTTATTGAAGAAGTCAACCGCTCAGGGCTGCTGGCCGGTTCTTGGGTCTAGCGGACCCCGATGGAGAGAATCCCATGAACGATATGCGGAGCTCACCTCCTGTCAGAGCAGCCATCGTCATCGCAAGCTTGAGCGTCGGTTTGCTTCTGATCCCATACATTGCCGATGCCGAGACGCTGCGTTGTATCTTTGTTGACAAAGACGGCGCCATGCTCAAGGACGTCGAGACCCGGCTGACCCGTCTGGATGCCAATGGCAAGAACGCCGGTGACCCCAGATACCGCGAGTCCGACCAGGAGGGCCAGATCGAGTTCCGCGATCTGGACCCCGGTTCATATCGATTCGAAGCTCAACTCAAAGCCTACATCTCGACAGAGAGAACCCTCCATCTAGAGGGTGAAACCGACCTGAAGCAGGTTCTGCTAAGCAAGAAGGAGTTTGATCAACTGAACAAGCAAGCGAAACGCGCCTTGGAAACCGGAGACTATCAGGCTGCCATCGATCGGCTGGAGGTTCTGGTGACGTCGCTTTCCAATTTGGCCGTTCTGCGAGCGAATCTGGCGCGCGCGTATGCGGGACGGCTGGACCAGCAAAAGGCTCTGTCCGAAGCGGATGCGGCCGCCGCCTTGGACGCCAAGCAGTTCTCGAACTTGCGGCAAGAGCTTCAGAAGCACATGCTTCCTGATCTGGGGCAGGAAGCCATGTATGACATGGACTTCGCAACCGCGTCGGCTCACTACGAGGCGCTGCGGGATCTAGATCCCGAGGACCCTCTCGCCTACCGGGGCTTGGCGCTGTCCTATGGACATCTGGGCCGGTTCAAAGAAGCCTTGGAGGCGGTGAATCGAGCGATCGAGCTGGATCCGAGCGATTCTCAACTCGTGCAGATCAAGAACACCCTGGAAAACAACGCGGCTGTCAAGGGCAATTAAGCCAGGAGCCCGAGAGATCGGTGTCACAGGTTGGCATGTATGCTTCTGCTGGCAGGTTCACTGCCGTAGGGCATGCAGGGCAACTCGTTCCCCGATCGGGGCTCAAATTGATCTATCGAAGGGGCAGGCCTACCTTATTCACGGTTTCGCAGAAGCTTCCTGGCGGCTTGTGAGCCTGGGCTGAACTCCAAGACCTTCAGGAGTTGCGTGCGCGCTGCCGCTTCGTTTCCCATCCGGCGGTGAGCGATAGCCGAGTTGATTCGAGCCGCCTCCAATCCTGCATTACGCGCAAGGGCGTCTTCCCAGAGCTTTGCCGCCTCTTGATAACGGCCCTGAAGCGCCAGTTTGCCACCCAGGTTGACGGTTGCGGTCAGAAGGCTCGGGTCCAAAGACGCCGCGCGCCGGTAGAGTTCAATAGCCTTTGCCTGGTCCCCTCTGCGGTCATAGAGGAACGCCAGTTGCATCGCAACTTGAGGGTCGTTGCTTGCCGGAACTTTCTCCAGAAGCTGGAAAGCACGGACAGCATAGGATCGCTCTCGTTCCCGGAGGGCAAGCCTGGCATAGGCCAATCCCAGTTCCCGATCGGATCCCGACCCAGTCCAGAATGGGACCAGTTCGCGCCGCGCCTCGACTGGCCGGCGTTTCCGATGGGACGTGCGGGGTATCGAATGATCGGTGAAAGCGCTGTGGCCGCCATCGCGAGCCCGCGTATTCGGCATGTGGCACGCCTTGCAATCGTTGTCCCGGCGCTCAGCCAACCTGGCATGGCCGGCGTCGAGCTTCGATTCATGACAGGAGAGGCACTTCGCCCGGAAGTACTCGGCTCTCTCGTCATCTGAAGGAACGGAGTGAGGGTCGTGGCAGGTGCCGCACCACAAGCTGTCGCCAGACTCCTGCTTGCAGCGGCTCTGCCAGAGCCTCTCGAAGTGACCGATGACCTTGATGCCGTCCTCTTCCGGGGGAGACCACACGAAAGCAACACTGTGGTCGCTCAACACGTCACCTGGCCGAAAGGCCGACAACGATCGTCCCAAGCGAGCAACATTGATCTCACCCGTCAGGTGGCATCGTGCACATACGCTGTCGCGTTGAGCCGGTTCGAGTCGAGACGGGTCAACGATCTCTTTTGAACCGGTCTCTGCTCCCGCGCTCATCCGCTTGACGTGCGCGGCTCCAGGTCCGTGGCATCGTTCGCATCCGACGGCGCCTTCGAGAAAAGGCGCCCCGTGATACTTGTTCCGGGTGCCCTCGACGAGTTGAACCCGGCTGGCGTGACATTCCAGGCATTGTCGGTCGACAGGCCGTGATATGTCCAGGCTGTTGTCCTGCTCATAACCCGGCGCCACGTCCCACTTCCGGCGGCGGGAGTAGTAGGAGACGGGTGATTGGAACCAGTACCCCTCCATCGAGAAGATGTAACCCCGCGCAGCGGCGCCCGACCCGATGTAGTATTCGAGGCGCCGGCTGCCGCGGAACGCCTCCTGATCCGTGGCTGGGCGCGTGCTCTCGAAGGATAGATGCTGTCCCTTGCTGTCTCGATCAATCCGGTACAAAATGCCCGAGGATGCGTGCTGGAAAGAGGTTGACTGAAACCCTGCGGGAAAAACGTCAGCGCCGACTCGTCCGCTGCTTCGGCCCATTGGCGTCTTGAAGTAGGTTGCGTAGATCCGGGTGTGACAGTCCTGGCAAGCCTCGCTCCCGGCAAAAGCATCTGAACGGTCCTGTGCCTGCAAGCCGTTGATCACCACAAGGCAGGCAGCCAACACCCGGATAAGAAGGGTCAAACGTCTCACGACTCTTCCCGTATATGTACTTGGCCGCATGGGCCGTTGTTCAGTATCGTCGAACGTTCGAGATGCGGATTTCCCCGATCTGACCAAAAAAGTTTCCAAAGCCAAGGAAGTTGAACTTCCCACCATACTTGGAATAGCCGCCAAGCCGAGTGAAGACGCTGAACTGGGACTTGTGCTTGCGATCGTTGACCAGCTTGCGGTTGTCAGGGTTCCTCATGCGCCAGATCAGCTTGCCGTCCACGAAAAGCTGATGCAGATCTTCTTTGTAGTTGTACTGCCAGGCCACGTGGTGCCACTCGGTGTCCTTGATTCCGACTTCCGGCTGATCGGCTACGATGCCCTCGGGACGCTTCCATGGATCGAGATTCTTCCAGATATAGTCTGCACTCTGGAAATGGACTCCCGGGGCCATGCTCCCATCGGGTGAATCGATGCTCGAGAGATACAACTCCCACACGCCACTCTTGGTGTTGTCATAGGTGCCGCAGATATGGCCGTACTCGAACTTCCTTTTGATCTTGTCGCTACCGAAGGCCTCATAAGCTCCGCCGCGGCGAACCCACGCCTCTACGGTCCACTCCCTGTTGCATGTCTTCAGGTCAAGCCGAGGGTCCGCTTCAAAGCGATCTCTGGCCTTTGGGTAGACGCCCCATTCCTTGCCGATGTTTGCGTAGCCGTGTTCGCCGTGTCCGGTCTCCTGCGGGAATCGTCCATCTCGACCGGGCCAGCTATAACGACGATCGCCACCCATGTTCGTATAGGTCAGGGTCAGCGCCTTGTCACGGCTGATGCGTTCCTCGAATAACCGGCCGCCAGGCCCTTGCCAGTCATAGAGCACCACCGTATTCTGGTCGGCGCCTATGGCTCGAAGCTTTTCGGGGAGCACCCTGAGCAACAGTTCCGCACGATCGCTCAAGCCGTTGGCATCAGTCACTCGTACAGAAAGCGGTGACCGGCGTGCTTTGACAGGAGCGCCGGTCAGCAGTCCGGTCCGAGGTTCGAGTTCGAGGCCGGGCGGCAGGGTTCCCGAGGCGATCTCCCAACGAAGCGGCTGGGTCATATGCTTCGTTTTCAACGGAGCGAAATACATGCTCGATTCGAATGCGGGCGGCAGCGACTCGGTGAGTAGACGGCCGCGTTCGACCGTGATCGTGAAAGTGTGCGAGTCCGTCTGCCCGGCCTCGTCCCCAGCGCGGAGGGTCACCTTGCGGTCCGCCACCGTTTCCTGGGGAATGCCATGAATGGCGCCGGCTTTTTCATCCAGTGACAACCCCTCGGGCAGATCTCCTTTTACGATCTTCCAGGTGACGTTGCCGTTGGGGGCATCCGTGCCCAGTTGGACCTGGTAAGGGATCTTCAGTCCCGCGTCAGGCAGCTTCTGGTGGATGATGGCCAGTTTGTCAGCCACCGGGTAGCGCATGACATTCGATATGCGAAGCTCATCAATTTCGCCTTCCAGGTTGCCGAGCGCCGGACTGAAGTGCGTCGGAGGGTCGGCGGAATGCGGAATGCCGCCGACCATGAAAGGGATGCCGCTGGTCGGGGCGTCGTTGATGATGCCGAGTCGGTGAGGCTCGTCCGGCGGCGGAAGCGACACCTTTCTGACCATCTTGCCATCAAGATAGAGGAAACCGGTCTGATCCCGGAAGCGGAACTGCCAGACCACGTGATGCCAGTCCGTGTCACGGATGTGCGCCCGCTCCCTGTCGATCCAGCCGTACGGCGTCCACGGGAAAAATCCGCCCGCATCGTTACGCGGGTCTCTGCCCCGGTGATATCCCAGGAATCTGGCCCCAGGCAGGATTCCGTCCTTCAGCGTGACCTTGCCTCGAGGGGTCGACCAACGGGTAGTGTGGAGAGAGAAACTCCAGCCGTGCCGGTACCCGTGAGGCAGGCTGAATCCTTCATCGTCCGTTCCACAAAGGTTAGCGTAGGTATAGCCTTCAATAGGCTCTCTCCCGGTGAACGCCTTCCAGTGATCCTTGCCGCCGGGACCCGTGTATCGCACCCACATTTCGATGGTCCATTCTTTCGGGCAGGTGCGCAACTGAAGTTTGTCATTGTTCACGGGACCGATCCGGATGCCGGCGTCTTTCCGATCGAATCGGGCCGTAGCCCCGAAACCGGGCCGGCTGCCCCATAACGCCGTTTCCATGGCGCGCAACGTCAGCTCGGGATCACCGCAGGCGTCGAGGGTCTCGTTTCCCCGGCCCTCGTCGAAATGGTAGAGCACGACCGTGTGTTCGTCCGGCGTGAAAGGTCTGGTCCAGTCCGATTCCGCGCCGCCTTGAGCAGCGCCCGCCGCAAAGGCAATAGCGAAACCGAGATGGGTAATAAAAGAATGAAGCTGTCGGGTCGACCTGCTTCCGGTGGTGTTCATGGTCGGACCGCCGTCAAGACCGCGGCTTCCTTCAAGACCTTACCGCAAGGAAGTGGCCATCATGATTTGAGTTAGTCAAGGGGAAGTGATGGCGGAGTGTCCTGCCCCTCTGTGCTGGAAAACCCGATCCAACGGATCTTCACCTGCACCTTTTCTGCTGTCCTTGGACAAAAAAGGGGCGCGGTCTTCACCGCCGCCCCCTTCTTGAGGTATTGCAGGCGAAGCCGGCCCGAGGCGGAACTTCCCGCCCCGGACCGGCTTGCGCTAGAAGTTGAACTTCAACCCGAACTGAATCTGGCGGGGCGGATTGCCTTGTCCCCCTACAAGGCCAAAGGCGCCACTGGTGGAACTCGTATTCGGGTTGCCGAATCGCACTCGGTTGAACAGATTGAAGAGCTCCGTCCGGAACTCGACATTCATCGTCTCACCGATATACGTGCGCTTGATGATCGAAAAGTCTTCGTTGAAGAACGCGAAGTTCCGCAAGTTCGGCTCACGCGGGGCACCCGTTCCAAAGGTGAAAGGAGCCGGCTGAACCCAACCATCCGCATTCAGGTACCGGTCCCCTCGCCCCGGGTCGAAGCTGCCCGCGCTCACGTTCGACCGGCCGCTCACGCCGGCGACACGGTGCGGCCGATTGCCGCCTCCGAACAGCGGAATCGGCGGTCCTCCGCTGATCCCAAGAGGCTGCCCGCTGGCGTAGCGAACGATGGCGCTGACTTGCCAGCCTTTCAGGAACCCGGCGGCCGGTCCAGAGACGTTCTTGCCGAAAGGCAACTCGTAGACGAAGCTCGATACGAGGTTATGTGTTTGGTCCTTGGGAGCGATGGCCTTTTCGATACCCCGGTTCGCCGTATCGCGGGCGCCTCCGTTAAAGGCCGCGAACGCCGCGAGGCTGGTATTCGTGAGGTTTTTGCTCAGCGTGTAGCTGGTCAAGAATGACAGGCCGTCCGAGAAGCGTTTCTGCAGTTTCATCTGGAAGGAGTGGTAGCTCGACGCGCCGATGGGCTGCCAGGGGTTGTTGATGCCGGTAAATTGCGGGAAGGGCCGCAACGCCTGGTTCACGGTGGCCGCTCCTCCGAGCGCTGCCCCGAAACCGTCCCACGGCGCAGTGATGCCGGCGGCAATGGCATCTGGCGAGTCGAATCGCTGGTTGAGCAAGGGCCCGAGGCTCAGGTAGCTGGACGGCACCTGGTTGAGGTTCTCCAACCCTGCGGAAAGCCGCTGTCCCTTGTTGCCGACGTAGGCCAGATCCAGATGGATCAGGTAGGGCAACTGGCGCTGAATGTTCAAGGTCCAGGTCTGCTGGTAGGCCTGCAAGCCGGCGGACCCGTTGTAGAAATCAACCGTTGACCCGATGCCCAGCTCGGGACCGCGCGGCGGAGTCGTGAATGACGGAAAACCGTCTTTCAGCATACCGGCCGGCGTGATCCCGTTGTCGGTGCTCACGAGGTTCTGAAATCCCAGAAAACCGTTGTCGAAGTTGTTGTTGAACTGTACCGACCCCGTGGTCGACGCATTCGAGATGCTGTAGATGATCCCGTAGCCCAGGCGAACGACGGTCTTGTCGTCCAGTTGATAGGCGATGCTGCCCCGCGGGCCGAATGCCCCCTTGTCCGCGGCGGGCACGATGGCGTCGTTGCCGAAGACATGCGCTCCCGGCAGCCCGCCGGCGCCCGGATTGGACATGTTGAGATCGATCGCGGAGGCCCGGTCGGGATCCTTGCCCCGCCAGGGAAACGCGATGTCGTAACGGACCCCGAGGCTCAGTGTCCATCTGGGGCCCATCTGAATGGTGTCGGTGAAGAAGAACCCCAGGTAGGGGATTCTCAGCGTTCGTTCCTCTCCTCCGACCAGCCGTCGAAGCGAATTGACCTGACCCAGCAGGAAACTGGCGTAGGGTTCGCCTTGTCGGGCGAAGTCGTCGGCGTTGGGCTGGGACGTGAAGAGCCGGTTGAAAGTCATCGTGCCCGCTGTTCCGCCTCCGTTGAGGACATTGAAGTCCCGGAACGACTGCGCCCAGTGTTCACCACCGACCTTGATCTGATGCTTGCCTCGAATAATCGTCGTGGTGTTCGAATAGTTATAGGTGTGGTCCCACCGGGCGTCCCCTTGCGCTCCGGCATTCCCGAATCCCGTGTAGTGGCCGATACGGAAACTGGTCGTGCCGGCGTACGACGACGGCAAGCCCGGTATGGAGAGGATCTCGGCGCCGTTCCGCGTGTCGAACCCGCGGCCAAACCCGAAGGTGCCCGAGAAGCCGAATGCGAAATGGTTCAGCAGAGTCGGGTTGATGACGCTGTCCCAGTTCGCCCGCATGCCCTGGAAATAACCTCCGCCCGGGAAACCGTTGTCCAGCGGCGCATCCCGGCCGAAGCTGCCGATCGCCGTCGCAACAGGGTTAAGGTTCCGCCAGTGCGTCCAGGAGAACTTGTTGCTGTCGTTGATCTGCTCGTCGATCCGGTACACGAAATGGTCTTCGTTGGTCGGAGACTCCGAGCGCGTGAGGAAGTTGTTGAAGAGCGCGCTGGTATCCGGGGTCGGCATGAGCGAGGTCACCTGCCCCGCCAAGGAATCATGGCGGCTCGCCGGGATCATGTTGTTCGGGAACGCATCGCGAACGAATCCACCCATTCCGTCATCGCGCGTGGTGGCGGGATCGAAGACCATGATGTTCAGTTCCGGTATGAGCCTCGAGAAGTCGCCGGAACGGAAGGCGGTGGGCGGCAGCGTCAGCAGCGAGGTCGGACGCGAGCCGCGGCGCCGAAAACCCGTGTAGTTGAAGAAGAAGAACGTGCGGTTCTTGATGATCGGTCCGCCAATGGTTGCTCCGAACTCGTTCTGCCGGGTCGGAGCCCTCGAGCCGGCGAAGAACCCGCTGGCGTCCAGTTTCTCATTGCGCAGGAACTCGAAAGCGTTCCCGTGGTAGTCGTTCGTGCCCGACTTGATCTTGTAGTTCGTGACTCCGAAGCCGCGGCCCAGCTCCGCCGGATACAGCGTGCTCGAAACCTTGAACTCTTCGACCGACTCGAACGGCGGAGCGAACGTGGTGAACCGGCCTGGCACCTCCGCGTTCGAGAAGGCGATGCCGTCCACCATGGCTACCTGCGCCAGGTCGGGACTGCCGTTATAGGACTTCGAGAAGGTGTCTCCGGCAACGCCGGGCGTCAAGAAAATGAAGTTCTCTGCTTGCCGGCGGCCATTTTGCACCTGCAGTGGGAGGTCCATCACGACCCGCTCTTCCACGTTCGTACTGACCTCGGAGGTCTCCACCACCGTGATGGGCGCGATCGTCTCGGAAACCGTGATCTGTTGCACCAGCTCGCCGACTTCCATGGTGATGTTCAACGTCGATGTGGTGGCTGTGAGAACCTGAAGGTCTTCTGCCACATAGGTCTTGAAGCCGTCCAGCGTCGCTTCGAGGCGGTACGGGCCCACCGGAATGTTCACCATGACGTAGTTTCCGGCGCCGCTGCTCTCGGCGGTGGCCGTAAAGTCCGTTTCAAGGTTTGTGATCTCGATGGCCACGCCAGGCACGACGGCGCCGGCCGCATCGGTCACGACCCCTCGCACGCCGCCTGCGGTGACTTGCGCCGAAGCGCTGGCCGTCATGCAAAGGACCAGGCTCGTTACAACAAGAGCCTGAAAAATCTGCGTGATTTTAGTTCTATTGCCTTTCACAGAAACCCCCTTTTGGGAACCGCTGATCTTCAATACCATAAATGTCTAGCGGTGGTCAATCCGCAACCAGTTTTTGTCCCAAGTAGAGAACAAATCCACTTCAGGCAGCTTACCGTCAGCTCAATACCACTTCCGCTCGCGGATCTCGACTCCCTGTCCTTCGAGTCCCGCCGCGAAGACCTTTAGGTCAGAGCCCCGATAGTGATAGGGATAGACCACCTTCGGCTTGAAGGCTTTTACCGCGTCAGCGGCCTCTTCCGGCGGCATCGTATAGGGAAGGTTCATGCACACGAAAGCCACGTCGATGTTTTTCAGGTTCCGCATCTCGGCAACGCCCTCGGTATCCCCGGAAAAGTAGAATCGCTTCCCGCCGACGGTGAGGACATATCCATTGCCGCGCCCTTTGTCATGAAAGAGCTTGCCTGGGGCCGGGCCCCGCTGCACGTTGTACATCGGGATCGCCTCGATCTCGACTCCGTGTAGTTCGGTGGTCTCGCCATTCGCCAGAATCTTGATTTCCGTAACGGTCTTCGCTACTGCTGCCGGACCCACGATCCGAGTGTCCGCTTTGCGAATTGCCGCGATTGCCTTCGGGTCCATGTGGTCGCCGTGGATGTCGGTAATCAAGATCACGTCCGCCTTCGGCAGCGACGAGTAATCCGCGCGGCTCCAGGGGTCCACGTACCAGGCCCTGTCCTCGATCTCGATCAATACCGTGCCGTGCAGCACCGGCGTGATCTTCACATTGCCGGCTGATGTCGAGACCATGTCCCCGCCCGGCGCGGCCATCAGTGATCCGATCACCAGAAGAAGGAAGAATGTCCGCATTCCAACCACCTCCGAGAGCAAGTCTATCACCCGCGACCTACTGAACTGCATTCTTGTTCCGGATGA
The DNA here is from genome assembly GCA_028819575.1 of Bryobacterales bacterium. Classification (GTDB taxonomy): domain Bacteria; phylum Acidobacteriota; class Terriglobia; order Bryobacterales; family UBA6623; genus JAPPLB01. The sequence goes on along the minus strand of JAPPLB010000172.1, from coordinate 37,222 downwards.
GCTGCAACGCTTCCGCAACCACCCGATCCGGTGTAACGCGTGTCATGCAGCGATGGTCAATCGGACAGGTCTTCAGCAGGCAAGGACTGCAATCCACCGGCTCTCGCACGACCCGCGCGCAGGAATGGGCCGGACCCGTGGCTGTTTCATCCGTCGGGCCGAATATCACGACCGTAGGAACACCCAGAGCCGCCGCTACGTGCATCCCCCCCGAGTCGTTCGTCAGGAACACTTCGCAACAGGCCGTCAAGTCAATGAACCGGCGAAGCGTCGTCTGATTCACCAGATTGTATGCCGGCAGGTCGATTTGCTCGGCAATCGAACGCCCGCTCTCCACATCCGCGCCGGATCCGAAGATCACCACCTTCGCGCCCACCTCGCGAGCCACCCGGCAAGCCGCCTCAGCGAACCGCTCCGGGGGCCATTGCTTTGCGACGCTATTTGCCGCCCCCGGGCTTATTCCGATCCAGGGCGTTCCGTTCTCGCCCCTCGCCGACCAGAACTCCCTCCCCGCCTCGGCGGCCTCTTCGGCGCACGCCAGCCGTATTTCCCGGCATTCAGGCATATCCGCCAGTAATCCGGCACGGCGCAGCATCTCCAGGTAGTAGTAGCGCTGGTGAGGCGGGACCTCGCCTGTAAGCGGTTGTCGAACCGCCTTTGTCAGCAACAGACTGCGGCCGTCTCGCGCATAGCCAATCCGCTCCCTCACGCCGGCCAGCCAAGGCACGAGCGCCGAATCGAAAGAGTTCGGAAGCAGAATGACACGGTCGAATCTCTCCGCGCGCAACGTACGCGCCAACCTCCACCTTCCCAGCGCCCCTCGATGCCGCCCCGTGTGCTCGTAGGGAATCGTCCGGTCACACACACCCTCGCGGCCATAAAGATCCTCCGCCCAAGGCCGCGCCAGAAGCACGATCTCCCAAGCGGGGTGAGCTTGCCGGATTTCCCGTAGCGCAGGCAGCGACATCACGGCGTCGCCCAACCAGTTCGTGGCCCGAACAAGCAGCTTCATGCGATGTCCGTCCTGCGGTCACGACTCCCTTGAGGACACTACCGACGGAGGCCCCCATGTCTGGTTCGGGCGGATTTGGGAACTCGGCAGCGCCGACAAGATGAACTGCAACAAGCCGGGCTCCACATCTTGCTCGACGCGAAGACAGAACAAGCGCAGCGGACCGAGAGCCGCGCAGACCCGCGCAGACCCGCTCTCTCGAGGCAAATCCAGCGCCGACTGCAGGTTCGCGAAATCTTTCTCCGTCGTCAACAACACGCCGGCATCCGCCCGTCGCGCCATCTCCGTGATCTTGTCTATGTCGCGCGCGGAGTACCGATGGTGATTTGGAAACGCCAAACGCTCCACCGGGCGAATCCCCACTGCGTCCAAAGTGCGCCAAAACGAATCCGGATTTCCCAGTCCGCAGAACCCGACGCATCTCTCGCCCACCAAACTGTCAAGCGGTTTCTCCGCCGCCGACATCACGTCCACAATCGCCGCCGCACGCGTCTGAGTACGAAAGATCGGCGCCTCCGGGTTTACACGTCTCAGCACTGATTCGATTCCGTTGTATCGGACTTTGGGCTGCGTCTTCGTCAACAAGATCGATCGAGCTCGAGATGCACCCGAAATAGGCTCGCGTAAAAGCCCGAGGGGCAACATCCGTCCGCCGCCAAAAGGCCGGCTTGCATCAACCACGAGCAAATCGAAATCCCGCTCCAAGGCGAAATGCTGGTATCCGTCATCCATCACGGTCACGTCAATCGGAAACCGGGCTTCCAACTCCGTGCCGACTTGAAACCGATCCGCACCCACTCCCATTGGAACCGTAATCTCCAAATCCTGAAACCTCCTCCGCAACAGATAAGCCTCATCTCCAATCTGTTCGGCTGTGGGTTCCGACTCCGGCTCCACGATGATCCGAGGCTCCCGCGAGTCCCGCCGGTATCCCCGTGTCAACACCCCCGGACGATAACCACGCTCGTAAAGCCGTTCCACGAGCCAGGCGACCACGGGCGTCTTGCCCTCGCCTCCCGCTGAGAGATTTCCCACGCAAAGAGTGAAACTCTTCAAGCGTTTGGCCGAGATGTTGCCTGCTGAAAAAGAAGCAGCCCGCCGTCGGGCCACGGCGCCCCAGGTCATTGCGGGCCCGCCCAACAGGACCCGGCGCGCCCAACTCGGAATAGAGACCGGAACGGCGTTGCCGTACAGCCGCATCCCCGCATTGATGGCGCGCGCCGTCGCGCCCCGCTGCGCCTCGGCCACCCGGCGTCCTCGTTCGCCGATAGCCAGCGCAGCATCACGGTCCCTCAACAGATCAAGCAAAGCCGCTCCCAGCTCTTCCTGTCCTCCAATCCGGATCATGCCCCGCTCAGACAGCAAAGTCTCAGTAATCTCGGCGAAGTTCTGCATCGCAGGCCCGACCACGACGGGCCGTCCCGACGACGCCGGTTCCAAGACGTTGTGCCCGCCCCATCCGTTGAGCGAGCCACCGACGAACACCACATCCGCCAATGCGTACAGCGACGACAACTCCCCGAGTGAATCCAACAGCAGGACCGCCGGCAACTCCACTCCGGCTGAGAGCGAGTTCAACGCCGATCTCCGCACCACTGGCAGTCCCGATGCGACCAATGTCGACTCCGCCTCTTCAAACCGGCGCGGATGCCTCGGCGCTACGATCAGCAGAGCTTTTTCGTAGCGCTCAGCCACTTGCTGAAAGGCCTCGACAACGGGCCGTTCCTCGTTCTCCCGGGTGCTGCCCGCGATGATCAACGGTCCGGGTTGACACTGAGCAAGGAACCGGCGCACAGCATCAGGCTCCACGGCGTCAGAGGCCTGGAAGTCATACTTCAGGTTGCCTCCGACCTCGACCCGCGCGGCATCCGCCCCGATGGCAATCATCCGTTCGCGGTCCTTTTCTGATTGAGCCAGACTCAGATCCACATGACGCAACACACTCCGAAACAGCAACCGAAAACGCCGATAGCTCGGAAAGGCCCGATCCGAAACCCGACCGTTTACAATCATCAAGCCCGCGCCTGCCTGCTTGACCTGCCGATAGAGATTCGGCCAAATCTCCGTCTCGAAAATGACCACCAATCGTGGGCGGATGGTATTCAGCACGCGACGGTTCGCGAACGGCAGATCTAACGGCGCATAGAACACACCTGCCGTCACGCCCGAAAGCTTATCCCGTACGAGAGCCTGTCCTGTAGCGGTGCCGGTCGAAACAAAAACGGGCAGAGTGGGGTGCCGTTCTTTCAACCTCCGAACCAAGCCTTCGCATGAGGCGGCCTCTCCGACCGACACCGCATGTAACCAGATCGAGTCGGAGGCAGTCTGATGAAATGAGTGAGGAAGCCAGCCCAGCCGCTGTGCTAGGCTGCTCCATGGCCGACCGCGCCTCAAGCCGCGGATCAGGTCGTAGGGAACGGCAACAATCGCCGCCAAAGCAGCCAGCAGATTGTACGCCAAATATGTCAACCGTAACCTATTCCATTATGACAAGAAGCCGTTTCTCCGGCCTCGCAGGCCTTGTCCTGACCCTGGTTTTCAGCTCCCTGGCGATCCCCGCCGACGATACTTTCAAGCTGAAGCCGGCCAACAAATATCCGGCCCGCCAGAAGCAAGACAAAGTCACTGTTGCCGTGAAGCCTTTTCACACCGACAAAGAGATCAAGGGAGCCTTCGGCAAGGCCAAGCCTATGAAGCATGGTTTCTTGCCGGTCCTCGTAGTGATCAACAACAACAGCGATGATGCGCTCGGTCTCGAGGACCTAATGGTTCGCTTCATCACATCCGATCGGGACGGGATAGAACCCACTTCCGCCGAGGACCTCGCCTACTATCAACCCAACACCCGTCCGAAGGAGCGCCCGCGCTACATCCCCGGTATTCCCGGCTTGAACCGTCCCAAGGTCAAGAAAGGTCCACTTGCCAGACCAGAAATCTCGAGTCGCGCTTTTCAAGCACCGGTCGTCCCGCCGCGAAGCTCCGTCGGCGGCTTCTTCTACTACCAGGCGGGCACGGAATCAAATCCCATTCCCGGGGCCGCCATCTACATCTCGGGCATCCGAAACCTCAACACAGGCCGCGATCTCTTCTATTTCGAGATCTCTCTCGACAAATACCGCTGAAGACTTGCACAAGCTGGGCGTTTCCCCCTGTGTTAGCGTTGCGGAGGGCCGCCACGTAAAGGCGCCTAACCTTCTCTGCAAGAAGCCACGCCGCTTCTTGCAGATAGAGTGGCTGCAGGTACTGACTGCTTCGCCGCCATCGAGATGTGATTCTGTGCCGCTTTCTTGACGGCCGAGCCCGGAAGCTTCGGGCCTTTGTCGTATCGCCCCTCGGGTGCACGGTCAACACGTCGTAGAGGAGGTCGTTGATCTCCCGCGCAATGCCGATGAGAATCAGTAGGACCTGGCAGGATCGTGCGATCTCACCATAGCGGTTCGTGGCCTGCCTGTCAGTGGCGCGTACCGTGAGATGGGTCATTGCTGTTTCCCAGCCCTCGTCTTGAGAGTTTCCAGGTGAACCCGCGCCACGTCCCACATGTAGTGAGTTACCTGGAAGTTCGAGACCGCTCTCTCGGTGAGCCGCAACGCTGTTTCCGTATTGCCGCTCACATCATCGAATAACGCGACATACAACAGCGCATAGAAGAGACGATTATTCAGCTCCGCCGCATTCGGATACCCACGCTCGGCAGCCTGCATTACATCGTCGGCGGTCCCACGACCTCGATACAGGTCATATATTTCGCGCATCGGGACGCGTTCATCCCCTTCGATGTCCAATATCGATTCCCGCGCCTTATCCACTCCGTCCAAGCGTGCGCGGCATAGAAAATGCCAGATGCCGTTCTCGTAGTCGTTGGGGTTCTCCGTCTTGAACGCCAGTTCGAACTGATTCGCGCCATCCTCATAGCGGCCCGCGTAGTAGTAGGAGAGGCCGCGTTGCCAATGGTTCAGTTTCCTGCGCGGGTCCAACTCGATCTCCCTGTCAAAATCGGCGATCGAGTCATCGAAGCGGCCGAGCTTGAAATAGAGGGCGCCTCGCCGGTTGTAAACCAAGGGCTGTTCCGGACTGACCTTCACGACCCGGTTGTAGTCAGCGAGCGCCAAGTCGTACTGCTGTTTCGACTCGTAGACCGAAGCGCGAATAAAGTAGGCCGTGGGGTCCATCGGCGCTTTGGATACCACTTCATTCGCCAGCGCTAACGCCTCATCGACCTCGCCATTTCGGTATAAATCAATCGCGCGTCTCAGCAGATTCTCTACGTCGCCTTGGGCAAAGGCCATACCGAAGGCTCCTGCCAAAGCAACCATCAGGAGGCCGCGGAAAAGAGTTCTCATGCGCTCATGATAGTCGGAATACCGGGTAGCCCGAAACTGAGGATCGTGAACTGATAATGTGTTGATCCGCGGCGATAGACGCCGAAGCAATAGCCATCACAGCGGCCGAATCTCTTTCGTGGGGGTTCCGGTTCCCCTGCTGGTGCGCGAAGGCCCCCTTCTCAAAGATAATCGAATCATGCAGGATTCAATCTGGTTTCGAACCCTCGATGAAGGAGAACGGCAGCCCTTCGAACGCTGTGACGAACTGCCGCGTACGGCCGAAGTCGTGATCGTCGGAGCCGGAATGGTCGGTCTCGCCACGGCCTACTACCTTGTCCGTTGCGGGCTGAGCGACATTTGCGTCGTAGAGCGGGGGAGTGTTCTCGGCGAGGCCAGTGGAGCCAATGCAGGCGGACTGTGGTTTGCGCATGAGAGCGTCGAGCTGGGCGCGATCGCCGCGTTGAACCGGGAGAGCAGCCGTCTCTTCAGAGAGCTTGCGGAGGAATGTTCGTTCGGCCTCGACCGCTCGGGAATGCTGGAGCTACTCGATTCCGACGAAGAAGTCGAAGAGGCCGCGGCGAGGGCCGAGCGCTTGCGGATCGCGGGCTTCCGTGTAGAAAGCATTGATGCGAACATGGTCCGCTCGGTCGAGCCGTCCTTGGGGATCAAGACAAGCGGGGCACTCTATTACCCCGATGAGGGACATCTGCATCCGGCCAAGCTCGCTTCCGTCTTGCTCAGATCTTTGCACGGAAGCGGTGTGCGGATCTGTACGAGCGTCGAAGTGGATGATGTGCGGCGTGAATTGGTGACTTCGCGCGGTTCGATCGATGCGAAGACCATTATCATTGCCGCCGGCGCCTGGACTCCTCTTCTCACCCGCGTGCTTGGCTGGGAGCCGCCGATACGGCCTGTTCGCGGTACGCTCCTGGCGGTCGGTCCGGTAAAAAGGACCTTGCATCACACGATCTCGGCGAAACACTTCTATTACTGGCAACTTGCGTCGGGCCACGTTGCGGGAGGCGGCACGCTCGACGACGTTGGTTTTCGGCGGGGCGTGGATCCCGATGCCACCACAAAGATCCGCGAAGAAATGAATCAGTTGCTGCCCGCGCTCAATGAGCTTCCTACGGAGTGCGCATGGTCGGGATTCCGACCCTACTGCGAAGATATGAAGCCGGTGATTGGCGCGGTGCCGGGAAGAGAGAACATGTATGTGGCGGCCGGGCACTTCCGCAAGGGCATCATGCAGAGCACAGGTACGGGGAAAATGCTTGCTGACATCATCGCCCGGGGAACGACGGATCTGCCCGCAGAAGCCTTCCGGCCTGACCGCTTTGCTTGCTCGCCCGCTGCGAACTCATCTCAATAAGCGTACTCGGTGATTTTCGCTGTCTCCGATGTAGACTGCGTCATCGCTGCCTACAAAAACACCATGGGGCCGAGCCAATCCGCATTTCAGGGGATCGCCATCAGGGCCGTCATGCTGTGTTCCGTCACCGGCGACCGTCTCGATGATGCCACGCTTCAAATCGATGCGGCGTATCGTGTGACTCTCGGTATCGGCGATGTAGACACCGCCGCCGCCGACAGCAATGCCCTTCGGCCCCGACAATTTGGCTGACTTCGCATTGCCACCGTCACCGGTGTAGCCCTTCTCGCCCGTCCCCGCAAGGTGGTGCAGAGTACGCTTTTTCATGTCGATGCGATAGACCGCATTCCCTTCCCGCAACGCAAGAAACATGTCGCCCCGCTTATCGAAGGCCATCGTACGCGGGCCATCGAGCGGCGTACCGGCTACGGGTGCTCCGTCGGGGATAGCGGCTCTCTCGCCGGTTCCACCGAAGGTTTCAATCCTGCCGGTCTTCAAATCGACGCGGCGAATCCGATGATTGCCGATGTCGGCGATATAGAGGGATCCCTCGAGGTCCAGAGCGATGCTGTGGGGGCGGGAGAGTTGCGCTTGCGTGGCGCTGCCGCCGTCACCGCCGAATCCTTCCGCTCCATTCCCGGCAACTGTCGAGATGATGTTGGTCTTGGCATCGACGCGGCGCACGATGTGATTTCGCATCTCCACAAAGAACATATTGCCGGCGCGGTCAAAGCGAATCTCGTAAGGCTCGTTCAGGGATGCTTGCAGGGCGGGTCCTCCATCGCCTGAGTAGCCCTTCGTTGCGTTACCCGCAACCGTTGAGATCGTGCTCTTGCTCAAATCGAGACGCCGGATGATGTGGTTGTCGATTTCGCAGAAATACAGAGCACCGTCGGGTCCGATTTCGAGGCCGTATACGTTGGCGACTTTCGCTGCAATTCCCGGTCCGCCATCGCCGGAATGCCCCGCCGTTCCCGTGCCCGCGATCGTGACGATTTCGGCAGCAGGGGATAACAGCACCGTGAGTCCCAGGAACAAGACCAGCGTCAGTAGGCGTGACATTGGTGTACATCTTAGCAGCGGTTTCGGGGGAGAGAATCGGCCCGTCAAGCGGTGAGAAATGTAGGCTAGAATTCCAAGGCAACTGCAAGTATGCTGCTCGTAGGTCCACCCGGAACCGGGAAGACACACTTCGTTTTGAATGCGGTCGAGTCCGCGGTCCGCGAAGGGCGGGACCGCGACGTCGTTCTAGTCGTTCCCACGGCCAGCATGGCCGAGCATCTCATTCACACGCTCGCCCGCCGCGGCGTAGCGGTACCCGCGCACGTGATTCGCACGATCGCGACGTACGTCGAGGAGTTCACCCCCGAGCTGCGCGAGGCCGAGCCGGCCGTCGAGTCGTGGCTTGTGGACCGGCTGCTGCAACAGGCCCCTCATCCGGCCTTCCGCCAGGTCTTGTCGCGGGATGGCTTTCGCGAACACCTACTCGCCACGATGCAAGAGTTCATGGCGTCCGGTTGTCGTCCTGCGGACCTGAAGCCGTTCGCAAAAAGATCGCATCAATTCGCATTCCTTGCGCTATTCGAGAATTTCCAGGCACTGCTCGAAGAGAACGGTTACGCCGTTCATGGAGAGAAGCTTCTGCAAGCGGCGGAGCGAATCAGGGCAGGAGGTCTTGGCGAGGTGCGCGAAGTCTATCTCGACGGGTTCTTTCAACCCTCGGCGGGCGAGAGCGCATTGTTCAGCTCGCTGGCGCAGCACGCCGAACGATTCGTCGCGACGGTCCCGGCCGACGTGGAGGCAATGTATACGAAGCTGCCTGTCAAGCGGCTGAAGACGGTGCATCGGCCACGGCCCAGGCCAGAGGTCGTCAAGGCGCGCAACCCGGAGCATGAGGTCGAGGACATCGCGCGGCGCATCCTGGAAACGAAGCGGCCTTTCCACGAGTGCGGCGTCGTCGTGCGCACGCCGGAAGTCTATCGACCTTTGATCGAGACGGTCTTCGAGCGTTTCGGGATTCCGTTTCGCATGAGGGCTGCAACCTCTCTCGGACAACACGGAGCCGTTGCCTACATCCGTCAACTGCTACGAGGCATCGCCGGAGGTTTCGAGGAAAAGGACTTGCTTGCCCTTCTCGGGCAGCAGTGGTGCCCGTCAGGTGTGACGAAGGAAGCGGACGAGTACGACTTTCAGGTCCGCAAGAAACACCCCGGCGGCGGTTTCGATTTTCTTTTGCGACAGGCGGACCGATTCCCGAGAGTACAGGATTTCCTGAAAAGACTTGAAGCTCTCTCAAGCTGGTCTCGTGAGAGGCAGCCGGCTTCGGTCTGGGCCCGGCGGGTTTGTGAATCAGGGCAGAGGTTGCTGCGGTTGCCGAAGATCACCGATGGTCTCCCGATGCAGAGAGTACTCGATTTGAGGATGGCGGCCCGCGCGCTGCAAGGCTTCGAGCAGGCCGCGGCGCAAGCTGCCGAGCTGTGGCCGGAATCCGAACAAGTCGATTTCGCCGACTACTTTCGAGGCCTGACAACGAGTCTCGATAACGCACCGCTGCCCGTCGGCGATGGACGACGCAACGTCGTCAATGTATTGTCCGTCTACGAGGCGCGGCAATGGGAACTGCCGGTCGTGTTCGTCTGCGGCCTCATCGAAAACCAGTTTCCGCGTCATCCCAAGCAAAACCTCTTCTTCTCTGATGCCAACTTCCAGCGGATGAAGGGGCAGGGCATCCCGGTACGCACGCTTGCCGACCGCGAAAAAGAGGAGCGCTTACTGTTCGACATTGCAACGACCCGAGCAACGGACTCGCTTGTCCTGACGTATCCCGAGTCCGACGAAGGAGGGCGGGTCAACATACGGTCGTTCTTCATCGAGACACCGAAGGATGAGGACACAAACGCGCCTGGCGTGCGCGTCATAGAGACACCGGCCGACTTCCAGGAGCCACACCAGGAGCGGCTCCGCGTAGAGGGTGTCAAGGAAAGCATGCTGGCCCTGCATGGGCACTTCCAACCCAGCGCAGTAGAGACGTACCTGCAGTGTCCGTTCCTGTTTTTCGGCCAACACTCGTTGAAACTTGAGGGTTTTCCCGAAGACCCGGAGTGGCGGATCAACAATCTGTTGTCGGGCACAATGGTGCACGAAACGCTGCGGCGCTGGGGGTCCTCATCCGAGAGATCCATCGCCGATGTCCTGGCCGAGGTTTTCGAAGACACTTGCCAGCGGGAGTCGATTCAAAGGAGCTTTCGCACAGCCGTAATGTTCAACAATCTACGCGCTGACCTGGAAGCGTTTGCCCACGAGGAAGAGAAGTGTCTGGGATCGGGCGCGAGCGAGCGATTCTTTGAAACCCCGGTCGGGTTCATCGAGGAGCCGGAGGACGGGGAACCGTTTCAAGTGCGTGGGCGCATCGATCGCTATGAGCTTCTTGAAGAAAACCTGGCGCTGGTCGTGGACTACAAGTACACCGGCCAGACAGGCATGGACAAGCTGGCCGCTGCCCATGAAGAAGGACGACTCGTGCAAGGCTCGCTTTATTTGATCGGCTTGGAACAAGTGCTCGGCGTCAAGCCGGCCGGCATCCGCTATTGGGGATTGCGGGGCGGCATCACTCGGGTTGGTTGGATTTCTGACGAACTCGGAGGCGAGATGGTCGAGGACAGGGAGCGGATCGTTGCACCTGAAGAACTCCAAGTGATGCTTGAGCGCGCCCGTCAGACCACGACCCTTGCCGTCGAGGAAATCCGAAGTGGCCGCATGGAGGCCGATCCCTACGACCTCGAGCCCTGCCGCCGCAACTGCGATTTTCGAGATGTCTGCCGCATCCGCCCGTGACTCCGACCCGCAGCCAAACCAGAGCGATCGAAGCGTCGACACAGGGTGACGTGTGCGTCGTCGCCGGCCCCGGCTCCGGCAAGACCACGGTGCTCGTCGAGCGTTTTCGTTGGCTTGTTTCGGCGAAAGGTGTGCCGCCGGACGAAATAGCAGCGATCACCTTTACCGAGAAGGCAGCCGCGAACATGCTGGAACGGCTGGTGGCTCACAGTGAACCGGAGAATCGGCAAGCGTATCAACTGGCGCGAATCTCAACCATCCATGGATTTTGCGCCCGTGTATTGCGCGAGCATTCTCTTCAAGCAGGGCTGGATCCGACGTTCGAGGTGATTGATGCCTGGGAGGCCGAGATTCAGCTTCGACGCTCGATCGCCGCTGTACTGGACCGCCGCTGTTTGACTGATCAAAAGAGCGCGCTGACGTTTCTCAAACACTTTTACGGTTCCGGCGCCCACGTGAACGAGACCGAACTGTCGAGCGTGCACAAGGAGATCGGTGGGCTCTACAACACGATTCGCGAGTGGGGCGCAAGGCCCGAATCCGGTAGCGATAGCGCCGGGTTCTCTCCGCTTCAGGAGGAAGGCAGGGCTTGGCTCGTCGAAACGCTCAAGCAGGTCGACGAAGACTATCGCGCAACGAAACGGCGCTATGGCTGGCTCGACTTTTCAGATTTGCAGCAGGAAACGATCGACTTGATCGAGTCCTCGCCCGAGGTGCGTTTCCCGTTTCGGGCAATCCTCGTCGATGAATTCCAGGACACGAATCATTTGCAGAAGCGATTGATCGAACGGATCCAGGAGAGAGCAGGATCTGGTTCGAGCCGCATGTTCGCCGTCGGCGACGTAAACCAGGCGATCTATGGATTCCGTCATGCCGATCCCGAGATCTTTCGCGACCTGCGTTCGAAGGTTCGTAATGAGCAGGGAACCGTCGTCGACTTGGGAGATAACTTCCGCAGCCGCACCGAGATTCTGCAAGCTGTCGAGCTGGTCTTCGAACGGTCCGATTCGGGTGTGGAACGCAGAGAGCTTTCCGCAGCGCGCGAACTTCCCGCAAAAGAATCGCCATGCGTTGACGTACTCGTCGCCCGCTCAGGGAGTGGCGGGAACGCACGGGAACTCGAAGCGCGGCTGATCGCAGACCGCATTCTCGAACTGCGACGAACCCTGTCGATCGGCAAGCTCAAGCAGTCGCCTCGATGGAGCGACTTCGCGATTCTGGCGCGAACGCGTCCGGTAATCGCGGACATCCTCCCGGCGTTGCGAACGGCAGGCATACCCTATCAGCTTGCGGCGGGCAGCGGCTTCTTCGACGCTCCGGAGATCCGCGACCTGCTGAACTTCCTGCGTTCGGCCCGAAACCCGCGGAACGAAATTGCGCTGGCGGCCTACCTGTGCTCGCCGTTGGCAGGGGTCTCCGCCGACGCTCTGTTCGAGTTGAAACGCCGCAGCGGATACCGCAACCTGGCGGATGCCCTGGTTACCGTTGACATGAACGGTCTGCCTGACTCATCGCGGTTGGCATGCGCCCGTGAACGCCTCACCACGTTCCGCCAGCAACGTGACCATGTCTCTTCCCATGTGCTCGTTTCGAGGCTTCTCAGCGAGTCGGGTTTCACTGCCTATCTCGAGCAATCGGCAGACGGCGACCTGAAGTCCGCGAATGTTCGCAAGTTGCTCGGCGTCATACGGCGGTTGTCCGAGCGCCGCCGGCTCGGTTTCGACGAGCTGGTCGCACGGCTTGACGAAATACAGCAATCGGCGCTCGATGAACCTGAGGCCGCTCTCGCACAAGAGGACCTCGACGCCGTCAAGGTAATGACGATGCACGCCGCAAAGGGGCTCGAGTTTCCCGTGGTCATCCTGCCATCGTTGCAGCGGCAAGGGAGTAGAAGGAAGACGAGTTCGCTGTACCATCCCGAACACGGAGTCGGCGCGCGGTGGGTGCTGCCTGCTACCGATCAAGCCGAGGAGGACCCCGCCTACGGCATGATCAAGCAGAAATACGACCAGCGCGAGAAAGATGAAGCCGACCGCCTGCTTTACGTCGCAATGACTCGGGCGGAAGAGCACCTGGTTCTCAGCGCCTCGTTCAGGGGAAAGGTGGCCGCGCGCGGCTGGTCGAAGCACCTGCGAAATCAACTGGGCGTCGATTTCAAGGAGGTCACGAACGCTCCAAAGATCTACTCACGGAAGGGATTGCAAATTCGCAGCCTCGTAACGAACGAATACCCCTCGTTTGCCGTGTCCGAGCCGGATGGTCGATCGCCGGCCGTGTCCAGGCCAGTGATTTCCGTTTACCGAGCCGAACCGGTTGATCAGGCCGATTCGGCCGCTGCGGCTACCTCGATCGCACTGTTCGCCGACTGCCCGCGCCGCTACTACCTGTCGAGGTATCTCGGTTTTCCTGCCGGTCAGCAATCGGCGGATGCGTTTGCAGTCGATGACCACGATCTCGAAACGACGACCGAGATCACCGCTACCGATCTTGGTCAACGGGTCCACGAGATTCTGGCCGGCAAGCCGCCGAAAGAGTACGAGAATCAGGAAGTTCTGGACCTCGTGCAGCGATTCGAGCAAAGCGATCTCGGACGCCGCTCCCGGGAAGCTTCACTATCGATCCGTGAGGAGAGCCTGCTCTTCGCTGTCGACGGCCGCCTGATTCGCGGACAGATCGATCTATGGTTCGACGACGGCCGGGAACAAGTGCTTGTCGACTATAAGACCGATCGTCTCGAGAGAGCCGAAGTCGAGCGCACGGCCAAGACCTATGCAATCCAGCTCCAACTCTATAGCCTTGGCATCGAGAAGTGGCGCGGACGCAAACCGGATCGGGCAGTGCTACACTTTTTGCGCCCGGATGTAACTGCCGACATCGACTTGGAGGCGCAGTCCATGGATCGCGCCTTTCAAATCACGGAGGAGTTTTTCGAGGCGCAGTCCAACGTGGAATTTCCTCTCAAGGTCGGCACGCATTGTTTCCGCTGCCCGTATTTCAAGGGGGCCTGTCCCGCGGACTTACCAGCGCCGGACAGCCCTTCGGCTGTGGCATCGACTCAGACATCGTTGTGATGACACACGCAGGAGTTTGAACGAAATGTCAAGACCTCGTACCGAAATGAAGTGCCTTTTGCTATCTCTGTTGCTCGCCGCGTTTACCGAGCCGGCCGGAGCCAAGACGATCGTTGTCGACACACCCATGGCGCCGCCCGCGTGGGCGCTGGCCGAACACACGTTGCTCAGAGAAAGCAGCGATGGCGTCAAGGAGTTCTTCGACCGCTACCTCGACGATCGCGGGTACTTGCAATGTGTCGAGCGGTGGGGTGGACTCGACGGCCCCGACGACGCCATGGAGAACTTCAACAACTGGACCTTGCTCTATGCCCTGGGTGCGCCCGAGTCGGTGCTCAAGCTCTACAAGCGCGCTTGGGAAGGGCACATCCTGCAATACACCGAAGCGAAAGCGCCCGGCATCGAGATGGCCGAGCACGGCATGTACTGGCGCGAGTTCATCACGGCCTTCGATTGGGAGCACAACGGCGAAGGGCTTGCGGCCTTCTACTTTTACGCATTGGGCAAGCCGGACGATCCGATGTATTTGAAGCGCCTGAAGCGCTTTGCCGGTTTCTACAACGGTGAAGATCCCTTTGCGGACAACTACGATCCGGAGCACAAGATCATTCGCAGCCTGCACAACGGCAGCCGTGGTTCGAAGATCAGCGATGCCAGCCAGATGGATTGGGGCGGACTGCCCGTCGAAGGTCAGCCCGAGCGCATGGACAATTACGCGACCGCGGGCAACATTCGCGGCGACAATCCGCTGAATCTCTGCGCGGCGACGCTCGGCATGAACGCCTACATGTTGACCGGCGAAGACAAATACAAGAAGTGGCTCCTGGAGTATGTTTCAGCCTGGCGCGACCGCATTCTCGAGAACGGCGGTAATATCCCGACCAACATCGGACTCAATGGCAAGATCGGTGGTGAGTGGGATGGCAAGTGGTACGGAGGGACCTTCGGATGGAACTTCTGGCCGCAAACCGCCAGCCGCAACTACTACATTCGCGGACCGCGCATCGCGCTCGGCGAGGCGCTGATGCTGACCGCCGACCAGAGTTTCGTCGAACCTCTGCGGCAGCAAATTAACAACCTGTACGCCGTCAAGAAGGTTGAGAACGGCCGCATCCTGCTGCCGAACAAGCACGGCGACGACGGCTGGTACGGCTACATTCCCAATCAGCATTTCGACGTCCAACGGGATATCTATCTGTGGTCGATGGATCTCAAGGACAAGGAACGCATCAAAGACGACCCCTGGATCGCCTACCTCGATGGGAGAAACTCCGGTTATCCACTCAAGGCGTTGCAAGATGAACTGCAGACGGTGCGCCGCAAGGTCAAGGGGCTGCGCGAGGATCCCACCAGTCCTGACCAACGCGGGTCCGACTCGTCGCAGCGCTACAACCCGGCGGCAACGTCAGCTCTCGTCAATCTAACGTTGGGGGGCAACTCGCCCGGCACTGCGGGCAACGTGCTGCACAGCCGCGTCCGTTACTTCGATCCGGTCAAACGCCGTGCAGGACTCACCAAGGACGTCGGCGCGCTGGTCAGCAAGATCGATACGGACGGTATCACGTTGACACTTGTCAATACCAACCCGCTAGAAGCGCGGTCGATCACAGTCCAGGCAGGCTCCTATGGAGAGCATCATTTCGAGACCGTCGAAATAGCCGGCAAAGCGGAGTCCGTGGATGCCCGCGACTTCACGGTTCAACTCAAGGCCGGCTCCGGTGTGGAGATGCGGATCGGGATGCGCCGGTTCACTCATCAGCCGGACCTGGCTTTTCCCTGGAACCGGGTGAATTAGCAACTACGTTGTACTTTCCAGGAGACCTAATCCGGATTCCTTCGCAAGTTGTGCCGTGTTTCGCCCCTTTGCGAGCAACGCAAGACAGGCCAGCCGAGTAAACGGCGCATCAGGCTGTCTCGAATCGTCAATCACGACCCTGCCACTTTCAGCGCCTGGCGGCTTTGCGGCGCTGTGCGATGATGTAGGTGCTTCGCCGTGGCTGTGCGAGTCACGGGCGCAGCATCCTGGAGCGGGAATTGGAAGTCGAACCGCAATCCACCGGCCCAACCGCGGCGCCGCAGGCCGATCATGACAAAAATGCTCGGAACCTAGCGGTGCTTTGCCATCTGTTCGGATTACTGGGCTTGATTGTTCCACCAGGCAACGTCGTCGGGCCGCTCTTGATCTGGCTACTCAAGAAGGAGGAGCATGCGTTCATCGAGGATCAGGGTCGGGAAGCCCTGAACTTCCAGATCACCTTCACCATCGCCCTGATGGTATCGGTGTTCCTGGCGCTGGTTTACATCGGCCTCTTTCTGCTGGCCATCCTCGGGGTCGCGGACTTGATCCTCATCATCATGGCTTCCTCGGCCGCGAGCCGGGGCGAGAACTATCGTTACCCCTTCAGCATCAAGTTCCTGCAATGAGCAGCGGGCGATAGAGGTTCCCCATGGACGGGATGCGGGCATCCCGTCCCCATCTCAGGGACTTTGCGGAAGATTTGCTAGCCGAGGTGGCCGCGGATCGCCGAACGAGCCTCTTTCTCTGATTCGCGCTTGCGTTCTGCATCGCGCTTGTCATGTAGTTTCTTACCCTTGGCTAGGGCAAGTTCACACTTTACTCGACCTTTCTTGAGATAGATTCTCGTGGGAATCAGGGTCAATCCTTTCTCGCGTGTCTTGACTCCGAGCCTGTCGATCTCCCGGCGGTGGGCGAGGAGCTTCCTCGGACGGACGGGATCATGGTTCTCGCGATTGGCCGGCCCGTACGGGCTGATATGGGCGTTGACGAGCCACAGCTCCCGTCCGCGAAGCGTCCCGTAGGCGTCAGCGAGCTGAATCTTGCCCGCGCGCGCCGACTTCACCTCACTGCCCGTCAGCACCATGCCGGTTTCCAGGTAGTCGAAAAGGTGGTACAGATGCCTGGCCCGACGGTTGTTCGTGAGGATCTTTATGCCGTTCTGCTCGCTCATTTGACTCCACGTTCGACGGCGCCCACTCGTCAAGTTAACAGGATGGATTGCGTGATGCCGACCTCTCCTGGCCAGATCATCTCCTCAGCAACTTGTTTTCAAGAAGTTACGGAGGGCAGCTCCCGCCCCCGACGCGGCGGCGCGAACTCCGTTCGGTGGATCGTTGCTCTGCTGTCGGTTTGCCTGTTCCTCGCTGTTGCCGAGCCCGGTTTGGCGGGTTCGCGGAAAGCCAGGAAACTCTTCAATCAGGCCCGCCGGGCCGAGCTGGCCAAGGACTTTGACCAGGCCCTGGACCTCTACGACCAAGCGCTTGCCGAGGATCCAGAGGACCCGCGTTACCAATTGGCTTCGCGCCGGATGCGTTTCGTTGCCGGACAGAGGCACGTCATGCTCGGCCGCATACAGCGCGATCAGGGGTATTTCGAGGAGGCCGCCCATGAGTTTCTTCGAGCACTCGAGATCGATCCGGCATCGACCATCGCCAACCAGGAGAGGAAACGGACCCTCGATCTGCTCGAGCGCCAGAGCAAGAGCGAAAGCGGTGAGATCGATATCGAGACCCCGCTGGAAAGGGACCGCGCCGAGCGCAAACGCAGGATGGAACGGCTCAAAGCGCGTCCGGAACTCGAACCGATCTCGACACGTCCGTTGGGGGAGTTAACGTTCCGTGACCAGGAGAGCAAAGTCGTATTCGAGACGATCGGCAAGCTGGCGGGCGTCAACGTCCTCTTCGACTCCGACTACGATGACGAAAAGATCACGTTCGAGTTGAAGAACGTCACTCTGTACGAAGCTTTGGACTATACGAGCCTGCTCGCCAAGGCCTTCTGGAAGCCGCTGACCAGGAACGCGATCTTCGTAACCAACGACAGCCCGAACAAACGAAGGGAATTCGACGACGAGATCGTCAAGACCTTCTATTTGTCGAATGTCGGCACGCCCCAGGAACTGCAGGAGGTCGTCCAGGCGATCCGCGGCCTCACGGAGCTGCGGCGGCTCTTCCCGGTGAATGCGCAGAATGCAATCGTTGTCCGCGGCTCGCCGGACAGGATCGCTCTGGCCGAGAAGATCATCACGGATGTCGACAAGGCGCGACCGGAGGTGATCGTTGACGTCCTGGTGATCGAAACGAGCGAGTCCTCCATTCGGGATCTCGGGGTCGCTCCCATCTCCGGCGGCAGGCCCGGCATCAACATCCCGCTGACATACACGGGGGAAGGTGTCGCAGCGGGCGGAGGGGGCGCAGTCCCGCTCAGCGACCTGGGCGCAAGCAGCCGCGATTGGGCGACGACATTGCCCGGCGGCACGATCGAGGCTCTGCTCACTCGATCGGACACGCGGCTGCTCCAGTCGCCGCGGGTGCGAGCCTCAGACAATTTCCAGGCCGAACTGCGCATCGGTCAGCGCATTCCAATCGCCACCGGCAGCTTCCAGCCGGGTATCGGCGGCGTCGGGATCAATCCGCTCGTCAATACGCAGTTCCAGTATGAGGATGTTGGTGTGAACGTCAATCTTCAGCCGAGGATTCACAACGACCATGAGGTGTCGCTGCACATCGAAGTCGAGATCTCGAACGTGGCCGATTTCCTTGAAATCGGCGGCATCTCACAGCCGGTCATCGGGCAGCGGAAAGTCACGCACGACGTCCGCATCGAGCAGGGGCACTCGAGCGTGATTGGCGGATTGATGCAGACCCAGACATTCAATACGCGCAAGGGAGTGCCACTGTTGTCGGACATCCCGATCGTGGGCCGGTTCTTCAGCACCGAACAAGTCCAGGTGAATGAAAACGAGATCCTGATCGTCCTGGTGCCGCACATCGTGCGAATGCCGGATGTGCAACGAGCCAACTTGCGATCGGTGGCCTCCGGTACGGACCAGGTTTTCCGGATCCGCTACCAAGAAGAAGAAAACCCCGTTTCTCCTCTGAGGAGCTTTGGCCACGATCCGGAGTCCGAGGACCAACCGGTCGAAGTCTCCGAAGCCCGACCGGACGAGAAGGCGCCCGCCACCCCCTCGATCCCGGCGCCCGCGCCCGCTCCGACCGAGCCGCCGCAGCAACCCGCGGAGGCCCCGTCCATCGCCCAACCGGAGGCAACGCCGCAACCCGAGCCGCAGCCGGCTTCAGCGCCATCCGCTCAGACAGAGCCACCGGCCGGCGACGGCGCCAGGTTCGTTCTGCGGCCCTCGGCGCCCACGGTCGAGGTCGGAGGGAAAACCGAGGTCGACGTCATAGTCCGGAACGTGAAGCAACTGTTCGGGGTCCCGTTGCGGATTCGATTTGACGGCCGGGTCATGCGTCTGGCGGACATCACAAAAGGCACGTTCCTCGAAGGCGATGAAAGTGATCTGATCTTTTCGAAGAACATCCGCAACGAAGTGGGGCAGGCCGCCGTCAACATTTCACGATTCCCGGGCACGGGCGGCGTTGACGGCGAAGGTCTGATCATTACCTTGATTGTGGAAGGCGTATCCGCCGGCGATGCACGACTCCGAGTGATTCCGACGGGAGCGCGCGATGGGGAATTGAGACCTCTCCGGATCGAGTCGGCTGAAACCCGAGTCACGGTTCAGTAGGCCGGAAGGGACAGCGTTCATAAGATAAGAGTCATGGCCTTCTCGATCCGGAGCCGGTCGGGTCTCACTCTGGTGGAGTTGATCGTGGCCTTCGCGATCTTGATGATTCTCTCCACCATGGCGCTGCCTTTGGCGCGTATCAAGGTGCAACGAGAGAAGGAACGACTGCTGCGCGGTCGGTTGAGCGAGATCCGCAAGGCCGTCGACCGTTTCAAGGACGCCGCCGATGCGGGCCGGCTCGGCCGGCTTGATCCCGACAACCACGGCTATCCGGAAAGCCTGGAAATACTGGTGGAAGGCGTAGCGGTCCAAGCCGGCATGGGAACGGAGCCAAGCCTGGGTCTGGGCATGCAAGGCAGGCTGGGCGGCCCATCGGGAGGCGCATTCGGTGGCCAACGGCGGGAGGGCGCGTTTGGAAGGCAACGACCCGGCGGAGCCTTCGGAAGTTCATCGAGGGGATCAGGCAGTTCGCGCGGCGGCTTCATGGACCGCTCGGGCAGCGGCGCCGGTGGTACCGGCAGGTTGGGTGACAGCGAAGAAAGCGAGCAAACCATCCGTTTTCTCCGCAAGGTCCCCATTGACCCCATGACCGGCCAGGCTGATTGGGGGATTCGTTCGGTGGACGACGATCCTCAGTCGTTCAGTTGGAGCGGCGACAACGTGTTCGACGTGTTTTCGAAGAGCATGGATCAGGCTCTCGACGGCACCTACTATCGTGACTGGTAACAGCCGATCTCCGAGGCGTGGCTTCACCCTGGTCGAGCTGATGGTCGTATTGGCCATCCTGCTGACGATCATTTCGATCGCGATCCCGATGTACCATACCGCCCTCACTCGTTCGAAGGAGGCGGTGCTGAAGCACAATCTGTCGACGATGCGTCACCTGATCGACCAGTACACCTACGACAAGGAAGCGCCGCCGCAATCGCTTGAAGAGTTGGTCGCTGAGGGTTATATCCGCGCCATCCCGCACGACCCTTTTACTCAGGCGAACGACACCTGGCAGGAAATTACCGACACCGGTCCCACCGGTGAGTCCGGGTTGTTTGACATAAGAAGCGGCTCGGACCAGACCGCTATCGACGGCACGCCGTACAACGAGTGGTAGCCGAACTCTTGCTCTGATTGAACATCGAGCGCGGATTGCCGCGACCGTCCGCCTGGAAGTTCGGTCGTGCTCTCTCGTGAACTTGTTGCCGGCTGCTATCTTGAGCACGCGGCGGATCTTGCCCCTTGCGAGGGATGAAGACAAACATTCGACGATGAAGAGCGTCGCCGAAGGTTTGCACCCAGCCCTTGTCCGGCCGCTTCAATGGTTTGGTCGCGCAGGGCGGAATGTCGTGTGGTTTGTCGACCATGCCGCGGACGAGGACTTGACTTGAATACAGGACACAACGCATCGGCTTTTTCGCGGCGGGACTTTATTCGCGGCATGTCCGCGGCGGCTCTCGCCGCGCCGGGCTGTTCGGTTGAGACGGAACGTCCTCCGAACATCCTGTTTCTCTTGACCGACGACCAGCGCGCCGATGCTCTCGGATGCGCC
Source organism: Bryobacterales bacterium (assembly GCA_028819575.1). Lineage (GTDB taxonomy): Bacteria > Acidobacteriota > Terriglobia > Bryobacterales > UBA6623 > JAPPLB01. The sequence continues at coordinate 16,522 of JAPPLB010000172.1, read as the reverse complement.
GGCAACCCGATCGTCCAGACACCCAACGTCGACCGTCTTGCGGAACAAGGCGTGCTGTTCGAGAACAGCTTTGTCACGACGTCGATCTGCGCCGTTTCGCGGGCTTCGTTTTTCACCGGACAATACGCTCGAACCCACGGCATTCATGGGTTTCGCACTCCGCTGACGGCTGAGCAGCACGCTGCGTCCTATCCGGAGCTCGTTCGTGCGGCAGGCTACCGGACGGGGTTCATCGGCAAATACGGTGTCGGTCGAACGGTGCCCAGAGAACGTTTTGATTTCTTCGAGGGGTTTTCCGGGCAGGGCCGGTACTTCCGGGAGATCGAGGGCCGGCGGGTTCATCTCACCAAGGTCATGGGCGTCCAGGCTCTCGATTTTCTCGACGGATGCACTGATGAGACGCCGTTCTGCCTTTCGGTCAGTTTCAAGTCCCCTCATGTACAGGATCGCGAGCCGCCGTACTTCCTCAACGACCCTGCCTACGATCACTTGTATGAAGACGTGACGATCCCTCCGGCTGCGAAGTCGGACCCCGATATTCACGCGGCGCTCCCGGCGTTCCTGCGCGGTGACTACGAGGGGCGCATTCGGTGGGAGCGCCGGTTCGGGACGGAGGAGAGATACCAGGAGTCCGTCAAGCGCTACTATCGGCTGATCAGCGGCGTCGATACCCAGGTGGGCCGGATCATGGACAAGTTGCGTGAGCGCGGCTGGGACGACAACACCGTCGTGATCTATACGGCCGACAACGGCTTCTTCCTCGGTGAGTGGGGCTGGGCCGGCAAGTGGCTGACGCACGAAGAGTCGATCCGGACGCCGTTGATCATCCGGGATCCGAGGCGCAAACACACCGCAGGCGCCCGCTGCGCGGAGACGGCGCTCAATATCGACATGGCTCCGACAATCCTGGAGATGGCGGGCGTCGACGTTCCGGTCTCGATGCAGGGCCGGAGTCTCGCGCCGCTTCTCCAAGGGCATTCTCCCGAGTGGCGGACGGAGTGGTTCTACGAGCATCTGTTCGAGCACCGGACGATCCCGAAAACCGAGGCGGTTCGGGGCGCTCGTTGGAAGTACACGCGCTATCTTGAGACCGACCCCGCATTCGAAGAACTGTACGACCTCGAAGCCGATCCTGACGAGCTTGTGAATCTGGCTCGCACTGGAGACAGAGAACTCGAAGCCATGCGCGAGCGCCTGCGGACCTGGAGGGAACACCTCGAGGGTTGGGACAGAGAGTCGCCTTGGACGGACCCCGCATAACTGTTTGCCTGCATTTCTCACCATGTGGCGAGTCGAAGTGCGTGAGAGGGCCGTCAGGACGAGACGCGAGCCGCTTGGCGCGCGCAGGCGTACTTGACAGTACGTTGAGCACGGCAAGCAAGCGCAACGAAGTCCTGGCGGTCGTATCGCGTGCTCCGCGGCCGTCATGTGGTGAGAAATGCAGGTTAGCGGGGCTGGTATCCGGCTATTTTCCTCCGCCCGTGTGCGGATCATACAAGCGGGAAACATCCGGGCCGGTGTCAACGCCGCTTGATCAGGAGGACGTTTCAGATCATACGTTTCAGGTCATTGGGTGAGGTAGTCCTTGACCTTGTCGAAGATCCCTTTTTCCGAAGGCTGGTTGTCGATCGGAAGGATATCCCTCAGGTTTTCGAACAGCCGGCGTTGCTCCTGAGTGAGCTTTGTCGGCGTCGTAACGACGACCTGAACAATGAGGTCGCCGCGGCGGCCGCTGTTGACGAACGGCACGCCTTTGCCTCTCAGCCGCAGACGTGAGCCGCTCTGCATTCCGGGACGGATCTTGACCTTCTCGCCGCCTTCCAAGGTCGGGACTTCGATCTCGTCGCCCAGCGCCGCCTGAGCCACGTTGACCGGTACATCGCAGTAGAGGTCCGTGCCGTCGCGCTCGAAGATCGTGTGGTCCTTGACCTGGAGCAGAACGTACAAATCACCGGGAGGGCCGCCATTGGCTCCGATTTCCCCTTCGCCGCTGAGCCGCAGGCGGGTGCCGCCGTCGACACCCGGCGGAATGTTTACCTTGAGCTTCCGCTGCTTGCGAACCTGGCCCCTGCCGCTGCAAGCCCCACAGGGATTGTCAACGATGCTCCCCTCGCCGCGGCAGCGAGGGCACGTCCTGCCGACGGAGAAGAATCCCTGCTGGTAATGAACCTGGCCTCGACCGCCGCACTGACTGCAGGTCCGCCGTTGAGCGCCTCCCGCCGCGCCTGTGCCGTGGCAGTCGTCGCAAGGCTGTGAGCGAGGAAACTGAATCTCGGTATTGAAGCCGAAGATGGCGTCTTCGAAATCGATTTCCAGGTCGTACTGCAGGTCGGCGCCCCGCCGGGCCCGCGTCCGGCGACCCGCGCCGCCGAAGAAGTCGCCCATTCCGAAGAGGTCGCCCAGGATATCGGAGAAGTCGGTGAACTGGGACGGATCAAAACCGGCCGCGCTTCCGGCCAGCCCGTCGTGGCCGAAGCGATCGTACCGGCCGCGCTTGTCGGAATCGCTGAGGACGCTGTAGGCTTCGGAGGCGAGCTTGAACTGCTCTTCCGCCTCGGGGTTGCCAGGGTTGCGATCGGGATGATACTTCAGCGCCATCTTGCGGTAGGCGCTCTTGACATCCTGGTCGGATGCTCCTCGATCTACACCGAGGACCTCGTAATAATCAGGCTTGGCCACGTTGAAGTATCCCTGGCGGATATGGGTCGCGGTGCGGGATCAGTCCTTGACGGCTACTTTGACCATCGCAGGACGCAGCAAGCGGTCCTTGAAGTGGTAACCGCGTTGGTACACCTCGAGAATCTTCTGGTCGTCTTCATCGGATTCGGCGGGCCCCCGATCCACGGCTTCATGGATGTTGGGGTCGAAGAAGCCGCCGTCGTCGAGCGGTTTGAGGCCAGCCCGCGTGAACACGTCGAACATCGACTTCAACACCAGATCGAGGCCCTTGCGGACTTCCGCATCGAGCCCCTCGGCGTCGAGCGCTCGCTGGAAATCGTCCGTAACCGGCAGCAGGGATCGGATGGTGTCCATGGCGGCGTACTCCCGCACCTCGTCCTTCTCGCGCAGGAGTCTCTTGCGGAAGTTCTCGAACTCCGCCTGGGCCCGCCGGAATCGGTCCAGCAACTCCGCTTTCTCGGCTTCGAGCTTTTCGACCGGGTCGGGCTCTGGTGCGGCTTCGTCGAGAGGCTCGCTTTCCTGGCCGTCCGTTCCGTTTGGGTTCCCGTTCTTCGAAGCGGTTGCCGCGGATTCGTCTGCATCGTGCACAGTCGGTTCGGTCCCGGTCGCCGCCGGATTCTTGTCGTTGGATGGGCTCTCAAGCATGTCTGAAAAGGGTAAGGTTCATTTTATCAAAGGGCCTCGAAAGCACCGGTTCAGGGAGGGGAAGCGGTTGCCTCCGGCAGCTCGCAGCGGCTCCGGTCCGCGAGCCGTGAAGCGCCGCGGACCGAGTGCCACGTAGTATTCCCGCGAAAAGGAAGACATTATGGGCCAAAAGCGGCCCGCAAGGACGCTTGCACGGTGACTTGTCTTCGCTCCAGGACGGTGCGCTGAAGTTGCCGCCCTATCCGTTGCCGTCTGTTCGCAGCAGGAACATTCCCATCGCGCCCGAAAGCAGCGGCAGCGCGGCATCGACGAGTATCCACACCAGGGTGACCGTATCGGCGCCTATTGCGGTGAATCCGGGACTGATCTGGTTGAACCAGTTCCAAAGGAAAATGATGCCCACGAAGAGGAAACCGTAGAACTGCGTGTTGGCGGCAAGGAACTCGCGCGTGACCGCGCCGTTGCCGCCTTCGCTGTCCACGTCTTTCTTGCGGTGATAGCCGTATATCACGCCCAGCACGATAGGCAGTATCATCAGCCAGCCCAGGATGGACCAAAGCGGGCTGTAGGGTTGCCCTTCGCTGGATGTGTGATAGAGCGGTTCGACGATGGTCTGGACGGCGACCGCAACCGCCATCACGATGAGGATTACTCCACTGATTCGCTTGAGCATGTGTAAAAGTTCCCTCTACGGAATGATGAGATGAGCAGGCTCCATTCTCCTGCTGTCAGAACTCTACTCCTTGCGGAAGGACCTCGCAACTGTCTTTCCGGCATTTGACGGAGAAGGCGGTTTCTCCAGGGCACTCCATTCGCCCAGGGTACGAGTTCGATTACAGACGGCCTGAGGCCTTCATTCCCGGTGGAATAGACGAACTTTCTCTTTGATCAGTGAAATGCCGATGGCCGCCGGGACACAGGAGGGCGAGTCACTGTACGGTGTGTCAGGACGCGGGGTTGACAGATCAGACGTTACGCGAGAGATAGAATGGCAAAAATCTCAAATAAATATGGTTATCAGTCTTGTTCGAATCCTGTGCACCGCATTGGCAGCAGCCGAAATCGACGGCGTGCCCCTCTGAAGCGGGACGGTTCTCTTCCGGGATATTGCGACTGACGTTATTGCGATTACCGCTTCACGGCAATCAATGAGATCTGCTCCAGGGTCGGCCATCGTCCGTTGGCGCGGGGCCGGCGTTCGGCGGGAGCGAGTTGCTGCACCGTGGTTCGCGCCGGAAGCAGGTCCGGGAAATACAGCTTGTAGACGGCGTTCGCCTTGTCGTAATCGGCCCGGTCGTCCAGATAGAGGTTCGTCGCCACCACGTCGCTGAAGTCCATCCCCGCCTCCTCGAGGTTGTCGAGGAGGTTCCGCATCGTCTGACGTAGCTGATTCTCGACGGTTGATGCCCAGATCCCCCCGTTGACTCCTGGAATGAAGCCGCTTTTCGCCGAACAGAAGAACGTGTCGCCGGCGAAGACACAAGGGCTGGCGGTCGGGCTGGGTTTCATGTTCTTCGGACGCACCGCGAGACGCTTCGACAGATCGCGTACCGCGACGCCGGTGAATTCGATGCGCGCGTTGTGGGGCAGGGAAGTCACGAAGATCGTCGCCCGCGCCGGGGTGTTGCCGAACTGGAAGTACGTCGCGTAGACCTTGTTCATTTCACCGTAGGCGATGTTCGGACCAACGTAGGGATTGACGAACACCATGTGGCGGTGGTCGAGACCGGCGGCCTTGAGCACTGCGCCGACGTTGTCGAGCGCCAGCGCGACCTGCTTGTCGATGCCATCCGGGATCCGACCGGTCTTCAAGTCCCGGCCCAGCATGCCCGAGACGTAAAGTCGATCGTGAGTCAGGATTCCGGGGGAGTAGGGTTCCTTCACGTCGATCCCGGGCAGTGCGACCACCGTCTTCATCGACAAATCACGAACCGCCACTGCGTTGATCGTGACGTGCATCCCGTTGGTGCGCTGATGGATTCCCACGACGGCGCGCGCGGGCGGATTCGTGCCGAAGTGCCGGGCATAGGCGCGGTTCATGCCGTCGTAGAGCGAGATGTCGTCGAGGTAGACGTGCGTGTAGACAATGTGGTCGAGTGTGAGCCCCGCGGCCCGAACGATCGCTTCTACGTTGGCCACCGCTTGATCGACCTGCTCTTCGATCGTTCCGGGAATCGTTCCGTCCCGCCGCCGCGGACCCTGGCTTGAGACATAGAGGTAATCACCCGCCATCACCCCCAACGTGTAGGGGCCGGCCGGCTTCTGTCCGCCGGTCGGGGTGATGCCCTTTACCTCCACCGCAGAAGCCGTTGCGGCGAACACACAGAGCGCCATGACGAGTCTTGTCATCTTGTCTTGCCGGAAATTTCCGCCGAGCATGCTAAACGATAACATCCGCAACCTTCCAGTGAGCTTTGGCAACCTGTCGAGGAACGAGCGATAAAGCGCCTGCTCGCTCTGCCCTGGCCGCCGGATCGACTGCAAAAGCCATAGTCAGCCATAGAACCGAAACAAACGCCGCGGCAGCGCGTCCTCGCAGAACAGCTCCGCCGCCATCACGCCCATCGGATCGGCCATCGAGGGTCTGAAGCCCAACTGAGGCATCAGGTCCCGTTCGATATCGATCCCCGGCGCGACCTCCTCCAGACGCACGCCCTGCCCGGTCAGTCGGAAGACCGCCGCTTCCGTCACATAAAGCACTTCTTGCCCATGGGTCCGCGCATACCGTCCGCTGAACGTGACCTGATTCACCGTTTCGGTGAACTTGGGCTTGCCGTGTTTCACGAAGCGCACGCTGCCGTTCGCCAACTCCGTCCTTGCCCGTACGGCCAGCGTCCCGCAGAAAACCACCTTGCGCGCCTTCTGGGCGATATCGATAAAGCCGCCGGTACCGATGATCGTGTCCGCCAGCTTGCTCACGTTGACGTTTCCTTCACGATCGATTTCGAGGAAACCCAGGTAGGCCTGATCCACCCCTCTGCCCTGATAGAAATCGAACATGTGTCCGGTCTCGAGAATCGCCTCGCTGTTGTACGTGGCGCCGAAATCGAGACCTTCCGCCGGTATGCCGCCGAACTGACCATGCTCGATGGTCGGGACCAGGGTGCTGGCAATGCCCTGTTCCCGAGCCACCTTCATCACCCCGTCGGGGACCCCGAACCCGACGTTGAGCACCGTCCCCGGCGCAAGCTCCAGCGCCGCCCGCCGCGCAATCACCTTGCGCGCATCCAGGGGGAAGTCGCCGAACTCGCTGTCCGGCTTCCGCGAGTCGCCCGAATACGCCGGCTCGAAATGGGTCTGGAAGGTCTGGCCGGCCTGGGGGTCCACGACCACGAAGTCCACGAAGCAGCCGGGCACGCGCACGTCCCGCGCGTGAATCCCGCCCACCGCGACCCGCTCTTTCACGACGGCGATCGTGATTCCTCCCGCCGTCCTCGCCGCCTGCGCCATGGCGCAGTTGTGCCAGAAGCCCGCCTCGCGGTTCATGCCGATATTGCCGTGCTCGTCTGCCGTGCTCCCCTGAATCAAGGCCACGTCAATCGGAATCGCCGGATAGAACAGGTACTCGCGCCCGTTCCGTTCGATCAGCTCGACGATGTCCTCCCGCGCCGCCGCATTCAGCTTCCCGCCTTCGAGCCGCGGGTCGATGAACGTGCCGAGACCGACCTCGGTCATCCAACCCGGACTGCCCGCCGCGGCGGCATGAAACAACTGCACGACCACGCCTGCGGGGACGTTGTACGCCTCGAACTCGTTCGCCGCCGCCAGCTTGCTCATCCGCGGAGCCATCGACCAATGTCCGCCGATCACCCGCCGGAACAGGCCGGGTTGAGCCAGGTGCTGCAGGCCGCGGCTCTTCTGATCGCCGACGCCGAACGCATGCACCAGCGTCAGGTGGTTCGGGTGTCCCGTCGCTTTGAACCGTCGCCCAAGGGCCTCCAGCAGGATGTCGGGAATGCAATGCCCCGATCCGGAACCGCCGATGGCAATCGTGCGGCCGTCGCCGATCCGAGCGGCCGCCTCATCCGCACTCACGAATGACTTTTCCAGTCCGGTGGTCATCAGCGAGACCAAATCTTATCACCCGGCCAAGGCTCGCCACTCGTCCCGGCGCGGCATGTGGGAACATGCCCGGACAGGCCCGAGGCACTGGATGAGCCGGAGAGGTAAGCCCTTTTTCAGTGGTCGATGCCGGAGTGCTCTGTCACCCTCTCGGTAGACCACGCTGCGCTACCATAACCCCACCATGCCCAAGCGCTACTTCGACGAAATCGAGATCGGCGAGCAGCACGAAACCCCCGGCGTGACCATCACCGACTGGCACGTGATGCAATTCTCCGGCCTCTCGATGGACTTTTTCGAGCTTCACACGAACGAAGAGTTCGCCAGGGAAACCCAGTTCGGCCGCCGCGTCGCTCACGGACTGTTGGGTCTGGCCATCACCGACGGCCTCAAGAACCGCTCCGGATTCCAGGTCCACGCAATCGCCTCGCTGCACTGGTCCTGGGACTTCGTCGGTCCGATCTTCATCGGCGACACTGTCAAGGCCGTCGTGCGCGTCGCCGGCAAGAAGCCTTCCCGCACCAAGCCCGACCGCGGAGTCGTTTCTCTCGAGATCGAGCTCAGCAACCAGGATGGCCGGGTCCTCCAGAAGGGCCGCAACCAGCTCATGGTGGAACGCCGGTCATGACGGCGAGATACGACCGCGAAGCAAGCACACGTTTGCCCGGGAGGCTGACGATCGGCAGTGATCGGCAGAAGCGCCGAGACCAAGCTGGTCAAAAGGTGGTCGAGCAGCGAGGCAAGTCCACCTAAAAACACGGGCAGGCAGGAACACGGCTGCAAAATGTGGTGCTCGTCAAACGACTTAAGCCACAAGATGCAGTGGTTACCGGCTCCAACCCGTGCTGCGGCCCCGGTCACGGTCGGGGCGCACGGGATAGTCGTCGCCGAGCCGGGTGTTCAAGACACGGGCAACACTTGGGGGCCAAACGTCTTCGTCAGGATCTCTGTCTCGCTGTAGATCGAAGGCCGTCACGTCTTCCAGCCGATAGGGGCATTGTTCAGGCAGAGTCCGGTCCCGCTGACGGCGAGCCTGCTTCAGCGTCGACGTGCCGTTGGACTCGTCATATTCAGCCAGCCTGCGGCGTGCGTAGTCTCTTCCGGTCCGCCAAGCGCCCTGGAACATCGTCTCGTACTCCCCTTGCAGTCCCGGGTTATTGATGATGTCATCGGCCATTTCTCGGCGGAAGTCATTGATTTCGCTTACCCAGTGCCGTAGCACTTCATGGGTGGCTTCGTGGTAGTGTTCGATTTTGAGCAGGTGCTCGAGGACCCTGGCGCAACAACCGCGCCAGTGATTTTTCTCTCTGCGTCCCACGTCCTCGATTTCCTCAACCACATTGTCCCAATCGATCGCCGCGAAGTCGCGCCGGCGCAGGGCGTCGGCCTGCTCGACAGACCAGGAATATCCGTCTGTGCGGTAGAGGTCGGCCGCTGTTTGTTCCCCAAGAGCCCGGGCGGGGGTGGTTGAAGAGGACATGGCGGTGAAGCCTCGGTGGTCATTGTAGCAAGGGCGTGGCAGAGCGCCGAGCGCGCAAGCCGCCATTCACATTCCGAACGCCGCCGGTGCCCCGTGCTCAACCCACGATGGCTCGCCTTATCCGAATGTCGGGTCCCTCAGAAGATGACCTTCATCCCGACCTGGATCTGGCGGGCATCGAAGGTCGAACTGATCTGGCCGAACTGGGTGTTGTTGGGATTGTGGATGTTGACGACACCCAGGCCGGAGATCCCTCCCCTGGAACCTACGTTGAAATTGCTGCGGTTGAGAATGTTGAAGAAATCGAAGCGGAACTGGAAACGCGATTCTTCCGTAATGGGCAGCGGAAAGCTCTTGCGGAGCCCCACGTCCAGCGACGCGAACCAGGGCCCGCTGACGGGGGACATGGCCAGCGATCCCGCCTCCAGCAAACCCGGATTTTGAAAGATGCCGGGATTGCCCTGTCCACTGGTAGCGATCAGGCTGGGATGGAAAAGATTGATGCGGCCCTCCGAGTGGCGGAAGACTCCGGTCCGGCCCTGAAGCTCCTTGATATCCATGCCGATCAGATGCACGGTGTTCGTCAGGGCCCTGGAACCGCCTCGGTTGATGGTCCCTCTATTGGAGACGATGTTGATCGTCTCGCCGGAACGGACCCGGAGAAATCCGCTGAGGTCCCATCCGCCGGCGATCGCGTTAAGGACGCTGCCGGTGTTCATCCATTTGCGTCCTTGACCGAAGGGTATCTCCCACACCCAGTTGCCGTTGAAGGTGTGGGTGATGTCGAAATCGGGGCGCATGATCTCGAGGTGCGGTTGGGCGTTGTCGAAGAGCCCGCGGAAATTGGATTGGGAGCCGGAAAAGTTTGTCAGCACCTTGCCGAAGGTATAGTTGAACTGGCCGGTCAGGCCCGAGCGGAAACGCCTCCTGATCTCGAACTGAAGGGCGTTGTACTTCGAGAACGCGTTGTTGCCGACGAAATCGGCGACGAAGGCATTGGGATTGCGAAGGAAATAGCTGATCGGCAGGGTGGCGCCGAATCTCTCTCCTCCCTCGCCGGCATAGAAGAATGCCCGGTTGGGCGCCGTAAAGCCGCCGATGTACTGCCCGATCTCACCGTTCCGAATCCAGTTTTGCACGTACCCCGCTTGCAGGAATCCGCCGAGACCCAGTTGCGGGAAGATCTGCAGAGGCTCGCCGGCTCTGGGGTCTCCATTGGCGGCAAGGTTTCTTTGGGCCCGCCGGAAGTCCTCGACGAAATCCGGGGGCAGCAGGACCTGGTTCAGATCGACGGCGCGCCCGAGTTTGACGCCATGGTTTCCGACGTAGCGCAGCTCGACAGCGGTGTCCGGCATGATCTGGTGCTGCAACCCGATGTTCCATTGCTGCACGTAGGGGGTTCGCAAGCCGGGATCGATCGTGAAGAGGGCCGCGGTGGGGTCCGCCAGGATGCCGTCGCGCGCGGTCCGGGGAATCCTGAATTCGGGCTCCGGAATGGGAGCCAGCCCGCCGCCGCTGACCGTGCCGCTGAGTCCCGGGAGGCTGACACTTTGGGACAGCCCATCGTTGGCTCGCAGGGCGTTGAGCACCGTTGTCAGGTTGTTGTCGACCACGTAGTTCAGCCCGTATCCGGCGCGCAGAACGGTCTTGTCCGTAATCTGCCAGGCCAACCCCACGTTGGGAGCGAAGTTGTTCCCGTCGTTGTTGAAGAACGGCCTTCCGTTGGTCGAACCCGCGAGATCGACGACGGCGTCGGGGTTGAGCACCGCATCGATGCCGCCCACGGGCAACAGGGCCAGGCCTCGCGCCTCGTCCGGGACAGCGTGGAACTCCCACCTGACTCCGAAAGTCAGGCTGAGTTTCGAGGTGGCGCGCCACGTGTCCGCCAGGTACAGGTTGACGAAGTTCTGGGTGAGAAGGTTCGTTTGAGAAGCTCCATCGACGAAACCCGAACTTGGCGAAGTGACGTTGAACTGCTGATCTGCCGAGTCAACGAAACCGCCCAGAGTGCTCAACAGCCCGGAAGCGGTACTCAGTTCACCGGCGGAAATGCCGCCGGGAAAGATATCGGGAACCAGCGGGTCCGGGTTCCCCGGTCCGAAATCGAGGGTGTAGGTGGGCACGATACCTGCGTCATTGAACGAGTCGACTCGGGTCCAGCGGACGCTCGCGCCGATCTTGATGGTGTGGTTGCCTTCGACCCATGTCAGGTTGTCCATCAAGTCGAGATTGCGGGTGTCTCGTCCCTGGGGCTGAAAATCCTGAACCGGATTGCTGAACACCGAGACGTCCAGAATATAGCCTTGGGCAAAGGGCTCGTTCGTGAAGAATGACACATTCGCGGCCTGGAACCCGAATCGCGCTTCGTTGGTGATGGTCGGACTGAACGTGCTTCTCACGGAAAAGGAGCCCAGTCTGCGGGTGGAGCCCTGCCCCGCGCCGGGAAGACCCGGAAATACGGCATCGATATTGTTGAACACGGAGTTCGGCGATTCCAGTTCGAACTGGTGAAAGGTTCCCGTGAAGGAATTCTTGCGGTTGATCTGGTAGTCTCCCCGGAACACCAGCCAACCGGCATCGGACTGGTCGGGGCTGTTGAAGCGGAAGCCGGAGACGTTCCTGTCGTCACCCACGCTGGTGTCGTTGGGCCGCGGCGTCGAATCGATCAGCGATCGGATGGCCGGGTCGATCGTGATTCCGGTGAGTCCCAACAGGTCCAGCGTGACCACTTCGCCGTTGTCCTGCCGGACGTAGCTGAAATTGCCGGCGCGCGCGGAATCCGTCAGGACGCTCCGCACCACGGAGGCCGAACCGGGGCTGCGTTCCTCCTCATAGTCGAAGAAGAAGAACAGCTTGTCCTTCACGACGGGGCCGCTTACGTTGAAGCCGAACTGGTGGATCAGAACCTTCTCTTTCTTGATCCCGGCGGCGTTGTTGAAGAAGGTGTTCGAGTTGAGCGCGTCGTTTCGGTGATAGTAGAAGGCCTCCCCATGAAACTCGTTGCTTCCGGACCGGGTGACGAATTGGGTCTGCGATGATCCCAACCCGGCATCGACCTCCGAGTTGGCGGTCGTGATGTTGATCTCCTCGATGAAGCTTTCCTGGAGAGGGATGGTTCCGAAAAGAGCGTCCGTTCGAATGAACGTGTCCTGGTTGTTGATGCCGTCGAGCGTGAAGTTGTTGAAGGTGCCTCGATTTCCGTTGATGGATGCCGTGCGAGTTCCGCCAGGGCTGGTCACGCCGGCTTGCGTGAGAGCCAACTGGGTCACGCTGCGTCCGTTCAGGGGAAGCTCTTTGACCTGCTCGCGGTTGAGGTTGGTGTTGATTTCCGCGTTGACCGTGTTCATCGCCGGTTGAGACGCGGTCACCACCACCGTCTCGTCCACCACACCCACCTCGAGAACGATGTCGATCGTGGCGGCCGTATCCACTTCGATCTGGATGCCTTCGAGCACAGTCGATTTGAACCCCGACAGCTTTGTGGTGATGGTGTAGGGTCCCGCGGGCGCCTGCGGGAACACGTAGAGGCCGACTTCGTTCGTCTCGGCCTCCAACGATATATTCGTTTCGACGTTCGTCAACGTCACTGAAGCGCCCGGTATGACGGCGCCGCTTTGATCCTGAACCGTCCCATCCACTCGGGACGTGAGAACCTGCCCGGCCGCGGGAATGGCCACGGCAATGGCCACGGCAATCAGGATTCCCGTCACGGTGATGACTCTGTGAACAAACGAGACATGTAGCTTTCGATCTGCTTTGTAAAGCACGTCAAACCTCCTGAGCTGATCCAATCTGGTCCCCGAAACTTTACCAAACATAGTAGATACTGAATCCCATTGTAGCCGTCCGGTTGCTCTTATCGTAGCCTATACACCACCGTTAGGTGATGGTTATTACACGGCGTCGTCTAATTTCTTGTTCGAGGTGAAAGGTGACTGCACTTAGGGCAAGCTGGATACAGGGAAATTTCCAGGCTATCCCGGAGTCTCATACCCCAGGTTCCAGGTCCCCAGCTTCCGCAAATGCGATCCCGGCGCCTCGTAGGCAGGCTTGCCATCGTCGGCCCAACGCGCCAACTCGTCCCGGTGGCCAAGGCGGCGTAAGACGTCCCACGACGGGCTGAAATCGTTACGGGCATTCGTGTCCCAGAAGAAGAAGTGTTCGGACCCCGCCTCGTACAAGGCGTGGGCCCTCTCGCGGTACTGATCCGGGCTCAACCGGCGCGGCATCAGGTTCAGCGCCAGCCTGCACGAGCTGTCCCCGGTGATCCGATAGAAGAATTCCGCCTCCGCCGGGTCGGTCCATGAGTCCCTGGAGCTGTTGATTCCCCGAACCGACGAGTACGGCATGATCGTGTCGAGCAGGCCCTGCTTCACCCACTCTTCGAGATCCAATCCGTAATAGAGGTTCTCCATCTCGCTGCTCAGAACGATCGCCGACACTTCCAGCGGCCTGCTCCGTCCTTTTTCCCGGCGTGCGGCCTCCATCACTTGCCGAACCTGCTTCATGAACGACGTCATGAAGGTTGCCCGGTATTTCAGCCACTCCCGGTCCCGGTCGCCGACGGCTCGCGCGTCCTTGCCGTGCGTCTTCCGAAACCCGTCGAGCAGAGGCTGCTCATATTCCAGATACGGCGGCCGCCGATTGTAGGCCATGCAGACCCCATCGATCTCGTAGCCGCTGATCTCCTTAAGGAAACCGGCGACAAGGTCCCTCACCCCCTGGAAAGCATAAGACAGACGGGGCGTCGGCCGGCCCACCTTGTCCTGACCCCGCCATTCCGGATGCCTGTCATACGCCCCGCCCTCGTTCCACTCATCCTGCGGTACCGGGAAGTGAAAGCCGCTCGGCCGGTAGGTCGCGTGAAACTCCAACCCGATCGCGTGGGCGTGTTCTGCAGCCACCTTCAGCGGATCGATCCCTTTTTCGCGCCAGGTCCGCCAGGTCTCCTTGGCGAGCCGGTCCCCGATCCGGTACGGGTCGTCGATCCAATCGTCCGCCGCCGTGATGCGCCCGATCTTCGTCGGGTAGTACATGCGGTCGCCCATGCCCGCTTCCCAATAGATGCGCGAAAAGTCCGTGTCCCGGAACGGCTCGATCTCGCGCCGGATCTCGGCTTCGCTCGTCGGACGGTATCGATAGGTGTAACTCCAGGCATCGTTATGGCAGAAGAGCACGCGCGTTCTTCCCGAGCGCCGCTCCTCCCGGAGCCGGGCCTCCTCCGGCCGATCGAGCGGTTCCAGTTTGATGTAGGCCAACCAGACCGCGCTGCACGAGTTGCCCACCGATCCCGCATCGTCCGGCACGAGCCGCCGGCGCCATTGACTGAACACCAGCTCGTCACTGCCGGTCAGCTCGACGGTCCGCCAGTAGTAGTCGTCGATGCGGTCCTCCTCGCCGTGCGCGTGCCGCACCATGACGGAGTTGGAATCCCGGCCGAGACGCACCTCGACGAGCGTCGCCGACTCGCCGCCCCGGTAGGACCGCAATCCCAGCGAAACGCGGTGCCATCCCTTCTGCGACAGCGGGTAGCGAACCTCCGGAGCCCCGGTATTCCGGCCCGCCACCAGCATCGAGCCGGAGAAGGTCTCCGTCTCGTAGGGCAGCAGCCGCCAGCGTCCACGCTGCGGTTTATTCGTCAAGGCCGACGCGGGCAGGCACTTGCTCATGTCCGCCAGATAGATCGGCGGCGCGTCACCGGGCGCGGCGGCGGCCAACGCCGATGCCGACGCGGCCTTCAGAAACAGTCTTCGCGTAAGCGCCGAATCGTATTTGCTCGTCATGGCAAGCCATTATCCCCGCGTCCCCGCGCAGTTTCAATCCGGGGCGGCTCGAATCCGCCGCCTCGCTTCACGGCCCGTTCGTGCCGGCAGTGCGCCCGCTGAGCGGGTGGGGCAGGGAGGTCCGACGCTGGGGTGGAAACTGGCGAGGGAGTCCTCAGACCGGTAAGCAGGACAACGGATCGCCGCGTCAACTTGACTCGAAAGTGACCCTTGGCGGCGAAGAAAAAAACTAGCGGGTGGCCAGCACAGACGTCAGGGCGCGGTCCACGACCGCTATCGTCTGCTCGATGTCTGCTTCCGTGTGGGCGGCCGAAATCGAACACTGCTTGGTGGCGATGGGGAAGAAGAAGATGCCGTCTTCAATCAGCGCCAACCGGAAGGTTCTGTCGAGCTCGTAGTCATGATTCCCCGCCAGGTCGTGCCAGTCGACCGGATGGTGATCCATGAAGAAAACGACGAACGCGCTGCCTTGGCGAACGACGACCCCTTGCATGTCGTGCGCGGCGAGCCGCTCCGTCAGGCCCTGCTCGATCCGGGACCCGAGTCGTTCGAGCCTTTCGTACAGTGCGCCGCCGTCCCGGAGCAGGAACTCGATGGTCGCCACTGCGGCGGCTGTCGGCACCGGATGGGCGTTGTACGTTCCGGCGAGCAGAACGCGCCGGGACGGATCGTCGTGGGCGTAGTGCTCCATCCAGCGGGCCGGGCCGGCGATTGCCGCTAGTGGGTACCCGCTGGCGATCGCTTTCCCGTAGACGGCCAGGTCCGGCAATACGCCGCTCACCTCCGCGTAGCCCCCGAATGCATGCCGGAAGCCGGTCTTGATCTCGTCAAAGATCAACAGAAAACCAAACTCGTCGGCAAGGTCGCGAAGGCCTTGCAAATAGCCGGGCTGCGGTTTGATCAGACCGATGTTCTGCAAGATCGGCTCGGTGATCAACGCCCCCACGGGGTACCGCTCG
This sequence comes from Bryobacterales bacterium, assembly GCA_028819575.1. Lineage (GTDB taxonomy): Bacteria > Acidobacteriota > Terriglobia > Bryobacterales > UBA6623 > JAPPLB01. The sequence goes on along the minus strand of JAPPLB010000172.1, from coordinate 914 downwards.
CACACGTACCGCACCGAATCGAGATCGTTGAAGTTGACGGCGTGCAGCAGCGACTGATGGGCGGCGGGAATGCCGGCGCTGAGCGGTGCCAACGGGTATTCTCCCGGTGAACGGCGGGGGCCCAGTTGATCGAGCGGCGTCATCAGGTTGACCGCGACGTCGTTGTGCCAGCCGTTATAGCCGCCCTGCATCACGATGACGTGATCCTTGGCCGTTACCGCCCGCGCCAGGCGGATCGCCTGGGCCGTCGCTTCGCTGCCGCTGTTGAGCACCGTGACCCGCTCGATCCAGGGGATCTTCTCGCAGATCAGATACGCCAGCCGGCCTTCGAGTTCCGTCGGGCCGGAGCCCCACAGGTCCTGTCCGTCTTCCAACACGTGTTGGACCGCCGCCTGCACTTCCGGGTGCCGGTAGCCGAGGAATTGCGGTGCGAAGGCCCCGTGATAGTCGATGTATTCACGTCCTTCGGCATCCCACAGGTGTGAACCTTCGCCGCGTACGAAGGCGATGTTCGGATCCGTGAGGCGATTGATGGAAGAGATGCCGCCGGGAATGTACTGGCGGTTGCGATCGAGAATCCGATCGGATGCAGAGAAGCCGGTCATGGCCGCAAGGCGGACCTACGGCGGCCCGCAACTACTCATCCTAGCCCGGCTGGGATCGGTTCGGCACGCTGTTTGTCCAGATGGACGGAAAAAACATTCGCTTTCCCAGCAGACCGGCCTGCCCGCACGCCCACAGTCATCAGCAGAGCCGCATCAAGCAGCAAGACGCAGGGGCTCTCCTCGGCGTCCTAGCCTGCATTTCTCACCACACGGCGAGGCGAAGTTAGTGAGAGGGCCGTCAGGACGTGGCGCGCGCGCTGGGCGCGCGCAGGCGTACTTGAACAGTACGTTGAGCACGGCAAGCAAGCG
>JAPPLB010000198.1 GCA_028819575.1 Bryobacterales bacterium | reverse complement strand
CTGACGGCCCTCTCACCCACTTCGCCTCGCCACGTGGTGAGAAATGCAGGCTAGTTCGCTCCAGAAGAAATGCCTGAAACAGCCCAGGTCATTCTATACTCGCGGGATGGTTGTCATCTCTGCGAGGAGGTGCGGACGCAGTTGGAGACGCTGCGAGAGGAACATGGTTTTATGCTGACGGAGGTCAACATCGACCGCGACGCAAGGCTCAGGGAGAGGTACGATCACGACGTACCGGTCGTGACCGTGAATGGAGTCGAAGCCTTGCGGCATCATTGGAGCCCGCGGTCCTTCCTGGAAGCGCTGCCGGGAGGTTGAAAGCCGAGGAAGATTCATGAGCAGACCCATCGACGTGCTGGCGGTCGCGGCTCATCCCGATGACGTGGAGCAGACCTGCGGCGGCACATTGATCCGTTGCGCCGAGCGCGGCTACCGGACCGCCGTGGTGGACCTGACAGCGGGAGAGATGGGAACGCGCGGCAGCCCCGAGCAGCGCCTCGCGGAAGCCGCCGCGGCGGGGGCCGAGATGCTGCTGGCCGAGCGCCACAACCTGCACTTACCGGACGCGCGCCTGGAAAACACTCTCGAAGCACGGAAGAAGCTGGCGGCGAAGATCCGCGAGCTGCGGCCGCGTGTCGTCATCCTGCCTTACTGGGAAGCCCGCCACCCGGATCACCACCGCGCTTCGGAGATCGGATCCGAGGCCTGCTTCCTGGCGGGCCTCAAGAAACTCGACATCGGCGGAGAACCGCACCGGCCGCTGAAGGTCCTGTACTCCTCCATCTACGCTGACGCGCGGCCGAGCTTCGTCGTGGACATCAGCGCGCAGCTCGAGCGCCGGCTGCGAGCCCTCTTCCGCTACCGCTCGCAGTATGAAACGAGGCCCGAAGGGGCGGATCTGTTTCCCGAGCAGGAGGCCGTCGCAGAGCGGATTCGGACAGCAGCCCGCCACTACGGAATGCTGATCCACGCGAAGTACGGAGAACCTTTCGTCGTGCGCGAAATGTTGAAGGTGGACGACGTCGTCAAGATGGGCGTACCCAGCTTCTAACCTGCATTTCTCTCCACCTGTCGGTCGGAGCACGCGAGAAAAAGGCCGTGATTCGTGAAAACCATGGGCAGGAGGCCTGGTTTGCTCCAGAAGAAATGTCTGACGGCCGGTGAACCGTAAAGTACACCTGTGCGCGCCAAGCGGCTCGCGCCTCGTCCTGACGGCCCTCTCACGCACTTCGTCTCGCCACGTGGTGAGAAATGCAGGCTAACGCCGCAACGAAGGAAATTCGAAGGAAAAACTACGTTCTGCCCCGGGAATAGAGCCGAGCGAAGTCGCGAACGCGGTCTTCGAACTTCCGAACGCGGCCCGCCGCTTGATAGGCGGCGACCTTGGCTTCCGTGTAGACGCGAAACGCGGCTTCGCGCTTGGTGTCGAGCTGAGTTTTGCGGATGTCTTCGCGCTCGTCCGCGAAGTTGCCCATATCAGCTTCCTTGCGCTCCAGGACTCGAAAGACGACGAAGTTGCCCCGGACTCTGAGAGGCCCGACAACCAAGTCGAGCGCCCCGCTGAAAGGCTCGGGGCCGAGTACCGAGGCGCGCCCGATGTCTTGCACGAGATCGCTGCTTTTGAAGAACTCACTACTGCGGGCGCGGGCTCCGAAGCGCGATCCCACTCGCCGCAACGAAGCGCCGGGCTTCCGGGCTTCTTCAGCGATCCGGTCGGCGCGCTGCTGCGCGAGGTCCGTGCTTCTCTGCGTGACCAAACTGTCCCGAACCTTGTCGCGAACTTCTTCGAACTCCGCCTGCCTCGAGGGGTCAACATCGCTGACGACGCCGATCTTCGTAATGCCGCCCTCGGTGCTCAGCGCCGGATTGCCAGGCTCGTTGTCGAACAGCGCGTTCAGGAAGGTCTGGTCGCCGGAGAGCTCGGCGGGCGGCTCGTTGATGCTGAAGGGCGGAAGGGTACGGACTTCCAGGTCGAACTGCCGCCCAACCTCCTCCAAATCGGTTCCGGCTTCGCGAGCAGCCGCCGAGACGCGATCGGTCAGCGCGAAGCGATCGCGCTGCATCGTCTCCTGGCGCAGCGTGGCGAGCAGCTCATCCCTCACCTCATCGAAGGGCCTGGTCCTCGCAGGAACCTTCTCGCGCAGCTTGATGATGTGGTAGCCAACCTCGGTTTTGACGACATCGCTGACCGCGTCCGGCTCGAGATTGAATGCGGCTTGCTCGAACTCCGCCGGGTACTCTCCCGCGCTGAACAAGCCGAGATCGCCCCCTTCCGCAGCATTCGTGTCGTCCGAGTGCTCCTTCGCCATCAGAGCGAAGTCGGCGCCGTCACGAATCTTCCGGAGCACTTCCTCGGCCTCGGCTTTCCGATCGGGATTCTCGTCGCCCGACGATTCCATGTCGGCCATGAACAAGATATGGCTCGCCCGCGCTTGCCGGGGCGCGCGGTAGGTGGCGCGGTTTCGCGCGTAATACTGTCGAAGGCGTGATTCCGGCACCTCGGGAACGGAAAGGGTGCTGTCGTCCAGCAAGAGCAGCTTGACGGTCCTGCGTTCCGGAACAAGGTGCCGCGCTTGCTCGTTTTCGTAGGCCTCCCGCAACTCTTCGTCCGTGACCTGGACCTGCCGTGTAAAGTCCGCCGTCAAGACCTTGATGTATTCGATGCTCGCCTGTTCATTCCGGTCACGATAGACCTCTTCCAACTCGGGCGTCGTGACGAGAATGTCGCTGGTCACGAGACGCTTGAGCCGGGTGTCGACCGCCATTCTCTGGGCGATCCGATGCTCAAACTCCGGAATGCCGAGCTTGAAGCTCTGTCGAACGTACCGCGCATAGATAGCGGGGCCGACGAAGACGCCTTCGGGAAAGAGGAACGGCATCTGAAGTTGCATCCACTCGGCCACTTCCTGCTCATCCGGAAAAAGGCCGAACCTCTCGGCTTCCGTGAGGAGCACTTCTCTCTCCACAAGCTCATCCAAAGCGCTGGTTGACGACAACAGGATGCTATTGAAGGGCAGATCAGAGGACACGCCCTGCGCGGCCATGTGCGCGACGACGCTCTGTGCCGTGATCGGCCGGCCGTCGACTTCGCCGAGTGTTACATCCGTTGCTTCGGCCGGGTTGCTCAATAAACCCGGGATGAGGGTGATCACCATCGAGAAGGCGACGAGGGTCAGAATGCCGCCGAGCACGTAGCGGACAGCCCGCTTTCGACTCCGGAAGAGGTTGAACATACTGGGATCATTATAATAACCTGCATTTCTCACCACCCGACGGTCGAAGCACGCGAGAAAAGGCCGTGATTCGTGTTTCGTGTCTCGTGATTCGTGAAAACCATGGGCAGGAGGCCTGGTTTGCTCCTGAAGAAATGTACGACGGCCGGGGAATCGTAAAGTGCGCGTGCGCGCGCCAAGCGGCTCGCGCTTTTTTCCTCCGCCCGGCTCCGCGCCTCGTCCTGGCGGCCCTCTCACACACTTCGCCTCGCCACGTGGTGAGAAAGGCAGGCTAGTGAGCTTCGAAAACAATGCCGATTTCGAAGCTGTCGCCGCAACAGCGATTTCACCGTCCGTGAGTTGGCAAGAACGATTGCGCATCGTGCTCGTTCAGCCGCGCAACCCGCTGAACATAGGGGCTGCCGCGCGGGCCATGCTGAACTTCGGCTTCTCGAACCTGTGGCTGGTCGATCCCTATGAAAAGGCCTTTCGCGAGGCGAGATCGGCCGTAGGAGCGGCGGAGGTGCTGCGGCAGGCGCAAGTGACGGCGGGCTTGCCGGAGGCGCTCGGCGATGCCTCTCTCGTCGTAGGGACATCGGCGATGCGAGGCCGCGCCGAGGGTCACGTGCAGCGCCTGCTACCCGCAGGCGCCCTTGGCCTGCGAACCCATCTGGCAGACCGTACGGCGGCTCTGGTGTTCGGGTCGGAAAAGTTCGGCCTGAGCAACGATCACCTGAGCCACTGCGACTGGATCCTGACCATTCCGACCGAAGAGGGATGCCCGTCGATGAATCTGGGGCAGGCCGTGGCGTTATGCTGCTACGAGCTCGCTCGCCATTCCAGGACCGTGCCCGGCTTGAAGACGCCGGCATCGATCGGCGCGGATGAGCGAGACCGCATCATTCAGATGTTGGTTCCGATGCTCGAGGCGGGTGGGTTCATCCTGCCTGAGAACCGTGATGCGCAGTTGCGCAAGCTGCGGCGCTGGGTCAGCCGTCTACGGTTGGCGCCGAAGGACGCCCGCATGTTCCAGGGGATGCTGCGGCAGATTCAATGGAAGCTGGACAACCCGTGATCGGGGTGAAGCCGGCGGAAGAGCAGCAACGACTCCCGGTGAACGGATCAGAGCTGCTTGAGCAACGCGACGGCCTCCTGGTAGCGGGGAAACTTGCGTTCGTCAGCGTGGAACTGCTTCGTGTGGGCGCGTTTGCGTCCCCGGGCGTGCTCGACCGGGTGCTTGAGATGCAACATCTCGTGATAGAGGACGTACTCGACGAGGAAGCGAGGGATCTCCGGCTCGTCGAAGATGCGGCTGATCACGATGGTGTCATGGACCGGGTCCCAGTGACCGAGCGAGCGGCGTGAGCGGCGGAGGCTCCAGGTCAATCGGGGACGCGCCAGGAGGTTGTCGAAGAACCGTTCGTTGAGGCGGTCGAACATTTCTTCGAGGTCGTAGGCTTTGCCCCGCGCGGCGAGGATCTGCTTGCGGCCGCGGAGTTGCTTGACAAGCAAAGCCTTGCGGCGCACGTCTTCGCGCTCGGTGTAGAGGCGGTAGCGGCGCTTGTAGCTCGGCGCGATCTTCTTGCGGTACAGCTTGCCGAGCAGGATATGCGCCAGCGCCTCCTGGACGGGCGCGGGGGCTCCCGCCAACTGGTCGCTGATACGCACTTCGATGCGCTTGTGGTCGCCGTCGAGGCGAATCCTGCTGTCCATGTGGACGTAGGAGCAGAAGCGGACCACGATCTCCGGCAATATCGTGCGAGGCTTGATTTCGCGGAAGACCCGTTGATAGATCTCTTCAACGGTCTCGAACAGCAACGAGGTCTGAATCATTGGGGGCAGCGGCGGATGCTTGCCTTGACAGCAATACCGCAGGCGTTTCGCTGTATCATAAAGGGTCTTTGGCAGCCCTCCACGGAAGCCCGCTCCCGATCAACCTCCCCTTCCTATGCCCACCGCAGGACCCTCGCAGAACTCTCGCCATGTCCGCCGGGTCAAGATTTCAGCGATCGGCTGCTACGTGCCGCCGAAGACGCTGACGAACGCCGACCTCGAGAAGATCGTCGACACGAAGGAGGAATGGATCGTTGCGCGAACCGGCATCCGGACCCGACACATCGCTGATGACGAGGTAGCCACGTCCGACATGTCGGTGGAAGCCGCAAAACGGGTGCTCGAACAGCGAGGCCTCGAAGGCAGCGACATCGATACCGTGATCGTCTGCACGGTCACGCCCGACATGATGTTCCCGTCGACGGCGTGCCTCGTCCAGGACCGGCTCGGGGCGAAAGGCGCTTGGGGATTCGACCTGATCGCGGCCTGCTCGGGAACCCTTTACGGGCTGACGACCGGTGCACAGATGATCGCCAGCGGAGCGCAGGAACGCGTGCTGGTCATCGGAGCGGACACGATGTCGCGGATCGTCGACTATCAAGACCGCGCCACGTGCGTGCTGTTCGGCGACGGAGCCGGCGCGATTCTGCTCGAGCCCTCCGAAGATCCTCAACTGGGCCTGCTGGACTACATCAATGAAATCGATGGCTCCGGCGGCGACTGGCTCTGCATGCCCGCCGGAGGCAGCCGGCGCCCCGCGAGTCCCGAGACCGTCGAGAAGCGCATGCACTATGTCCAGCAGGACGGAAGGCAGGTCTTCAAGTACGCCGTGCGGAAGATGGCGGACGTGTGCGTGCAGCTCATCGAGCGAAACGGCTTCACGCCCGAAGATGTGGACTACCTTCTGCTCCATCAAGCCAACGGGCGCATCATCTCGGCAGTCGCCAGCAAGCTCGGGATGCCCGCGGACAAAGCCGTCAACGTCATTGGGGAATTCGGCAACACTACCGGCGCCACGCTTCCTTTGGCAGCGCAAAAGGTCCTCGACAACGGTCAATTGAAGAAGGGCGACCTGGTTGTGATGTGCGCCGTCGGCGCCGGACTGACCGCCGGCGCGTCGTTGTGGCGCTGGGCCTATTAGCCTGGCAGAACCGTTCCCGTTCCACCGAAAGGGAGGATTCCGAAACCGTCAACGGCACGGCTTGGACGAATGTCGTATAATCTAGGGCGGAAGGCGGGAGCAAGCGTTCCGGGAAGGGGTTTCCTCCCGATACTTGAGAACTGAAGGAGAAACACGACCATGGTCCAATTAACTGAAACGGCTGTCACGAAGATCCACGAGATCATGGGCCAACAGGACCCGAAGCCCCAGGGACTACGCATCTCAGTGGTCGGGGGCGGCTGCTCCGGTTTTCAGTATTCGATGGCTTTCGAGAACAACCGTTTGCCGCTCGACAAGACCTACACGTTCAACGGCGGACTGAAGGTGTTCGTCGACCAGGCGAGCATGCTCTACCTCGACAACTGCCGTGTGGACTATATCGAGACCCTCGAAGGCGCGGGCTTCAAGTTCGAGAACCCGAACGTCTCCTCCACCTGCGGCTGCGGCAGTTCCTTCCAGGCGTAACGAAGCCAAGCCTGCATTTCTCACCACCCGACGGCCGAAGCACGCGGTAAAAAGGCCGTGATTCGTGCTTCGTGTCTCGTGATTCGTGAAAAACCCGTTGGTCGGGCTTGGGGTTGCTCATCTTGGAGTCCCCGGAGGACGGAGAAAAACCGTGTTGCGTGTTTCGTGACCCGAGGGGTGAAGAAGGCAATTTGGCAAGTACACCTGCGCGCGCCTTTTTCCTCCGCCCGACTCGCGCCTCGTCTTGACGGCCCCCTCGCGCTCAGCGATCGAGCGCCTCGCGCAAGGCAGGTTCCAAATCGGCGAACCGGTAGGAGAAACCGGACGCTTGCGTTGCCGCGGGCAAGACCTTCTTGCTGGAAAGCAGTTCCGAGGCGAATCCGCCGAGCACGACCTTCAGCGCGAACGCCGGGGCGGGCATGAAGCTGGGCCGGCGCAGGACACGGCCGAGGACGCGCGCGAATTCCTTCTGGCGCAGCGGATGCGGCGCGGTGCCGTTGTAGACACCCGACTCGCCGCGCTGGATCAAATGCAGGACGAGATCGCAGAGGTCGTCGCGATGGATCCAAGACCACCATTGACGACCCGACCCGAGCGGTCCGCCGGCGCCGAGCCGGAAGGGCATAAGCATGGCGTCGAGCGCGCCGCCGCCCTGGGCCAGGACAACCCCGATGCGTACTTGAGCCACCTGCATCCCTAATTCCCGCGCCTTGCTCGACTCCGCTTCCCAGGCGCGGCAGACCTCGGCCAGGAAATCGCCGCCCGAAGCCGAGGTTTCGTCGAGTTCCTCGTCGCCCCGGTCGCCGTAGAAACCGACGGCGCTGGCGGCAACGAGCATCGGCGGCCTGGCCGTCAGATCGCGCAATCCATTGACGAGGTTGCGCGTGCCGATGACGCGGCTGTCGCGAATGGCGTCGCGCTTGGCCTGCGTCCATCGGCCCACGACCGTCTCGCCGGCGAGATGGACAACGGCATCGGCGCCGTCGAAAGCCTCGACGGGAGCCGCTTCCGAAAGAGGATTCCAGGCGCAGGCTGAATCAAGAGCAGGCGCCCTCGAGGCGGCGCTCTCCGCGTCCCTCGTGAGAGCGACGACCTGACAGCCCGACTGCTTGAGGGTTTCGGACAGCCGGCGGCCAACAAAACCGGTGGCGCCCGTGACGACGATCTTCATGGTTTCCTCGCTTGAGAGGCGGCCGGAACATCGCGGCGTCGCAGAAGCCTTGCGGTCACACTGACCTGCATTTCTCACCACCCGACGGCCGAAGCACGCGATACGACCGCCAGGACTTCGTTGCG
>JAPPLB010000016.1:1692-65816 GCA_028819575.1 Bryobacterales bacterium | reverse complement strand
AACGAAGTCCTGGCGGTCGTATCGCGTGCTTCGACCGTCGGGTGGTGAGAAATGCGGGCTAGGCGTTACGCCATCAGTTTCGGGGCGCGTAACGCCGCCCGCGTGACTTTTAACACGGGCTGCTGGCACCCGCTATGAAGAGGTAGAGAAGAGGAGGTCGACAGCCGGACGGCCAGGGAAACGGCGTTCAGCGGCCGGCGATGAGAAACGGCGATGGGGCCTCTTCGGAGGGACGAAAGTGGAGGTGCAGAAAGTCGAGAAACGCTCTGCCTTTGGGACGGCCGTTATCGCGGTCGAGCGCCATGCGAAGCAGGAAGACACAGGTCGACAAGACATCTGAATCGCGAGTGCGCGCAAAGCCGGACTGCTCCTCTTCCTCTCGCAGAAAGCGCTCGATCCTCTGGTTGAGTTCATCGAAGATTCTCGCGGCGTAGAGGGAGTCCGGGCGCGAATCGTAATAGAGGCCGCTCTCGCGGGTCTTGTACGTGCGGACCAGCCCGTCGAGAGCGGCGCGGCTATCCGCGTCTACGGTGCCGGTCGTCGACAATGACGCTTCCAGCAGGGCTTTTCCACAGGTCTCGACCAACTCGGCGTGGTCTCTCAAGAAGCTCTCGTCAATACGGATTTCCTTGTAGGGAAAGTCCTTGGGATCGAGACCTCCGCTGTAATCCCATTCGCGGCTCTGCTGCAGGTAGCGGCAATCGAAGGGACAGGCGATCGTCACCTCTCGCTGCTCGCCGCAGCAGCGTTGGCAGATTTGTTGGTTCTTGGCGGGGCAGAAGCGCTTGGGCCTGCGCTTCTCACAGATGGGGCAGGCCATGGGTGCCATTATCCTGCATTTCTCACCACGTGGCGAGGCGAAGTGGGTGAGAGGGCCGTCAGGACTAGGCGCAAGCCGGGCGGAGGAAAAAGGCGCGAGCCGCTTGGCGCAAGCAACATGGTTTTTAAGGTTTTTCACGAATCACGAGTCACGAAACACGAATCACGGCCTTTTTATCGTGTGCTTCGACCGTCGGGTGGTGAGAAATGCAGGCCAGGAGCTTTGGTCTTGATCGGGAGCGTATACTACAATATCGATAGAAACCCATGAAATCACGATACTTAGGCTGGCTCGGCGCCGTTGTCCTGTTGCCCGGCCTGGGTATCATTCCTTCGCAGGCCCGCAGCGCCCAAGTCATCCAGGTTGACGTCGAGCACGTGATCCATCCCCTGACGGTCGAGCTCGTTCAAGAGGCGATCCGGCAGGCTGACGAGGAAGGGGCTGCGGCCGTCTTGTTGCGGCTGAATACCCCCGGCGGTTTGCTGTCCGCCGCCAAGGATGTCATCCAGACGATAGTCGCCTCGGATGTCCCGATCATCGCCTACGTTGGGCCCAGCGGAGGACGAGCGGCTTCGGCCGGCTTCATGATCCTGGTGTCGGCCGACGTGGCCGCGATGGCACCGGGAACGAACACCGGCGCGGCGCACCCCGTCCTGATGGGCGGTGAAATGGACGAGGTGATGAAGGCGAAGGTCAGCAACGACACCGCCGCCTCGGTTCGTTCGGTCACAAGCAAGCGGGGACGAAACCCGGAGGTGGCGGAGAAAGCCGTTCTCGAAAGCAAGTCGTTCACCGAGAGTGAGGCGCTGGATGAGAAGCTCATCGAATACATCGCGCCTGACATAAAGGACTTGCTCTCAAAGCTGGATGGCAAGACGATCAAACGGTTCGACGGCAGCGAGATGACGCTTTCCCTGGCGGATGCCGGTGTCGTGCCTTTCGAGTTGTCGTACCGCCAATCCATCCTGCTGGCATTGATCGACCCGAACCTGGCCTTCATCTTGTTTGTGCTGGGGTTGGTCGGAGTGTACGTCGAGTTTTCAAACCCGGGTCTGATCGTGCCGGGCGTTGGCGGCGCGATCCTGATGATCTTGGGTGCGATGGCGTTGACGGTGCTCCCCATCAATTGGGCGGCGGCGGCCCTGGTCGTCCTGGGACTGGTCTTCTTTATACTGGAAGCCACGACGACGACGAACGGGATTCTTGCGGCCGGCGGGGTGATTGCGATGGTGCTGGGCGCGGTAATGCTGATCGACACCGACATGCCGGAACTCTCGATCAACTGGGGTACCGCCATTGGCGTGACGCTGCCGTTGGCGGCGATTACGGTTTTTCTGCTGCAGCTTGCGGTCCGATCCTTCCGGGTCAAGGTCGTGACCGGACGGCGGGGCATGATCGGAGAGGTCGGTGTCGCGAAGACGGACGTGCACGCGAAGGGCCGCGTTTTCGTTCACGGCGAGTGGTGGAATGCGTCGTCGGACTCGCCGATACGATCGGGCGCACCCGTGCAGGTGGTCGGAGTGGATGACCTCAAGCTCAGGGTGAAGCCGCCATCGGACGAAGCGCCGGCAGCCGGGTCGCCGGCCCCTTGACCCGGGAGCAGCGAAGAGTTTCGTGGATCGCCGCTCGTGACGCGGCGGAGGAGAAGAAACGTTATGTTTGGTTTCAACTTGAGCTATGTCTTCATCTTCATCGTGGTTCTGTACTTGATCAACTGCATCAAGATCCTGCCCGAATATGAACGAGGCGTGATCTTTCGCCTGGGCCGTTTGTTGCCGCGGCCGAAGGGGCCGGGGTTGGTGTTGGTCTTCGCGCCGATCGATCGCATTGTCCGAGTGTCATTGCGGGTGGAGACGCTGGACGTTCCTCCCCAAGACGTCGTTACTCGCGACAACGTCACGGTGAAAGTCAGCGCGGTGATCTTCTTCCGCGTAATCGACCCGGCGAAGTCGATTGTCGAAGTGTCGCACTATGTGCACGCGACCTCCCAGCTTGCTCAGACGCGGTTGCGTTCCGTGCTCGGTGAAGCGGACCTCGACGAGTTGTTGAGCGAACGAGAGAAGTTGAATGCGCAGATCCAGGCCACGTTGGACGAGCACACCGGGCCTTGGGGAATCAAGGTCCAGGCCGTCGAAGTCAAGAATGTCGATCTGCCCGAGCAGATGATCCGGGCCATCGCGCGGCAAGCCGAAGCCGAGCGCGAGCGGCGCGCGAAAGTCATCCACGCGGATGGTGAGATGCAGGCGGCGTCGAAACTTACCGAAGCCGCCCGCGCCCTGTCGAGCCAGCCGACGTCGGTGACGCTGCGCTACCTGCAGACCCTGACGGAAATCGGCACGGAGAAAAACACTACGGTCGTGTTCCCGTTGCCCATCGATCTGTTCCGCGGCTTGGCGAAGTGGGCCGAGCAGATAGACGACGCAAAGTAGGATGGAGATGGCGGGGGGCCGCCGCAGAGCACGTCGGCATAGGCCGATTTCAAAACATCTTTGGATCCCATTGTTTTTAGGTACAATGGGTTCATATGCCCTCCCGTGAAGACGAAGAGTTTGAACTGGTTCTCGGGAACAAGCAGTTGCTGAGCTTGTTCTTCGTAGTGGTAGTTCTGTTTGCGGTCTTTTTCTCGTTCGGCTACACGGTCGGCTTCAGCCGCGGGCAGCAGGATCGAGTGATCGCGGCCACGAGCATCCCGGCGCCCGAACCGGAAATGGCCGATGTTCGCATCCCGGACACGTTGCTCGAAGATGCGCCCAAGCCGCGAGAAGTTCTATCGCCGCCGCCGGCGCCCGTGAAGTCGGAACCGCCTGAGCCCGCGGCGAAGCCCGCCCCTCCGCCTGAGAAGGCCGCGGCCCCCGCCGCGCCTGCGGCAGCGACGGGCGCTCAGATCGCTCGGGGCATTCATGTTCAAGTGGCGGCGTTGCGGGTACGGTCCGATGCCCAGTTGCTGGTCAGCAAGCTGAAAGACAAGCAATACCCCGTCGCGCTCTATGACAAGGGCGGGGATGGCTGGCACCGTGTCGTGGTCGGCCCGTTCGCGAGCGTCAACGAGGCCAAGGACGCCCAGAACAGAATGCGCGCCGACGGGTTGCAGACCATTCTGCGGCGTCCCTGAGGCGGAGTTCCTGCCATGGGAGAATAAGGAGTCGCTGCCCGCTCCTGTTATTCCCGTGGACCTGATTCAAATCGCTTCGCCGCAACGAACGCCCCGCCCGCGCCTGCCGGAGTGGGTGCGCAGCGGCACGACGCACTATCGGGCTCTTCACGACCTCAAGATCGAGTTCCGCGAGCGCAACCTGCACACGGTCTGCGAGTCGGCGCGCTGCCCCAACATTCACGAGTGCTTCAGCCGCAAGGTCGCCACCTTCATGATCCTGGGGAACGTCTGCTCGCGGCGGTGCGGTTTCTGCGCGGTCCCCCAGGGAACGCCTGAGGCTCTCGATCCGGATGAACCGTGGCTCGTTGCCGAAATGGCTCATCGCATGGGACTGCGCCACGTCGTGGTCACGAGCGTCAACCGCGATGAGCTTCCCGATGGCGGCAGCGATCACTTCGCGCAGACCGTGAGGGCCGTGCAAAAGCTCCTGCCGGAAGCGCGGGTTGAAGTGCTGACTCCCGACTTCCTCGGCGACACGGACGCCGTGACGCGGGTTCTCGACGCCGGTCCGGATGTCTTCAACCACAATATGGAAACCGTATCGAGGCTCTACCGCCGGGTGCGCCCGCAGGCGATCTATGAGCGCTCGCTGCAAGTGCTGGCGTTCGCAAAACGCTGCCGGCCGCAGGTGATGACGAAGTCGGGCTTGATGGTCGGACTGGGTGAAACCGAGGCCGAGGTTCGCCGTTTGCTTGACGATCTGCGCGCGGCGGACACCGATGTCGTCACGATCGGCCAATACCTTCAGCCCGCGCGGCGGCGTCTCCCGGTCGAGGAGTTTGTTCGACCGGAAGTGTTTGAAACCTATCGCGAGTACGGCGAGTCGATCGGCTTCCGGGCGGTCTTCAGCGGACCGCTGGTGCGGAGTTCCTACATGGCCGAGCAAGTCGCAGAGAGCGCCGTGGCAACGGCGTGACAACTCTCGTTCGAAGGGTCGGGCCTGCTCCGTGCTGCTCTTCCCGAGCGTATTCTTTCCCACTCGCTGCGCTGAGCGGACTGCTCCAGGTTCTGGTCTTTCCGCGATTCGGCTTCACGTGGTTGGCTCCCGTTGCGGTTGCTCCTCTTCTCATCGCCTGCGCCCGCGAAGATGCGTGGCGGGCGCGGTTCCTCATGGGATGGTTGGCGGGCTCGATCTACTGGGGTGGAGCCTGCTATTGGATCTACGGTGTGATGCACAGCTACGCCGGCCTTTCAGCACCGGGCGCCGGCGCCATCTTCATGGGGTTTTTCCTTTACAAGGGGCTGTATCTGGCCGTGTTCTCGGTCGCCGCGGGACCGTTGATGAAGCGGTCATGGGCAATCCCCGTTGTAACGGCTTTGTGGGTTTCTTTCGAAGGATTGCATCAGTACCTGGCGTTCACGTGGTTGCAGTTGGGAAACGCCGGCATCGAAATGCCGCTGTTGCCTCGCCTGGCGCCTCTGACCGGAATTTACGGGCTGTCGTTCGTGCTGGCGATGGTGAATGCCGCGGTCGCTGTCCTGTTCCTGCGGAGGTTGCGGCGGGAGGCGTGCTGGTTGGCGCCCCTGCTGCTTCTGCCTTTGCTGCCCGCGCTTCCTGACGTTGCCGCGCCGCAAGAGACCGTCCGTCTGGTCCAGCCCAACGTCCTCCCGGACGAGCTTCGATCGGGAGGATGGGACCATGCGCGGCATGCGCAACACCTCGCGCGCATGGCGCATCTCTCCACGGGCGTCGCTGCGGAGAAGAATTCGACTCCACCGGCGCTGGTTATTTGGCCCGAATACCCGGTGCCGGCCTACTACTCGATGGATGCGTCGATCCGCGGCTTTCTCCGTAGACTGGCGATGAGCGTCGATGCTCCCATCATCTTCAATTCCGTCGAGCGGGGAGGCGCGGACGGCAAGCAGCCGCTGAACAGCGCGTTGATCGTAAACGAGAGAGGCGATGTCGTTTCGCAATACGACAAGATGTTTCTCGTTCCGTTTGGGGAGTTCGTGCCGTGGCCGTTCTCACTGTTCGTTGAAAAGATCACGCTCGAGGCCGGCAACTTCCACCCTGGCGGCCGCGTCGTTGTGACCGAGGTCGGAGGGCATCGCGTGGGCGTGTTCATTTGCTATGAATCCGTGTTCCTGCGCGGCGTGCGCGAGTTCGTGCGCCAGGGGGCGGAGGTGCTGGTGAACATCTCGAACGACAGTTGGTACGGCGGCAGCGCCGCCCGCCACCACCATCTGCTGATCGCTCGCATGCGCGCACTCGAGAACGGACGCTGGCTGTTGCGGGCGACAAACGACGGCGTCACTTCCGTGATCGACCCGATCGGTCGGGTTACGGCATCGCTTCCGTCGTTCGAGCAGGACGTGCTGGTTGCACGTTTCAACTACCGAACGGAACTGACCGTGTTCACTCGTTGGGGCCAATGGTTCCTGTGGCTTTGCTGGCTTGCGGCCGGCGGCGGTCTGGTCGTTTCGTTGCGAGGTCGGCTATCTTGAAAACAGAGGCAATTGATGACATTAGACGAGCTTGACCGCGGCTTCGGCAACCTTCGTCCCCGTATCCAGGGGATTCGGGGGTATCTTTGACGCGGCCGACAAGAAATCCCAACTCGAAGCCATCGAGAAGCAGACCGCCGATCCTGCGTTCTGGAACAACTCCGCGAAAAACCGATCCGTCTTGCAGGAGCGCAAGCGCCTCGTGCAGGCGATCGAGTCCGAGAAAGAGCTTTCACTACGCGTCGCTGACTTGGAAGCGTTCTTCGAGCTTGCCGCAGAGGGCGAGAGCGTCGAAGACGAGATCGCGGCCGAGCTGAAGTCGCTCGAAGAGCGCGCGGACCAGATCGAAACCGAGGCCCTGCTGTCCGCGGAGCACGATCACTCGAACGCCATCGTCGTGCTGCATTCGGGCGCGGGGGGCACCGAGTCGCAGGACTGGACCGAAATGCTATTGCGCATGTATGTCCGCTGGGCTGAGCGCAAGGGGTTCAAGACGGAGTTGACCGACTCGCTTCCTGGTGAGGAGGCGGGCTTCAAATCCGCTACCTTCACCGTCGCCGGAGACAACGCGTACGGGCTGATGCGGTCGGAGATCGGCGTACATCGGCTGGTGCGGATTTCACCGTTCGACTCTGCGGCGCGACGGCATACTTCGTTTGCATCGGTGTTCGTCTACCCGGAGATCGATGACCAGATCAAGGTGGACATCCGGCCTGACGACTTGCGCATCGATACCTACCGGGCCGGCGGCGCAGGCGGGCAGCACGTCAATATGACGGACTCGGCGGTTCGCATTACGCACGCGCCGACCGGCATCGTCGTGCAATGCCAGAACGAGCGTTCACAGCACAAGAACAAGGCGAGCGCGCTGAAGATGTTGAAATCGCGTCTCTACGACCATGAGATGAAAAAGAAGCAGAAAGAGCTGGACAAGCTCGAAGCTTCAAAGTCGGACATCAACTTCGGCAGCCAGATCCGCAACTACGTTCTGGCGCCGTATCGGCTTGTGAAAGACGTGCGCACCAGGCTCGAGCAGGGTGACGTCGACCGCGTGCTCGACGGGGACCTCGACCCCTTCATGCACGCATTTCTGGTGTATGCGAAGACCGGAAAGACGGCCGGCGAAGACCGCGAAATCGAATAAGAGGGTAGCCTGCATCTCTCACCACGTGGCGAGGCGAAGTGCGTGAGAGGGCCGCCAGGACAAGGCGCAAGCCGGGCGGAGGAAAAAGGTGCGCGCAGGCGTACTTGCCAAATCGCCTCCTTCACCCCTCGGGTCACGAAACACGGCCTTTACCCTTCACAGGCCGTCAGACATTTCTTTGCAGCGAATCAGCTCACGCCCATGGTTTTCACGAATCACGAGACACGAAACACGAATCACGGCCTTTTATCGCGTGCTTTGGCCGTCGGGTGGTGAGAAATGCAGGCTGGCGTTTGCATCTGGCTGGCCGGGGAGGACTCGAACCTCCATTCCAGGCTCCAAAGGCCCGTGTCCTGCCATTGGACGACCGGCCAGTTCGCAGATTCAGAATAACATGCGGGTCTCGGGACCCTGCCGCGGACACAGGACGAGTCCCTGATCTGTAGCAAGTAGCAAGGGGTGGCGAGCAGGAGCGCCGGGACGAATCGCGGCGGCTTCGGAAAGAGGTTCGACAGCCTTTGCCCGTCAACGCAGGCAGACGGAGTGGGCCGCGGCGCATTCCTCACCGCCCACGGCTCTGCGACAGCGGCTCAGAGCACGTCCAGTCTCACCTTGGTTCCGCCGGTTGCCGCCGCCGATTCAGGTGTTCCGAGTGACGCCGGCGAGCTTCCGCTCCGCCCGGCGCCACGCAAGAACAGCAGCCTTCATCCTCCGATGCTGAGGGCCGGCTGACCCTTCTTTTGTAGATGCGCCGCTGCGATCTGGTCCTTGACCGCTAGCTGCTTGATTTCGGCGCTTTTTCCGAGAGGCTCGACATCTTGAGCGGAGGTTCTTCTTTCAAAACTTGTCCGCAACATCGCCATGTCTCGCTCTTTCGCCATCTGCGCCTTGGCTACCTGCTCTCCAGCCCAGCGTTGCAACCACAGATCGGTCTGAGACTCCTGGATCTCCTTCAGGTGGCCGATCAACTCGTTGTGCAGCTCTTCGAGCTTCGCGATCTGTTCGGCAACCTCTTTGCGCACCCGCAACGGATCTTGGGGCGCCTCATCATCCCGAGACGACCTTTCCGGCGACGGGCGGCTCATGCCCCAGCCATAGTTGACCCGCACGTAGAAGTTCGCGCCGTTGAACCCGAAGGGCGAGAACTGGCCGTAGCTATTGCCGACCGTAAAGGCGCCATACTGGTTCACGTCGGGGTAGGTATTCAGAATGTTCTCACCGCCGATGGCCACAGCGACGTTCTCTCCGATCGGGATACCCAGCTCGAGATCGAGCAGCGCCTTGCCGGAATAGGAGGGGTACATCGCCGACGAGGCCACGACGCCCAGGTCTGCCGCGTTCCGGCCATCCTCGCTATCCCAGAACTGACCGAAGTAGTTCACGCGGCCCATGAGGTTCCAGCGGCGGGCGTCGTGGTTGACGCTGAAGCTCCACCGCGTGTTCGGCAGCCCCCGTTCCAGTGTCTGGATGCGGAACTCGTCGATCACAGCAGATTCGACGTTCTTGACCTCGGTATCCGTGTAGTTGTAGACCGCACTGATCGTCGTGCGCCCCTGCACCAGCGTCGAGATCAGGTCGATGCCCTGGGTCGTCGTCGAGAAGTCGTTCAGGAAAAACCGGAACACGGGGAAATTCCGTGCTTCGGGAATCCCTTCCGCCAGCAACGTCTCGATTTCGTCATCCGTCAAACTGATCTCCTGGGCCAGGGCGACGCGGTCGTCGATGTCGACCCGGAAATAGTCGGCGGTGAAGGTGAACGGGCCCTCCTCGAGGACGACGCCCGCACTGTAGTTTTTCGATTTCTCCGGTTGGAGCTGACCGCCGCCGCGCGCCATGGCCACGGCTGACGTAGCGGGAACCACGCCCTGGTTGGTCAGTTGCCCGCCGATAAAGGCCGTCGTCACGTTGAACGCGTTCTGCTGCCCCGGCGTCGGCGCTCGAAAACCGGTGCTGAAGGCGGCGCGGAGCGCGGCCACGTCGTTCAGCTTGACGCGCCCGGAGATTTTGCCGTTGAGCGTGCTGCCGAAATCGTTGAATCTCTCGAACCGGAGGGCCGTTCCGAGCGTCCAGTTGCCGGCGTCGCTGAACTCGACGTCGCCATAGACCGCGACGTTGGTGCGGTCCCAGACCCCCGCCGTCGTATCGGCGCGGTAGCCGTTGAAGCCGTTCGAACCGGAACTGAAGCCCTGCGCGGCATACGGACCGATCGTCCACGACGCATCATCGCCGGCGCCGATCGTGAACTCCTCCCTCCTCCACTCCGTGCCCGCGGCAAAGTGCACCATATCGCTGACGGGGTAGGAAATGTCGAAGTTGAGATTGGTTTCCTCCTGCCGGTAGATGCCGGGGCGGAACTTCGTCGGCGTGTCGAAACCGAGCGACGCATTGACCGTATCGTTGATGAACTGATCGATCTCGCTGACGCCGAAGCTGGCGCTGGCGTCCCAGGTGAAGCCGTTGCTGGCGAACCCGCGCAGGCCGCCCACCACCGAGTAGTCGATCAGGTCGCCGCCGAACTGCGGAGTGAATCCCCCGGGAAACCGGCTGTGGAGGGTGAAGCAGTTCGGGTCGGCCTCGACTGCGGAGAGAGCGCCCGCGTCGGGGACGTGGTCAACGATCGGGATGATGGGGCAGCCGCCGAGGCCCGGCTCCCGTCCGGGAGGAGGATCGCGGCTCTCGGGCGCGGTCTCGGCCCAGACCCGGTCGCCGACGAGCAGCGTGGGGGTTCCGTCGACCACGGGACCGCGGAAGACTCCGCCCCGGGTGTGTGGATTCCGGAAGTAGAAGCCGCCTGTCACCTTGCGGGAGGCGTAGTTGCCGTGACCGTAGAGTTGATATTTATCGTCGAACAGATGGCCGACGTTCGCGAACAGCTTGAAGTCGTGGTTGACTCTCGGGGAGCCCCAAACCTGTGCCGGGTCGCGAATATTGGTATTGCCCGCGTTGATGATGTTCAGCGCGTCCTGGCGCTGGATGGTGCGGTTGGTCGGCTCGGCGGTGCCGTACTCCAGGCTGAAGTTGCCGAAGCCGTTCTCGCCAAGCGGCACCCCGACGTTGCCGGCCAGGGATAACGTCCGGCCGTGTCCGCCGATGCCGTTGCACGAGTGCTGGATGTCGCCGATGACGCCCGCTCCGCACGTCGCCGGGTTCCCGTTATTGGCATCCCGGAAACCCCCGGTCTGGACTTCCAGGCTGCCTCCCGAGGGATCGTCCTTCAGTTGGAAGTTCATGACTCCGGCGATGGCGTCCGAGCCGTATTGCGCCGCCGCGCCGTCGCGCAGCACCTCGACCTGCCGGATGGCGATCGAGGGAATGATGGAGATGTCCGGCCCCTGCGAGCCGTCGGCGATGCCGTTTCCCAGCCAGGTGATGACCGACGCGCGGTGGCGGCGCTTTCCGTTGACCAGGACCAGCGTGTGGTCGGGCGCCAGGTTGCGCAAGTTCGCCGGACGGACGACGGTCGCCGCATCGCTGATCGGCTGCGTGTTGATGTTGAAGGAGGGGACCACCGTCCGCAACTGGGTTACTAGGTCCCTGCTCCCCTGTCTGGAGAGGTTCTGGGTGCTGATGACGTCCACGGGCACGGTGGACTCCGTCACCGACCGCGGCTCGGCGCGGCTGCCGACGACCACGATGGACTCGGTGACGGCGGCCAATGCCAGCGTAAAGTTTTGCTGGGCCGATTCGCCGGCAACCGCTTCGACGCCATCGGCGATGCCGATCTCGAAGCCGGGATTCTCGGCCGTGACCGTGTAGGTTCCGGCCTCCACTGTCAATTCGTACTCCCCTGAGTTGTTCGTCGAACCGCTGACCTCGGCTCCGGTGGCGTTGTTGCTTGCCGTGATTCTCGCTCCGGGGATGACTAAGCCGCTATCATCGGTTACCTCCCCGCTCAGGGTGGCCGATTGCTGAGCGTATGCGACTCCTGAATTCCCGATCAGGAGCAGCGCTATCATGACAACAAGCTTCTTTGAAAGCATAAATAACTCCTAAGACACAAAAAAGGAATAGTACGGTCACTATTATCACACACTGCAAAGTCAAATCGCTACCTCCAATGCGCGTATCGCAGACCTCCATCGGCATGACTCCCGAACATTGCGGACAGGATTCTGGACAAATACGCCGGAGCCCGGCCGCACCAGCAGCCGACGGGGATTTCGGTTCGACGATCGACGACAAGCCGTGCGAGTCGTTGTTGCCGATGAGTTCGCGTTAGGCGTCACGTCAGAGCCGGCAGTGGCATCCACCTGCTGACACCCGGCTTGGTGTGCTCTGAAAGGCACATGAATTCCAGCCAAAGCCATTGCGAATCGAGTGTTCACATGCCGGCGGCCCATGCGCTTTGGTGCGGGTTGTCCAGTGTAGGCCAAGGAGTGGGAAGTTCAGGGTCTAAGTGATGCGCGAAACCTGTGGAGTCATTGCAGCGAACGTTGCGCTGCTGCTGAGTTTATCCATCAACACGTTCGCCCAGGGCGGCGCGGCATTGCGTGGAATCGTGACCGACAGCACTGGAGCGTTGATTCCCGGTGCGGAAGTTACGGCGACCCATGACACGACGGGGATTTCCGTAAGGCAGGTAACGAACGAAGTCGGAAAGTACGAGTTCAGCGGTTTGCAACCCGGGCTCTACACGCTCACCGCGGAGGCGCCCGACTTTCAAACCGGGATTCACAGCAACGTCGAACTGCGCGCGGGCCAACGTGTCCTGCTGAACTTCAGACTCGAGGTGGTCGTGGTGGACACGATCGTCGTGATCGGATCGCGCGCGCGGCCGCGTTCGGTGACCGAGTCTACGGTGCCGATCGACGTCATCTCGACCGAGGAGATCGTGAGCCAGGGTGACACCGACTTGAGCAATCGGTTGCGGGCGATTATTCCGTCCTACAACGTCAATACCCAGCCGATCGGCGACGCCGCCACGATCGCCCGTCCGGCAAACCTGCGCAACCTGGCGCCCGACCACACGCTGGTTCTGGTGAATGGCAAACGGCGCCACCGATCGGCGATCATCACCTGGCTGGGCAATGGTGTGGCGGACGGCGCGCAAGGGCCGGACATCTCGCCCATCCCGACGATCGCTCTGCAGCAGGTGGAGTTGCTTCGCGATGGAGCGGCGGCGCAGTACGGCTCGGACGCCATTGCCGGCGTGCTGAATTTCCTGCTCAAGGATGACCGGTCCGGCGGCAGCGTCGAGTTTCTCAGCGGGATTCACCAGGACGGAGGGGCAGGATACACTGTCGCCGGCAATGTCGGGTTGCCGCTCGGCGCGACCGGCTTCGCCAATCTCAGCCTTGAATACGGCAACTCCAATCCGACCGACCGCAGCATTCAGCGCACCGATGCGGCGGCGCTGATCGAGGCCGGCAACAACCATGTCCGCAACCCGGCCCAGATCTGGGGTTCTCCGGACATCGACGATAATTTCAAGTTCTTCGGAAATTTCGGCTATCAGTTCGACAACGGGTTGCAGTTCTACGGGCACACGAACTACGCCGGCAAGAGGGTGGACGGCGGCTTCTTCTTCAGGAACCCCAACACCCGCGGCGGCGTGTTCAGCAACGACGGCGGCCAGACCCTGCTCATCGGCGACGCTCTCGCCGCGCGCGGCGAAGGCTCCGCCGACTGTCCCACGGTGACCGTCACCGACAATGTTCCCGATCCGGCCGCCCTGCAACGAGTCACGGCCGATCCGAACTGCTTCTCCTTCCAGGAACTCTTTCCCGGGGGCTTCACTCCGCGGTTCGGCGGCGAGGCGACCGATGCATCGGTGGTCGCCGGGCTTCGCGGATACACCTCCAGCGGCATCGTGTGGGATGCCAGCGTAAGCCTCGGCTCCAACGAAGCGGACTTCTTCATCTACAACACCATCAACGCCTCCTTCGGACCGGACACGCCCACGTCATTCGATCCCGGTCTCTATGGTCAGCAGGAGATCGGCGTCAACTTCGACGTCTCCTATGCCGTCAACGACATGATCAACCTTGCCGCCGGCGCCGAATGGCGTGACGAGAGGTTCGAGATCGGTATCGGCCAGCGCGAGTCGTGGGACTTCGGTCCTTTCGCAGCACAGGGCTTCAGCGCCGCGTCCAACGGCTTCCCCGGCTTCAGCCCGATCGCAGCGGGGAACTGGAGCCGCAGCAACGTGGCTTTCTACGGAGATGTCGAGCTCCGAGGGCGGAAAGAGCGATGGACGCTCGGTACGGCCGTCCGCATGGAAGACTTCGAGGACTTCGGAACCACGATCAACGGCAAGCTCTCCGGGCGCGTTCAGCTGAACCGTGAGCTAGCGCTCCGCGCAGGCGCCAGCAGCGGCTTCCGAGCGCCGACGCCCGGACAGCAGAACGCCTTCAACGTTGCGACGCAGTACGTCCCGGAGCTCATGGACCTGGTGAACCGAGGCACCATTCCGTCGATTTCCGCACTCGCGCTGCGCTACGGCGGAAGGCCGCTGCAGCCCGAGACCTCACTGAACTACACCGTCGGCACGGTGGTCGATAGCGGCCCCTTCACTCTCACGGCCGACTACTTCCGAATCGATCTGTCCGACCGCTTTGGACTTTCGAGAGACATCAATCTCTCGCCGGACGATGTCGACATTCTGGTCGCGGAGGGTATCACCAGCGCCAGCAACCTGCGGAGCTTCCGGTTCTTCATCAATGACATCGCTACGAGAACGCAGGGGCTCGATGTGGTCTCGACGTACAGACCTCCGGCGCTCGGCGGCAACACAGTGCTCAGCGTCGCCTTCAACCACACCGATACGAAGGTCACGGACTTCAACCCGCGGACCCTCTCGCCCAACCGCATCCGTCGACTGGAGGCGGCGCTGCCCGAAACCCGCTGGTATTTCAGCGCCAACCAGAGCATCGGACGGCTGAAAATCCTCGGCCGCCTGAGCTACTACGGCGGCTGGTTCGACGGCGACGACCCGTCGTTCTACGACGGCAAGCCCATCGTTGATCTGGAATGCAGCCAGCCTCTCTCCGAGGCCGTTACGTTGAGATTCGGCGTGCAAAACGCGTTCAATACCTACCCGGGCGCGAACCCCAGCGCATTGCGCACCGGAGAACGCTACAGCGAGTACACGCCGTGGGGCTTCAACGGCGCTTACTACTTCCTCGGCCTGCGCTACTCCTGGAAGGCGTCACCGTAGGTTGTACGGCCAGCGCCGGGATGCGTGTCAGCGGAAGGACCAACCATTGAAGAGAGATTTGCGGATGATCCCGGTTTAGGGCGAAGTTGCGGCAGGGTAATCCGCCGGCGAGAACTCATCTCTTGCCCTTTGCCAGTAGTGTCCGACTGTGAGCGGTAGATCGGTCTTTTTCAGACCGCCATGACAACTGAACGGAACCATCCGGAATCCGCGCCTTGGATCCTTAAGGGCTTCTGGCGCGCGGCCTGGACTGCCGTCCGCGGAACGCAGGAGGACTACACGTCGGGAAGCCTGACCCGTGCGATGATCCTGCTGGCCATTCCCATGATGCTGGAATTGCTGATGGAATCGACCTTCACGCTCGTCGATACCTACTTCGTCGGAAAATTAGGGGCCGCCGCCGTCGCCATCACCGGCCTGAGCGGCGCCCTGATCGTCGTCGTCTTCGCGATTGCCATCGGTCTGAGCATGGGGGCCACGGCCATGGTTTCCCGCCGCATTGGCGAGGGCGATCCGGAAGGCGCCGGGCTCGCCGCCGGCCAATCCGTTCTCGCCGGTGTATTGATCTCTATTCCGGTATCACTCGGCGGGGCGCTGCTGGCCCCGAGTCTGCTTGCTTTGATGGGCGGCTCCCCGGCCGTCATTGCAGGCTGGGCTTATCCGGCGGTCTTGTTCGGCGGATCGGTGACGATCTTTCTGCTCTTTCTCAACAACGCCATCTTCCGCGGCGCCGGGGATGCTGTCATCGCCATGCGGGCGCTGGCGTTGGCCAACCTGTTGAATTGCATCCTCGACCCTTGTCTGATCTTCGGCTGGGGACCGTTTCCGAAATGGGGCCTGATGGGAGCGGCGGTGGCGACAACGATCGGCCGCGGTACAGGCGTGGCCTATCAGTTCGTCATGCTATTCCGCGGCGAGCTACGCTTGCGTGTCCGGCGAGCGCATTTCGCCGTCAATGCGCCGGTCATGAAGAGACTGCTGCGGATCTCGCTGACCGGCATCATCCAATATTCGGTGGCTACGGCAAGCTGGATCGGCGTGGCCCGGATCGTAGCCCTCTTCGGCTCGGTTGCTTTGGCGGGATACACGATCGCCACCCGGCTGATCCTGGCTTCCATTCTCGTCTCCTGGGGGCTGTCACAAGCCGCCGCGACCCTCGTCGGCCAATGCCTGGGAGCACGCAAGCCCGATCGAGCCGAGCGAGCCGTCTGGCTCGCCGGCTTCTACAACATCGCTTTTCTCAGCTCCGTGAGTATCGTGTTCTGGGTTCTGGCCAAACTTCTCATCGGTTTCTTCACTACCGATCGGGCGGTGGCGCTGATCGGTTCCGAGGCGCTCCGCTTCTTCAGCCTGGGTCAAGTCTTCGCCGCCTATGGCATGGTCTTCACGTCTGCTTTCAACGGCGCCGGCGACACCGATACGCCTACTTACATCAACTTCATCTGCTATTGGGTGTTCGAGCTCCCGGTTGCCTACGCACTGGCTCACATTGCCGGCTGGGGCCCAA
This sequence comes from Bryobacterales bacterium, assembly GCA_028819575.1. Taxonomy (GTDB): domain Bacteria; phylum Acidobacteriota; class Terriglobia; order Bryobacterales; family UBA6623; genus JAPPLB01. Next base: position 49,587 of record JAPPLB010000016.1, on the reverse strand, counting down.
CGGGCGTGTATGTCGCGGTGGCCGGATCGAGCGTCATTTGGGCCGGGATCGGTTTTTTGTGGTTCCGCCGAGGCGCGTGGAAGACCCGGACGGTTTAGATGCCGCCGGGGCCGCCGAAGTTCCTGCGCAAGGCCGCTACAGCGGACGACTGCAAGACGGTTCTCTCTACGGCCGAGCCGTTCACCGCAAGTCGTTGCCGTGACGCATACCGGAACAAGGTGAGAGCTGTTGTGGATCGACATGACGATCCCGGTTCAGGCAAAGCCGCGACAGAACATGGCAGTCCGGCCCTGAATTCCATGCGCGCATGCTAAAATCCGCCCGAAACGCTATGGCCATTTACAGACTTCGACACGGGAATATCTGCCTTGCGCAACGCCTTCTGGTCCTTGGATTGGTTGCCGCGACAGGCCTTGCAGCACAAGTCATCGCACTCAAGAACGTCCGCCTCATCGACGGCACAGGCGGAGGCCCCATAGAAAACGCAACCCTCGTTCTCGCCGGCGGCAAAATCCGTAACGTCGGACCAGCGTCCAGGATCAAGATGCCGGGTGAGGCCGAAGTCGTCGACCTCACGGGCAAGACCGTCATGCCGGGCATCATCAACCTGCACGGGCATGTCGGCATGGTCAAGGGCCTGAGCCAGGACATGGTGAACTACACACGTGAGAACGCCGAGGCCCAGCTCAAGACCTATGCGATGTACGGCGTCACAACTACTACGAGCATGGGTACCGACGCGGAGGTGATTCTCGACATCCGCGGCGAGCAGCGCCGAGGCAAAGTCAACGGCGCCCGCGTCTTTACGGCATTGCAGGGATTTACGACCATCGGCGGTTACCCGACCCACGCCCCCGGCGTCAAGGGCGTGGCTCAGGAAGTGGCGACCGCGGCCCAGGCCCGAGCGTGGGTCGACCGGCTCGCCGACAAGGGCGCCGATGTCGTGAAGATGTGGGTCGACGACCATCACGAGACTTTTGAGAAACTCCCTCCGTCCGTCTACTCGGCCATCATCGAACAGGCTCACAAGCGAGGCATGCTCGCATTCGCTCATCTCTATGAGCTGGCTGATGCCAAGGGCCTCGTCAACGCCGGCCTCGACATCATCGCCCACAGCATCCGCGACGCAGACGTCGACGACCAACTGATCGCCGCCATGAAAAAGAACAAGGTCACGTACGTCGCGACCCTCAGCCGCGAGCAGTCAACGTTCGTCTATGCCGACTCGCCCGCCTGGCTCGACGACGCCTTTTTCCGCCAAGGCGTCGATGATGCCACTGTTCAGGCCGTAAAAACTACTCTCAAGGCCAAGCAGGCCCAAGACCCCGAGCGCGAGATCAATATCAAGGGTCTTGAGATCGCCATGAAGAACCTCAAGAAGCTCTCTGACGCGGGCGTTCGCATCGGCTTCGGCAGCGACACCGGCCCGCCAGCTCGATTCTCCGGCTACTTCGAACACTGGGAAATGGAACTGATGGTCAAATCCGGTCTCACGCCGTCGCAAGTGATCACGGCGGCGAGCAAGACATCCGCCGAAGCCCTGGGTGTCGGCAAGGATTTCGGCGCCCTCGAAAAGGGCAAGGCCGCCGACCTCATCGTCCTCAACAGCAATCCGCTCGACAACATCCTCAACACCCGCGACATCCATTCCGTGTATCTCGCCGGACGCAAGTTCGAGTAGCCTTGGCGCTTGCCTGCCGATAAAGGGCGCCCGGGAACGCCCGATCTCCGAATCACCGAGGTCCCACCGCTCAGGGCTTCGAAGGCGTTCTTCGTTGCCAACTCATCTCCTTGGGAGCCGGGGCTACTTGCCGGGGAACGGCAGGCTATGCGAGGAGTTTGTGGACCACTTCCCCGTGGACATCCGTCAACCGAAAGTCGCGGCCGGCGTGACGGTAGGTAAGTTTCTTGTGATCGAGACCCATCAGGTGCAGGATCGTTGCGTGCAAATCGTGAAAATGCACCTTGTCTTCAACACCGTAATAGCCGTATTCATCGGTACGACCGTAAGAGAGCCCCGCCTTGACGCCGCCGCCGGCCAGCCACATCGTGAAGCCGTGCGGATTGTGATCGCGTCCGTCGGCATTCTCCGCTGTCGGAGTTCGGCCGAACTCACCTCCCCAGACGACGAGAGTATCCTCCAGGAGTCCGCGTGTCTTCAGGTCGGTCAGCAGACCGGCAATGGGCTTGTCCACCTCGCCGCATTTCTTGGTGATCTCTTTTTTGAGCTTGCTGTGATGGTCCCAGCCGTTGCTGTTGCACTGCACGAATCGCACGCCGCGCTCACAGAATCGGCGCGCCATGAGGCATTGCCGGCCGAAGTCTTCGGTCAAGGGGTCGTCAAGGCCGTAGAGGCGTCGGGTCGCACCCGTCTCCGAGCTGATGTCTTGCACGCGCGGCGCTTCGCTCTGCATCCGGAACGCCAACTCGAATGTGGCGATGCGGCTTTCGAGCTCGCTTTCATATCCCACTCGGTCGAGATGGTGTTGCGAAAGGTCGCCCAGCATATCCAACTCGAGCCGCTGCAGATCCGTGCGTCGCTTGCCGTCACCGATAAAGGGGAACCGGGCGTCCTTGGATTTCGTGTTCCCATACCCGAGGGGCGTTCCCTGGTAGGCCGCCGGGAGAAACGCGGAACTGTAATTGTTGGCCCCACCCTCGGCCAACGCCTGTCCCATCGTGATGTAGCCCGGCAGGTCTTGATTCTCCGATCCGAGCCCGTAAGTCAGCCAAGACCCCATCGCGGGTCGTATGAATGTGTCACTCCCCGTGTGCCACTCGAGAACGGCTCCGCCATGCCTTGGATTCGAGCAGTGCATCGACCGAATAATGGCGAGGTCGTCCACCATGCGAGCCACGTTTGGAAACAACTCGCTGACCCAGGCGCCGCTTTGCCCATGTTGCTTGAATTCGAACGGCGAACCGATCATGTTGCCGCCGCGGCGCGGGAACGAAATCACGCGGGGCTTGGCGAACGGCAGTGGCTTGCCGCTGTCTCGATTCAGAAGCGGCTTGGGGTCAAACGTGTCGATGTGCGACGGCCCCCCGAACATGAACAGCATGATCACCCGCTTCGCTCGCGGTGCGAAATGCGGAGGACGTACGGCGAGAGGATTTGCCGCAGCTCCCGGGGATTCCTCGGCCAGCAACGCGGAGAGCGCCAGGGCGCCGAACCCCGCACCCATCCGACTCAACCATTCTCTTCGCGACGGTCGTCGCATCGAATTCAGTTCCATCTTACTGCGTACCGGGCTACATCACATACACAAACTCGTTGGACGACAGCAGCACCCGGCACAATGCCTGCCAAGCCCGTATCCGCCGCCTGGCCATCGTGTCCTCGCTGGTCGCCGCAGCCTGTCCATAGCGTCCCAGGAAGACCTTCCAGCGGTTCGACTCCTCGCGATCGGGCGGCCGCAAATGCACCAGGCGATACACGGCATCCAACCGCCCGGCATCATCACCGTTTTCCCTCACCACCCGCTCCGCCACAGCCAGCGAGGCCCGCTCGATCAGCCCGCTGTTCATCATGAACAACGCTTGAGGTGCAATCGTTGTGGTCGATCGCCTGCCGTTGGCTGTCGAGGGGTTCGCGAAATCGAACGTTTCGAACATCTCGTAAAGCGCGCTCCGTAGCACCGGCAGGTAAACGCTGCGGCGGTCCGAAGCGTAGACCGCGGAATCGCGAGATTTTCCATCGTTCAGGTTGACGAAGCTGGCGTGGGGCAGGGTCTTGCCGCCAATATGGTCGTCCAGGTTTCCCGACAGCGCCAGAAGCGAATCGCGGATCACCTCAGCCTCCATGCGGCGGCGGTGCATTCGCCAGAGCAATCGGTTCTGAGGGTCGACTTCCGCGTGACTCGGATTGGGGCTGCTGCTCATGCGGTAGGCGCTCGAGAGCATGATCAGCCGGTGCATGGCTTTGACAGACCAGCCATCCTCGACAAATCTCAGCGTCAGCCAATCGAGCAGGCCGAGGTTGTCGGACCGATCCGCCAAGAGCCCGAAGTTGTCCATCGAGCGAACGATGCCCTCTCCGAAGTGACCCTTCCAAATGCGGTTGACCATCACCCGTGCGGTCAAGGGGTGCTCCGGCCGTGTAAGCCATTGGGCGAGCTCGAGCCGGCCGCTGCGGTCACTCCCGATCACGTGATCGGTCCGGCCCTGGAGGATGTGCGGGAAACGGCGCGGGGCTGTTGCCCCCGGCGTCAGATGGCTGCCCCGAATCATCACCGGCAAGTCGGCGATCTCTCCCTCACCCACGGCCATCGCCTTGGGAATCGCTTCGTATTGCTCCTTGGCGAGATCGATCGCCTTCTTGTGCTTATCGAGCACCTCCTTGGGCGTGGTCGCCGAGTTGGAGTTCGTGACGAAATCATCGTGGAAATCAAAAGAGTCTTCAATTTCCGTGAGGCGCTGTTCGTCTCTTTCGCTCACTAGGGCGGTGGCATTGAGCTTGGATGTGACTCGGTAGCTGAGGACGGTTTTCGTGCTCGTGAAGATTCCCAATAGGGAATAGTAGTCCTCGGTCGTAATCGGGTCGAACTTGTGGTCATGGCAGCGGGCGCAGTCGACGGTCAAAGCCATGAAGGCGCGGCTTGTAGTGGCAAGTTGCTCATCGGCGAAGTCGAGTTTCTGCTTGACGGGGTCGTCTTCACCGACCATCTTGGGGCCCAGCATCAAGAAGCCCGTTGCTATCAAGCCTTCGGAGCGATTGTCGTTGCCCCAGTCGGTCATCAAGTCACCGGCCAGTTGCTCCCGCACAAATCGGTCGTAGGGCTTGTCGTCGTTGAAGGCTTGGATGACGTAGTCACGATACCGCCAGGCGTCAGCATGAACGATGTTGTCATCCATCCCGTTGCTGTCGGCGTAGCGTACGACATCGAGCCAGTGCCGGCCCCAGCGCTGGCCGTATCGCGGTGAGGCCAGCAGGCGGTCGACCACTTTCGCGAAGGCATCGTGAGAGTCGTCGGCCAGGAAGAGTTCCACTTCCTCCGGTGTAGGCGGCAGTCCGTGAAGATCGATTGTCGCTCGCCGGATCAGCGTACGCTTGTCCGCCGGACCTGCGGGGGCGAGGCCTTTGGCTTCGAGAGAGGCGAGCAGAAAGCGATCGATCGGCGACTTGGGCCATTCCGAATCCGACTCCGGCGGTTTATGACCTTGTACCGGCTGAAAAGCCCAATGTGTCATTTGCTCATTGCTGAAGCGCGGTTGTTCGGTTGAGGCGGCCGGCGGCGGCGGCTTTGGCCGAATCGGAATCGGAGAATCGGGCCACTGCGCACCGGTTTCTACCCAGTGCGTCAGCGTCCCTATCGCGGTCAAGGACAGCTTCCTCTTGGGCGGCATCTGCACGAATGTGTCGTGGTTGACCGCGTGAATCAACAAACTCCGATCCGGCTCGCCCGGCACGAGCACCGGTCCGGAACGCCCGCCTTTCAGCATGCCCGCCAGTGAGTCGAGGCGTAGACCGGCCTGCCCCTCGCCGCTTGCCGGACCATGACAGGGATAACAGTTGTTCGCCAGGATCGGGCGGACTTCCTTCTCGAAGAAATCGCCCGTTTGTCCCCAGACACAGGGCGTGACACAAAGGACTACGACGGAGAAGATCCGTCTCCTGATCTTGCCTTTCCCCTGAGTTCGAGTGAGCAGACTCGTCACAGTGCCAAACAGCAATCTGAGCCTAACAAACTCCCGGTCCGGAACGGCTTCCCTTGGGGACCGGTTGCCTCGGCCGCAGCGAAAGACTCTGGCGCAAGGCTTGGCGAAGGGCCGCCCTACACGATCAGCATGCAGTCGCCATAGGAGTAGAAGCGGTATTTCTCCCGGACGGCATGGCGGTAAGAGGCCAGAGTGAGATCCTTCCCCGCGAACGCCGCCACCAGCATGATCAGCGTGGATCGCGGCAAATGAAAATTGGTCAGCAGAGCGTCCACGGCGCGGAATGCAAAACCCGGATAGATGAACAGCGATGTCTTTCCGGATGATGCCCGGAACGCACCGTCGCCCTCGCGAATGCCTTGCTCGAGAGTCCGTACCGAGGTCGTACCGACCGCGACGCGACGCGCCGCCTCATTGAGTGTCCGAGCGGCAGCCGCTGATATTTCGTAGCTCTCGGCGTGCATCTCGTGCTGCTCGACAACATCGGCCTCCACCGGCTGAAATGTGCCGCGTCCCACGTGCAGCGTGATCTCGACAGGCTTCACGCCCGCCGCCTTGAGTCGGTCGAGCCGTTCTCGCGTAAAGTGCAAACCGGCTGTGGGCGCCGCGGCCGCGCCGGGACGGCGGGCGAAAACGGTTTGATAACGCTCACGGTCGGAAATTTCATCGGACCGTTTGATGTAGGGAGGCAGAGGCATATGCCCGACGTGTTCCAGCAAGGCCGGGAAGTCCGGGACCGGAGCGAACTCGATTACCCGCAGGCCTCGCTCGCCACGGCCGATGATCGTTCCTTCAAGACCCCCCGGAAAGTGGATGCACTCACCCACTCGCAGCTTCCTGCCCGGTCGGACCAGGGCCTCCCAGCGATTCGGTTCTTCCGAGACTCGCTGCAACAGAAGGATCTCGACAAGACCCGTAATCTTCGTCTTCGATGTCGTCGCGTGGACGCCCGCACGGCGCCCGAAAAGCCGGCAGGAGAGCACCTTCGTGTTGTTCAGAACGAGTGCGTCGCCTGGCTCGAGGTGACCGGGCAGGTCAACGAAAGAATGATCCGACCAAGTTCCCGCCGCCCGGTCAACGACCAGCATGCGGCTTGATGCGCGATCCGGGAGGGGGCTTTGTGCAATCAGCTCCTGAGGGAGTTCGTAGTCAAAATCTGATACGCGCAAGAGCTGGTTTCCGCCGGCGCCTGGTGTGCGCACCGTTAACGGATCTTGATTTCGGTTCCGGCGACGTGGGCCGAAGGGTTCACTTCATCTGCGGATCGCCGAGGGCGGTACAGCAGCACGCGAAATTTCTCACATGCTGCCCGAACGTCTTTCCGCAAGCGCGGCAACCTCTGGACGAGATTACCACAACGGCCTGCCGCCCTTGCTTGGGTATGCAGCACAGGTGAGAGCACGTTGCCGGGGGGCTGAAACAGCGGCTGTACACCCGACTCGATCTGGTTTGAACAGCACAGCTTGCTTCCCGTCACGGCCGGGTGATGGAGTCGGGGAGGATCGAGAACGTTAGAACACTCCGCGAACTGCCGCCAAGATCAGGACATCCCCTCCCAAGCGTCATTCCGCAAAGTGCGTTCTAAGGCCTGATCGGCAACACGAGATGGGATGGGTGGGAAGTCGAGCGGTACAACCGCTGCGTTGCTTTCCGAAAGTCGGACTCTCTGGCGTTGTAGATGTCCACGAACGTCTGGGGGTTGCGGTCGAGCAGAGGGAACCAGGTGCTTTGCACCTGAACCATGATGCGGTGGCCTTTCAAGAAAGTGTGATAGCGGTCGAGCAGATCGAACTCGATATGCGTGACCTGGGCCGGAACCATGGGTTCGGGAACGGTGAGGCTGTTGCGAAACTTACCTCGCATGACCATGCCGACGACCAGCATCTGAAAGTCGCCCATCTGCGTTCCTCGGTCATTGGGGGGCGCGTCCCCCGGAAAAACGTCGATGAGTTTCACGATCCAGTCCGAGTCCGTGCCGGAAGTGGATACAAAGAGACTCACCGGCACAGGACCCGCAATCGTCACGTCTTCCTTCAGGACGTCACTCTCGTAAACCAATACGTCGGGACGGGTGGCGGCGAATCGCTGATCTTCGACCAGGTATTCGTGGCCCTGGTCGGTGCGAATCGCGGTCGTGTAGGGGACAGGCTTGTCGGGGTCGCTCACGTAGGAATCGTGAGCGCCGGCATTCGATTGCTCGGGGGCTTCGAAAGAGAGCTTGCCTTCAGCTTGGAAATACAGCTCTTTTGGGACTAGACCTGTCGGTGGCCATTGGTCGTGGATATGCCAGCGGTTGCCGCCTGTCTCGAAGACAACGGCTTCGGGCAAGCTCCAACCGGTTTCGTTCTTGAGGTAGTAGCTGAAAAACGGGTGCTCGATCTGGTTCTTGAAGTAGTGCGAGGTCTTCGAACCGAAGTCGATCTCGCCAAGCCGGTCACCGTCCTCTCTGCCCCAGGCGCCGTGCCGCCAAGGCCCAACGACGAGCGTGCTCCGGTTGTCGGGAGTCTCCTTCTCGATTTTGTTGTAGATCGAGACGGGTCCGTAGAAGTCTTCAGAGTCGAACCAGCCGGTGACGCTGAGCACGGCATGCCGGATGTTCTTGAGGTGAGGAACGAGAGTCTGTTTTTGCCAATATTCGTCATAGGTGCCGTGCTCCATGAACTCGTTCCACTCCCGGATCTTGCCGTGAAAATAGAGCTCGTTGATGCGCGACAGGGGGCCGACGTCCAGAAGAAACTTGTAGCCCCACGGCGTACCGTGCTCAAAAGGGAAGTCGGCTGCGCGGTCACGCCGCAGTCCCAATTGCCGCGGGAGCCAAGCAAGGGCGATTAATGGACGGAAGGCGCCATTATGGTGCCAGTCGTCCCAGATGAACATATCCGTGGGTGAAGCCTGCGGGGAGGAAGCCTTGAGAGCGGGGTGTGCGTCGATCATGCCCATGGCCGCTTCCCAGCCGGGATAGGAAATACCCCATTGCCCGACGCGTCCGTTGTGGTTCGGCACGTTGGCAAGCACCCACGAAATGGTGTCGTAGGTGTCGCTGCTTTCGTCCACGTCGTCCGGACCCGTCTTGTTGGGGTTGTGCGCCCGGATCAGTTCGAACTCACCTTCGGACTCATAGCGTCCCCTCACATCCTGGAACACAAAGATGTACCCGTCGCGGTCGAACGCCTCCGAAGGCCCGAGCCGTTGGTGATATTCCTCCGGACCGTAGGGCGCGATGGAGTAAGGAGAACGCTTGAGCAGGATGGGGTAGGTTTGGGTCGTGTCCTTGGGCGAGTAGACGATCGTGAACAGCTTCGCTCCGTCACGCATGGGAATTCTGTGCTCAGCCTTGCTGTAGTGATCCTTGAGGCTGAAGTCCCCTCGCCGTCCGGCGGTGCATGAAGCCAGGCACAGTCCGAGTGTGAGCAGCAGGATCGGGATGGAATCTCGCGGCCTCACCGGTTGCATAGGCTCGCAGGATTGTAGCGCAGGTCCTGGGTCGATCAGGCCATTCCGTGTTGGAGTGGCCGGTTTCAGCATGGAGCGTCAACCCTGCCGGGGGTCCATTGCTTTGGATCGGCTTTTCCCGCCGGACTCTAAGCCACATCTCCGCATGTCTTGGCACAGCCTGATCTGTTTCAAGCTGTTAACCTTGGATGGGCGGCGGCTTCGCCTTCCCGTTTCGCCAAAGACAGTCTCTCTATCTCCGCAAGCAGATAAGGCCCATTGACTGACTCCCCTCTCGTCCGCCGCATCGGTTTCGTCAGCGCCACCGCCATCGTCGTGTCGAACATGATCGGCACCGGCATCTTTACGATCCCCGCCTTCCTGGCGGGCGACCTCGGCACGCCTACTCTCGTCATCGGGATCTGGTTCGTAGGAGCTGCCATCGCCGTCATCGGCGCGCTCTGCTATTCGGAACTCGGCGTCAACTTCCCGCGTTCGGGAGGTGAATACATCTATCTCACCGAAGCCTGGGGGCCGGCCTGGGGTTTCATCGATGGCTGGGTAACGTTTTTCGCAGGGTTCTCGGCGCCCATCGCCGTCGCGGCGCTGGCCATCTCGGCGTACCTCGCCTACTTCTTCCCGCTCCTCGGTCAGGAAGCCGCCGCCACATCGCTGCTGAGCCTGGGCTCCCTCACGATCCAACTCGGTGGGGCGCAACTCACCGCCTGCGCCGTCGTGGTGATCTTCACCGTCCTCAACGTTTTCAACGTGTCGAGGGTGGCGGCGCTCCAGAACGTCTTGACGGCAGTGAAACTACTCGTTCTGCTGGCTTTTCTGGTCATTGGCTTCAGCGTGGGCGACGGCGGTTGGGATCACTTTTCTCAAGCCGCCCAACGCGGCTCTTCGTTGCCCGTCGGAGCACAGTTCGCGATCTCCCTCGTCTTCATTTATCTCGGCTATAGCGGTTGGAACGCCGCGGTCTATGTCGCCGAAGAAATCCGCGAGCCCGAGAAGACCCTGCCCCGAGCCCTCCTCTGCGGCACGCTGCTCGTAGCCGTGTTCTTCGTTGCACTGAACTGTCTCTACATCTACGCCAACCCCCTGGAGCAAATGGCCGGCAAGCTGGCCGTCGGCGCCACTGCATCCGCCGCCCTGTTCGGACCGGGTGCAGCGGGTTTCTTCGCCGCCGCCATGACCGCCTCGCTGCTGGCGACCGTCAACGCCATGTGCCTCATCGGACCTCGCGTCTACTACGCCATGGCCCGCAATCGCGCGTTCCTGGCGATCGCCGGCAAGACGCATCCCAAGTGGAAGAGTCCGTGGGTGGCCGTTCTCGCGCAGGGCGCTTGTTGCTGCCTGCTCATCTTGACCGGCACGTTCGAAACATTGCTCTACTACATCGGATTCACGCTGAACCTGTTCAGTGCTCTCTCCGTCCTGGCGCTGTTCAGGTTCCGCAGGCGACCGGACTGGAAGCCCATCGGCTGGGTCAGCTTCGCCTATCCAACTGTCCCAGCGCTCTACATCGGCGTCAATCTCTTGATCTTCAGCTACTTCGTCTCGAACAAGCCGCAGGAAGCAACCTGGGCATTGCTCACGATCCTCGCCGGCGCCGTCGCCTATCACTTCTACCTCAAGACGCACCCCGCCGACCCCGATTGACCGGCGGTCAAGTCTTGTCTCCCGCCGACACGAACTGAGAAGATGAGGATGGGGATGCGGCTCGCGCATCCACTCTTCCTTTCAACTCGGTGCTAATGGGCGTTTTGCCCCAAATAAGGGAAACTTGCTCGTCATGAACAGCTTCGGTGCGCAAGGCACACTTTCCGTCTCGGGATCGGACTACGAAATCCATCGCCTCGGCGCTCTGCCCGCTGACAAGGTCGCCCGACTCCCCTTCTCGTTGAAGATCCTTCTTGAAAACCTTCTCCGCTTCGAAGACGGAGCGACGGTCACGCCCGAAGACATCGAGGCCGTGATCAATTGGCAAGCCACGGAGCCGCCCAGCCGGGAAATCGCTTATCGGCCGGCCCGGGTCCTCATGCAGGACTTCACGGGCGTCCCCGCGGTCGTCGACCTTGCCGCGATGCGTGAAGCGATGCAGGCCCTGGGCGGCGACCCGGCCAGGATCAACCCGCTGCAGCCCGCCGAACTGGTCATCGATCACTCCGTCCAAGTCGACAAGTTCGGCAGCGCCGCAGCCCTGGCCTTCAACAGCGAAATTGAATATCTGCGCAACCGCGAACGCTATCAGTTCCTGAAGTGGGGACAGAAGGCCTTCGACAACTTCAAGGTCGTGCCGCCCGAAACCGGCATCGTCCATCAGGTCAACCTCGAGTATCTGGGCCGCGTCGTGTTCTCGAAAGAAGCCAACGGTTTGCGTCAAGCATTTCCCGACACGCTGGTCGGCACCGACTCCCACACCACGATGATCAACGGCCTCGGTGTTCTCGGCTGGGGCGTAGGCGGCATCGAGGCCGAGGCCGCCATGCTCGGCCAGCCGATCTCGATGCTGATTCCTCAGGTCGTCGGCTTCAAGCTCACCGGAAAGCTCGCCGAAGGAGCGACCGCGACCGACCTTGTTCTCACCGTCACGCAGATGCTGCGTGACAAGGGTGTCGTCGGCAAGTTCGTCGAGTTCTTTGGGGACGGTCTCGACGAACTTCCACTCGCCGACCGCGCCACCATCGCCAACATGGCCCCCGAGTACGGCGCCACCTGCGGGATCTTCCCGATCGACGATGAGACGCTCGCTTATCTGCGCCTGACCGGCCGATCCGACTCCCAGGTCGCACTGGTCGAAGCCTATGCCAAGGAGCAAGGCTTGTTCCGCGAGCCGGGTGCCTATCAAGCCGACTACACGGACACGCTCGAACTCGATATGGCCGACATCGAACCGTCGCTCGCCGGACCGAAACGTCCGCAAGATCGTATCTCTCTCAAGAGCGCCAAGTCGTCGTATGCTTCGGCGCTTTCGACTCTTCTCGAACAGCGCGGCTCGGGAGGAACCGCCGTAGCTACAGCGGCTCCCCAGGTTCGGATCAAAGGCTCGGAATACGAATTGCCGCATGGCTCGGTGGTCATCGCGGCCATTACGAGCTGCACCAATACGTCGAACCCGGCGGTGATGATCGGCGCGGGCCTGGTCGCGAAGAAAGCCGTCGAACGCGGCCTGCAAGCCAAGCCCTGGGTCAAAACCAGCCTCGCTCCCGGCTCGAAGGTCGTGACCGAATACCTGAAGAAGTCCGGCCTGACCCAGCATCTCGACTTGATCGGCTTCAACCTTGTCGGCTACGGCTGCACGACTTGCATCGGCAACTCGGGTCCTCTGTCCGAGGAGATATCCAACGCCATCAAAGAGGGCGATCTGGTCGTCGCGTCGGTTCTCTCGGGCAACCGCAACTTCGAGGGGCGCGTGCACCCCGAAGTACGCATGAATTACCTCGCCTCGCCTCCGCTCGTCGTCGCCTACGCCCTCGCGGGATCGATGGACATCGATATCGCCAACGACCCCATCGGTGAAGACCTTGAAGGAAAGCCGGTTCACCTGCACGAGATCTGGCCGTCGCAGAAGGAGATCCACGACACCATCGCGGCGGTGGTCGATTCCGAGATGTTCCACAAGAGCTACAGCGACGTGTTCTCCGGCAACGAGCAATGGACGAAGCTCGACGCCGAGGCCACGGCACTCTTCTCCTGGGACCCGGACTCGACCTATGTGAAGCACCCTCCCTACTTCAAGGACATGGCCGCCGAGCCTGGTGAGGTGAGCGACATCATCGGAGCGCGCGTCCTCGTGCTACTCGGAGATAGCGTCACCACGGACCACATCTCCCCGGCTGGAGCTATCAAGGCCGACAGCCCGGCGGGCGAGTATCTGATCGAGCGCGGCGTCAAGCCCCATCAATTCAATTCCTACGGATCACGCCGCGGCAACCACGAAGTCATGATGCGCGGTACGTTCGCCAACGTCCGCCTGCGCAACCAACTCGCCCCCGGCACCGAAGGCGGTTGGACACGGCATCTGCCCGGTGGAGAGCAGATTTCGATTTTCGACGCTTCGATGAAATACCGCGAAGAGGACGTTCCGACGATCATCCTCGCCGGCAAGGAGTACGGCTCCGGTTCGTCCCGCGACTGGGCCGCCAAAGGACCGCGCCTGCTCGGAGTCCGCGCTGCCATCGCCCAAAGCTATGAGCGCATACATCGCTCGAACCTGATCGGAATGGGCGTCCTGCCTCTGCAGTTCAAGCCCGGTGAGAATGTAGCGTCACTTGGACTCAGCGGTCTCGAAACGTACAACATCATCGGCCTCGGCGACGGCTCAGCCAAGGAAGTCACCGTCAGCGCCATCCCTGACAAAGGCGGCAACCCCATCACTTTCACCGCCAACGTCCGTATCGACACACCACAGGAAGTCCGCTACTACCAAAACGGCGGCATCCTGCAATACGTACTGCGCCAGATGGCTCGGGGTTGACACGACCCCGGAAGCATCGCCCCGGGTTCGGTTTCGCCATGCCCGGTTACGTCCTTGGGCGCCGCGCGTGGACGACATGTTGCCCCCTGCATGCCGCGCAGACGCGGCGTTGCGCGGCACTCCGTGTTGGCGGGCCAGAGGACCGCACGTAGACTTGGGACCGCTTGATCCCCAGGCCACTTACCACCCTATGCTATAGTCCGGTTGAAATGGGGCCGGAGGCTCAGACGAGGCGGAACGGACCTGTCCCGGAAGCATCTCGGAGCATCCCCACCAAGCCCGCCGACACGGACTGGTGCCTCGACTCCTGGTACCCGGCGCTGAGAAGCAGTCAGGTCAAAGCGGGCAAGCTTCAGGGCGCGACGCTGCTGGGAGTTCCTCTGGCAGCAGGCCGCGATAAGAAGGGGCGAGTGTTCGTTGTCCGTGACAGTTGTCCTCATCGCGGCATGCCGTTCACCGAGGGCTGGTTCGACGGCGAGTTGATCGAGTGCTCGTATCACGGCTGGAAGTTTGACGGCCATACCGGGCGTTGCCATGAGATCCCTTCACTCATGCCCGACCAGGATCTCGACGTCGGACGTATCCGCGCGAAGAGCTTTCCGTCCGAGGAGCATGACGGCTACGTCTGGGTATACATGACGCATCCGGGGTCGCGGTCCGCTCGGGAGCCGGCGCCCCGATTGCCGGTCTTCAGCGACACCTACAACAGGGAGCAACTGTTTGCCCACCTTCCTTGCAGCATCGACCACGGTATTATCGGGCTGATGGACCCGGCTCACGGGCCATTCGTGCACCAAGCGTGGTGGTGGCGGGGACGCCGTAGCATCCACGAGAAACAGAAGATCTTCGAACCGCTTCCTAACGGCTTTCGCATGCGGGCGCACGCCCCGTCGTCCAACAGCGCGCCATACAAGCTCCTGGGCGTTTACGGTAAGCCGCTGACGACGATCTCGTTCGAGTTGCCGAACATCCGCCGCGAAGAGATCCACTGCGGCGACTACTGGTTCTCGAGCCAGACAACGGTGACGCCCGAGACCCATGACCGCTGCCGCATCGACTTCGTCGCCGCCTGGAACATCTTCCGGTGGGTCCCGTTCCTCACACCGGTCCTGCGCTGGTTCGGCAACAGATTCATCGGTCAGGATCAGCGCACCATGGAGAAACAGTCCATCGGACTCAAACATGACCCGGCTCTGATGCTGATCGACGACGCCGACCGTCCCGCCAAGTGGTACTTTCAGTTGAAGAAGGCTTATCTCGAATCAAAGCGGGATGGAGTGCCGATGAAGCACCCCATGGACGGTCCGGTCACACTCCGCTGGCGCAGTTAGGCCTGCGGTTTCCGTTCGCCGTTCAGCCGAGAGACGTGCAGCAGCGTTTACAAAAAATCATTGCTCGAGCCGGGGTCACTTCCCGCCGCAAGGCCGAGGAATTGATTACCTTGGGGCGCGTGGTCGTGAACGGTGAAGTCGTCACGGCACTCGGCACGAAGGCCGACCCCGAACGGGATTCCATCAAAGTCAACGGCAAGCGTCTCGCTTCTTCAATCGGATCAAGAGTCTACTTGATGCTCAACAAGCCGCGGGGCTATATCAGTTCGACCTCCGACCCGAACGGCCGCTCGACGGTGATGTCGTTGCTGGGACGCTATCGCTCGCGTGTGTATCCGATCGGCCGGCTCGACTACGCAAGCGAAGGCCTGTTGCTTTTCACCAACGACGGAGACTTTGCGAATCACGTCTTATCGGCCAAAAACAAGATCCCGAAGACCTACCGTGTGAAGATCAAAGGCAACCCTTCCGAAGAGGAACTGCAAAAGCTTCGGAACGGCATTCGGCTGGACGGCCGCTCCACCGCACCGGCTCGGATCAAGCGTATCCGCTCAGGAGAAAACCCATGGTTCGAGGTGGTGCTCACGGAAGGCCGCAATCAGCAAATCCGCCGCATGTTCCTGCGCTTCGGCTATCTGGTAGGGAAAATCAAGAGAGTCAAGATCGGCCCATTGGGCCTCGGAACTCTGCCCGTCGGCAAACACCGCCTCCTGACCGAGCGTGAAGTGCAACGTCTCGCAGCCGACCCCAAACCCTAGCCACCTTCACGGAGCCTCGCCAAGAAAGATGACCAACGACGATCAAATCGCCAAAGTGCTCGCCGCCGCCAAGACCATCGCGGTCGTGGGCCTCTCGGATAAGCCCTGGCGTCCCAGCTACGGCGTCAGCAGCTACATGCAGAAGCAGGGCTATCGCATTATCCCCGTAAACCCGAACATTGAGGCATCCCTCGGAGAGAAGGCCTATCGGCGTTTGGAGGACATGCCGGAAGAGATCGACATTGTCAACATTTTCAGGAAACCGGAGCACGTCGGTGCGATTGTCGACTCGGCAATCCGGTTGGGAGCGAAGTGCGTCTGGATGCAAGAGGGTGTCTATGATCACGCCGCGGCGGGACGCGCTTACGCTGCGGGTCTCACAGTCATCGAGAATCGCTGCATCCTGAAATACCACCGCAACCAGGTCGCCTGAAGCGAAGAAACATCAGTCGGCCGGCCTCGCCAGTATCGCCCGCGTCTCTTCCACAATCCGGAGCAGATGCTGGCGCTGCTCTTCCTGCTCGAACACGAGCGAGGGGTTGCGATAGTACTCGGCCTCCTTCTCCCAGCGCTCACGCACGGCCGCCCGATCCGCTTCCACGTAGACCGGCGCATCATCCTTCAGAAAATAGGCCGGGTTGGCGTGCGCCCAAATCTCGTACTCTCCTTCGCGGTGCAGAGCGCTCGCCCGCGCCGCGATCCATGAACTCTCCGTCACCTCGGTCTCGAACGGAAGCTGCAACGCGGTCTTTTTCGTGTCGCCTCCTCGGGTCGCGACCACACGCCCGTTCACCACGATCTCCAGCTTCTCAATCGGTCGGTGGAACACCACTCTCGCCTCGCCCTTCAGGACTTTCGAACTTCCCGACCAGGACTCGGTCGCTCCCGACGACTTGCCGTTGACCGTAAATTCGAGCAACGGACCGTTCGAAACCAACACCGCCCCCTGGCGAACCCCTTCCTCCCATGCGTCATACGCTGACTCACCCGGCTCCGCTTTCACGAGCGCCCGCTCCGGACCCAATAGAGGAAAGATGCGCGGCCAGTCATTCCTCAGGCTGGCCGGGAAGTCACTCCCCGCGATCCCCACGACACGGAACCCCGCGTTGAGCAACTCATACCAGCGATCCGTGTGCAAGACCCCAAACTGAAACAACTCAATGAAATCGATCGTCTTCCGAGCCAGGTTCATGATCAACGTCGAGTTCGCCATGGCGCCGTCGAAATGCGCGAAGCCGACCACGCCGCCGCTGTCCCGCCCCTGCTGAAAGAAAACCGTAGGAAACGGATAGGCTGCCGGCGAATTCGCGTAGATATGCCCTATGCTGAGCGGCCGTATCATCTGCTCAGGCCCGAGCACAAGCGTGTGCCCGTAAAAACGGCTGCGCGTCTCATGCCCGGAGCGGATCGAGAACCCTGTTTCGCGAGCCTCGCCCTTGCGCCCGAAGGCATATTGCAACGCGGCGTGTTGCTGGCGCTGCAACTCCAGGAAGTTCCCGACCGCCAAGTCTTCCGCCTGCAGCCATTTGAGGAATAGCTCGTCGTCTTCCTGAGCACGCATCAAGTGGATGTGGTCGTCGGCAGCCAGCCACTCGTCTTGCCGGCCCGGCGCAATCGGCTTGAGGTCGACGCTGATGGTTTTCTCCTCTTCGGCCTGCAAGGTGAACTCGATCTCCGCCGGCTCGAAAAACATCCCGTGATAGGCCTCCAGGCGGTACTTCTCGTTCTGGTCCGTTCGGGAGCGCGGCAGGTTGAACGCGGCCCGGCCGTCCAACAGGATGAAGTGCGATGCGTCGCGAGCCGTCACTTCCAGCACTTTCAAATCGCGGTCCTGCCGCCAAAGCCGCTCGCGGTAGTAGGTATCAGCACGAAGCGGCAGCATCGCGTCCACCGGGCTCAGCCGATAGGGCCGGTTGCCCTTGAACAGGTAAACCCGCGACGGAACCGTCTCGCCGGTATCAGCTCGCCGCGTGACCACCGTCAGCTTCGCCGAAAAATCCGGACGCAGCGACGAGTCGCGCACCTGTGAGTACCCGAGCAGAAAAGCAAACAGGATCAACAAGTACACACGGTGGAATGGACGGAAATGTAAATTCGGCATGGCCGGCCTCGGTCGGATTCTAGCCTGTTTTTCTCATCACGTGGCGAGGCGAAGTGCGTGAGAGGGCCGTCAGGACGAGGCGAACGCCGCTTGGCGCGCGCAGGTGTACTTGGCGGTACATTGAGCACGGCAAGCAAGCGCAACGACGTCATGGCGGTCGTATCGCGTGCTTCGACCGTCGGGTGGTGAGAAATACAGGCTAGCACCGAGCCTGCTCCTTTGCGCATCGCCATGTACCGGGCAGCCCTATACTAGAGCCGGACGTTCTCTCAAGGAGTCACTATGCCTTTCCAGCTCACTCGCCGAGCGTTGCTCGCCGCCGGAGGCGCCCTCGCGACCGCACCTCTACATGCCAGAGGAGCCGACATCACGGTCGGCATCACGTCCAACACCCGCCCGGACTGGTCGGGGGCCGAGAACTTCCTGAAATCCATCCGCGAAGCGTCCGAAGTGGGTTACCACTGGATCGAAACGTTCTGGCCCTACGTCAACAGGTGGGAAGACCGTCCGGAGGAATTGATCGACATCCTCGCCAAGCTCGATCTCAAGATGGAAACCGTATCGAACGGCGGGCAGATGAATACGAACTTTCAAGATCCCAGGCAGCACGATGAAGTCATCGACGATCACATGCGCCTGGTCCGCTTCATCAAGAAACTCGGCTGCGATCATCTCAAAATCAACTGCGGCCGCTCAAACCCGGGCGGCAACACGCCGGAGATCTATCGCAATATGGCCGCGGCTTTCAACGAGCTCGGCCGCCGCATCAGCGACGTGGGTATTCAGTTCGGCATCCACCATCACTTGTGGAACCAATACGAGAAGCGCGAGGACGTTGACGCGATCATGGAGCTCACCGACCCGCGCCACGTCTACATGATTCTCGACACTGGCCACACCACGATGGCCGGCATGGACCCGGTGCGGCTCACCAGGGATTACGTCTCGCGTATCATCGAATTCCACATGAAAGATTGCGCCCCGGAAAACCGCGGTGGCTACAAGGGCCCCTACATGGAGCGCGGCACGGTCAACACGCACAAAGACAATCTGATTTTCTTCCCGCTTGGTAAGGGCGGCGTCGACTACCCCGCCATCAAGAGAGAGCTCGACGCCAATGGTTGGAAAGGCTGGATGACCGTCGAACTCGACATGACCGCCACCACCGCCAAGCACAGCGCCACTGTCAGCAAGAAGTACCTGGAAGAGAAACTGGGGTTAACCGTCTGAGGCCTGCGACGCGAACGGATCGTCGAAAACCTGCGCCGGATCAAGCTCCAGACCTCTCAGCACGTTCGTGACGACGATTTCTCCGCGCCGGGCGCGCCCCAGAAGCGCAAAGCTGCCGGCCTGGAGTGTCCATGAGCTCAAGGTCTCTTCTCTCGGGTCGACAAGCCAATATTCCCGCACGCCGTAGCGCGCATAATCACGGTGCTTGACCACTGTATCGTGCGTACGGTTCGTCTCGGAGATCACCTCGATCGCCAAGTCCGGCGGGCCGTCGACGTAGGACTCCCGGATGATCCCGCTCCGCGCGCGGGCAACGAAACAAAGGTCCGGTTCGTAGTGGACGTGCTCAGCCAAGATCACGTGCAGGGGGCTGGTGTACACCCGCCCGAGCCACCGCTCTCCCACGAATCGAATCAAGTGGAAGCCCAGGCGGGAGCAGATTTCCTGATGCCGGCTACCGGGAGTCGGCGACACGACTAATTCTCCCTCAACAATCTCCGTCCGTCCGTAAGACTCAGGAAGATCCCTGATGTCCTCCCAGGTCAGCAGCTTCTCGGCGACGCTCACAGGAGCTCCCAACCGGATTCTAACACCGGGCCGGCGCCTACTGACTCAGAAACGCGAACAGGGACGGCAGCCCGTAGAACAGGACAACGATGTACACCACCGCCCAGCCCCGCGACTGACGGGCAACGCCGGCGAACCAGCGAGCCAGCCGCAGAGGAATCTCACGAACAGCAGGGATCGGGTAGATCATCACCATGCCAGTGACGTTGAACAGCAAATGCACGAGAGCGATGATGATACCGGCCTGGGCATTGGCGCCTGAAACCGCCATCGAGGCCAGCAGAGCCGTTACCGTCGTGCCGACATTCGCTCCCAGCGTGACCGGGAATGCCTGATTCAGGGTTATCAGGCCCGCACCGGCGAGCGGCACCAGCAGCGACGTCGTGATCGAGCTCGATTGAACCATCACCGTGGCGACCGCGCCGAAGAGAATCGCCACCAGTGCATGACGGCCGAGGAAACGGGTTACGTTCGACTCGATTTGGGATTGCATCGCGGCGCGCATCACCCGTACCAGCAACACCAGCGCGGATATGATCACTAACGCGCTGCCGATGGCAATGAACGCGCCTCTCGACGATCCGCTCTCCACGAGTGCTTCGGCCAGCCAGTGCAACGGGGCAATGCCCGCGCTGATCGCCCCCTTTAAAGGGCTGTCGTAGTCCACTCCGCCCATTCCTGACACGAGACCGGATAGGGCCGTGGCGACCCGGCGGCCAAGCCCCGTCGCCAGTTCCAACGGGAGCAGCACCGCGACAGTCAGGAAGTTGAAAAAGTCATGGCAGGTCGCGACCGCAAAGGCTCGTTGAAACTCGTCGCGCCTGGTCATATGGGCGAGTGAAACTACGGTATTCGTGACCGTCGTTCCGATGTTCGTTCCCATAACCATCGGGATGGCGTTCTCGATGGGCAGCGGGTTCTCCGGCGCGGCGACCAGACCCACGATCATCGATGTCGAGACCGAGGAACTCTGCACCAGCGTCGTCGCGAGGATCCCGATCATCAAGGCCACGAAAGGGTTTTCGGTGGCTCGAAAGAACGAATCCAACAGGTCTTGACCGAGTAGTTTGAATCCGTCGCCAAGTCCCTTGACGCCCGTCAAGAAAAGAAACAGCAACAAGACAACCACCAACACCCTCAAGGCGGGGTGGAGAGAACTCTCTGCCGAGGGCGAAGCAGTCATAAGGTCCTAGTATTTTGACAAAGACCAAAGGAAGGGAAACTGATCCGGCAGGTGTCACAAACCGATTTTAAACAAAAATTAAACAAAAACTTACAGGGTTTCTTCAACCAAAACCGGCAATGGATCGGAGGTGGGGATTGCCTCGAATCTATCGGTGTTGTCATCGAGGAAACGGCGGTCGAGCAGCCGGGGAGTGTCAATGCGCTGCATGGCGGAAAGAATGTTCTCGAGAACGTGCGGGGTCTCCTTCTTCGTCTCCGTGAGGAAGCCGCGCAGCCTTTCGCGCACGGTGCCCGTCTTGTGGGAGCACACGCACGGCGTGACTGGTATGGACTGCCGCTCGGCGTAGCCCTGCGTGACTTCCTCGGAGACATACACGAGAGGGCGGATAAGCCGAAAATCACCCGAACGAGAATTCGTCAGCGCCGGCAGAGCACTCAGACGACCCGTGTAAAGCGTGTTGCGAAGCAGCGCCTCACAAAAATCGTCTTGCGTATGGCCCAGCGCAACGACATTGGCGCCCAATTGCGACGCGATGTCATAGACAGCCCGCCGCCGATAGCGGCTGCAGATGTCGCACCCATGCTCCGGCTGCTCTTCGAGAAGACGGAAGGACGGTTCGTCCCGATAGTAGGTCCACGGCACGCCCCTCGCCTTCATGTGCTCGCCGAGCGGCGCAATGGGCCTCACGAACTTGCCCTGCTCGACGGTGAACGCCTGCAGACTATAGCGAACCGGAGATCTCTTGCGTAATGACAACAGGGCGTCCAGCAGAGCCAGGGAATCCTTCCCACCCGAAACTCCGATCGCGACCCGGTCCCCCTCGCGGATCATGTTATAGTCGTGAATCGCTTTGCCGACGCGGCGTAGGAGTATCTTCTGGAAGTCCATGAAGGCTCCGGTTTGAGGTGGATGTTGGGGTCCGCCGGGAAGGTGTGTGCAGGTGCAAGGTGCCCCGATCAAGCGTCTCATTATACATACCTGCTCCGTCCCGCAAACTTCGAGAATGGTATACGTTGCTGTCGGTCAGGTTGCGATCATGAGGCTCCACCACGAGGGAGTTGAAGCAATATGACGAATCTTCTGTTGCGGCCATTGTTCCTTGTCTGCCTGCTGACAGGCTCGCTCTTCGCTCAATATGACCTGCTGCTCAAGGGCGGTCACCTGGTCGACGCCAAGAACGAGATCGATGAGGCGAAGGATGTCGCTATCCAGGAAGGCCGTATCGCAGAGGTCGCCGACAGCATCGATCCTTCCCGAGCCGCGAAGGTGGTTGACATCAGCGGCCTGTACGTCACGCCCGGGCTGGTCGATATCCACGTGCATGTCTACGCCGGCACGGGCATGAAGAATGCTTTTTCCGGCGACAACAGCGTCTATCCTGACGGCTTCTCGTTCCGCTCAGGCGTAACCACGATGGTGGATGTCGGCAGTTCCGGATGGCGCAACTTCCCCGACTTCAAGCAACGTGTCATCGACCGCGCCCGCACCCGAGTCCTCGCCATGCTCAATATTGTCGGCAGAGGCATGGGCGGAGACCCGATCGAGCAGAATCTCGACGACATGGATGCCGCTGCCACCGCCAAGATGGCCATGCAATACCCCGAAACCATCGTCGGCGTGAAAACTGCTCACTACAGAAGCACGGAATGGATTCCCGTTGAGCGCGCGGTTGAAGCGGGCACGAAGGCCGACATCCCGGTTATGGTCGATTTCGGCTCTTTTCTCAAGGAGCGACCCTTTGAAGAACTCGTGACGAAGAAACTGCGGCCCGGCGACATGTATACGCATACTTATCTCGGCCGGGTGCCCCTGCTCGATGAGCAAGGCAAACCTCGCCCTTATCTCTTTGAAGCACAGAAACGGGGAGTCAAGTTCGATGTGGGCCACGGCGCAGGCAGCTTCTGGTGGTTCCAGGCCGTGCCGTCCGTGAAAAACGGCTTCATCGCCGATTCCATCTCTACCGACCTGCACTTCCGCAGCATGAACGGCGGCATGAAGAACATGACCAATGTCATGTCGAAGTTCCTGGCGCTCGGCCTGCCGCTCAAGGATGTGGTGCGCAAGTCCACCTGGGAACCAGCGAAGCAGATCAAGCGCACTGAGCTGGGACACCTCAGCATCGGCGCCGTCGCGGACGTTGCCGTCTTTCGCCTGGACAACGGGAAATTCGGGTTCCTTGACATCAGGAACGCACGCTATGAGGGCGATCAACTGCTCACCTGTGAACTTACGCTGCGTGACGGCAAAGTCATGTGGGATCTCAACGGGCGCGCCGGCACGCCGTGGGAAGAGGTTCAGACGAGCGGCCGGTAGGTTCACTCGATCGGCGCACACCGAAGCTACTTGGAGGCGTATCGCAAATGAAAACCCTGACCCTGGCAGTCGCTTTGTTGTTGGCGGGACCCACCCTTGCACAAGCCCAGTTCGACATGCTGCTCAAGGGTGGTCACGTAATCGACCCTCTCAACGAAATCAACTCCGCCCAGGACGTTGGCATCAAGGATGGGAAAATCGCCCGGGTCGCCGTCAACATCCCCGAATCCGCGGCCGAGAAAGTCGTCGATGTCTCCGGGCTCTACGTAACCCCCGGTCTGGTCGATATCCACGTGCATGTCTACGCCGGCACCGGCGCGCGGCGCGGCTACAACGGCGACAACAGCGTCTACCCGGACGGTTTTACCTTGCGCTCGGGCGTCACCACCGTCGTCGACGTCGGCAGTTCCGGCTGGGAACAGTTCGAGGATTTCAAGGACCGCGTCATCGACCGCTCCCAGACGCGCGTTCTCGCGATGCTCAATATCATCAGCGCAGGCATGACCAGCGGCGATGAAGAGCATGACATCCGAGAGATGGACCCCGAGGCGACGGCCAGGATGGCGAAAAAATATCCGGATATGATCGTTGGGGTCAAGAGCGCACACTATCGACACCCCGATTGGACTTCCGTCGAGCGCGCCGTTGAAGCAGGCCGGTTGGCGGATATTCCTGTCATGATCGACTTCGGAAGCAATCATCCCGAAACGCGCCCCCTCGCCGATCTGCTGACCAAGAAACTACGGCCGGGCGACATCTACACGCATTGCTTCTCCGGCAACCGAGATGAGTTGATCTCCGAATCCGGCAAGATCAACCCGGGCATGTTCGCGGGCCGCCAGCGCGGCGTCTACTTCGACATCGGCCATGGAGGCGGCAGCTTCCGCTGGAACGTCGCGGTAGCAGCGTTGCGACAAGGCTTTCCGCCCGACTCCATTTCCACCGATCTGCACATCGGCAGCATGAACCGCGGCATGCAGACGATGATCCGCACCGTCTCGAAGATCTACAACCTCGATGTTCCGCTCTACGACGTCATCAAAATGTCCACCAGCAACCCCGCCCATCAAATCAAGCGAACCGACCTCGGACACCTGAGCGAAGGCGCCGTGGCCGATGTGGCCGTCTTCCGTGATGAGCGCGGCGTCTACGGGTTCGCCGATTCGCGGGGAGCCCGCCTCACGGGAAACAAGCTGCTCGAATGCGAGTTGACCTTACGAGAAGGAGAGGTCCGGTGGGACTTGAACGGACGAGCCGGCGTCCACTGGAAGGATGTGAGGGAGCGGCGACGCCCACGGCGATAGGACAGACGACAAAGCGGGAGACATCACCATGAAACCCATACACTTCATCATCGCGCTCATGATCGCCACCGGCGCTCTCCATGCAGACGCCCCTTACGATCTGCTCCTCAAAGGCGGCCACGTTATCGATCCAAAGAACCACCTGAACACAACGATGGACGTCGCCATGAAAAACGGAAAAGTCGCACGGGTTGCTCCTGCGATCGATCCCGTCGAAGCCCGCCGGAGCATCGATGTCTCCGGCTTCTACGTGACGCCAGGCCTGGTCGACATCCACGTCCACGTCTACGCCGGCACGGGGATGCGCGGCGCCTATTCAGGAGACAACAGCGTTTATCCAGACGGCCACTGCTCCCGCAGCGGCGTGACGACGGTCGTCGACGTGGGCAGCTCGGGATGGCGCAATTTCGAGGACTTCAAGGACCGAATCATCGACCGTCAGCGGACGCGAATTCTCGCCATGCTGAATATCGTCGGCAAAGGTATGGGGGGCGGTGAGATCGAGCAGAACACCGACGACATGGACGCCAAAGCGACCGCCGAGATGGCCGGGAAATATCCCGACACGATCGTCGGGATAAAAACCGCCCATTACAGTGCGCCGGATTGGATCGCAGTCGACCGCGCCGTCGAAGCCGGCAGGTTGGCGAACATTCCCGTCATGGTCGACTTCGGTACATTCACCGACGAGCGGCCCTTCGAGGAACTCGTCACCAAGCGCCTTCGCCCCGGTGACATGTATACCCACATGTATCTGGGCCGCGTTCCCATGCTCGACGCGAACGGCAAGCTGCGCCCCTATCTTCACGAGGCCCGCAAGCGCGGCGTCAAGTTCGACGTGGGCCATGGCGGCGGCAGCTTCCTCTGGAAGCAGGCCGTTCCGGCCATCGATCAGGGCTGGGTTCCCGACTCGATCTCGACCGACCTCCACATCGGCAGCATGAATCGCGGCATGAAAGACATGACCAACGTGATGTCGAAGATCCTCAACCGGGGTATCTCGCTTTACGACGTAGTCAAGATGTCGACCTGGAATCCCGCGCAACAGATCAAGCGGCTCGAATTCGGACATCTCAGCGTCGGAGCTCCTGCCGACGTCGCCGTACTGCGCGTCGACCGGGGCGAGTTTGGTTTTCTCGACGTGCGCAACGGCCGCTTGGAGGGCGACAAGAAAATCGCCGCCGAGATGACCATCTACGGTGGCCGCATCGCCTGGGACGTCAATGCCCGCGCCAGCCTGGACTGGACGGACTTCTACCGAAGCAGGCAACGCAGGCGAGGCCGCCGTCCGTAACCGTCAATGCACCGGCGACACGCCGACACGATAGGCACTGATAGACAGAAAGGATGCACGCATGAAACTTTCCACGCTCTTGATCGGACTCCTGCTGATCCCGTGTTCGCTGATGTCCCAGACATACGACCTGTTGCTGAAGGGCGGCAACGTCATCGACCCTCGCAACGGCATCAACGCCCCGATGGACGTAGCCGTCTCGGGAAACAAGATTGCCCGTGTCGCTGAAAGCATATCCCCCACGGATGCCAAGATGACCGTTGACGTCTCCGGTTTCTACGTGACGCCGGGGCTCGTTGACATCCACGTTCACGTCTATACCGGTACGGGGAACAAGAATTCCTACACCGGCGACCGGAGTGTCTACCCCGACGGTTTTACCTTCCGCAGCGGCGTGACCACGGTCGTCGATGCGGGCAGCTCGGGTTGGACCAACTTCCCTGACTTCAAGAACCGTGTCATCGACATTTCGAAGACCCGCGTCCTCGCGCTGCTCAACATCGTGGGAAAGGGCATGGCCGGCCGCAACAATATCGAGCAGGATACGTCTGACATGGACCCCAAAGCCACCGCGAAACGAGCTAAGGAATACCCCGACACCATCGTGGGCATCAAATCGGCGCACTTCCACGGGCCCGAGTGGACCTCCGTCGACAAAGCCGTCGAGGCCGGCAAACTGACCGACCTGCCCGTCATGATCGACTTCGGTACGTTTCATGAAGCCCGACCCTTCCAGGAACTCGTTCTCGACCACCTGCGGCCCGGTGACATCTACACGCACGGGTACAAACGACAAGTGCCGTACGTGGACGACAAGCACAAGCTGCTGCCTTACCTCGCTCAGGCACGCAAGCGCGGCGTCAAGTTCGATGTGGGCCACGGCGGCGGCAGCTTCTCATGGAAAAACGCCGTCCCCGCGATCCGTCAAGGCTTTTGGCCCGACTCGATCTCGACCGACCTGCACATCGGAAGCATGAACGCCGGCATGAAGGACATGACCAATGTCATGTCGAAGATCCTCAGCCAGGGCGTGCCGCTTTATGACGTAATCAAGATGTCCACCTGGAACCCGGCGCAACAAATGAAACGCAGCGGGCTCGGCCACCTCAGCGAAGGAGCCGTCGCCGATATCGCCGTCCTGCGGCTTGATCACGGCCGTTTCGGCCTCGTCGACGCCCAGAGAGCCCGTCTCATGGCCACGAAGCTGCTGGTCTGCGAAATGACGATCCGCGACGGCCAAGTCGCCTGGGACCTCAACGGCCGAACCGCCACCGATTATCGCGAGGCTTACGGCTTGATGTAGCGATATCCGATCCACCGCAACGCATTACGGAAGGATGTTCAACCCCATGAAGAAACAAGCCTGCGTTTGCCTCCTTACTGTGGTCGCCCTGCTAGCCGGCTACGGATGTGGCGAGGCTCTACCCGAGTCGTACGGCATGCTTCTCAAGGGAGGGCACGTCATCGATCCCAAGAACGAGATCAGCGCCCCGATGGATGTCGCGATTGATGAGGGAAAGATCGTCGCCGTCCGCGAAAGCCTGCCCGAGGACCGCGCCGGAAAGGTCGTCGATGTCAGCGGCCTGTACGTCACACCCGGCCTGATCGATCTGCACGCTCACGTCTACGCCGGAACCGGAATCCCCCGCGTGCTTACCGGAGACAGCAGTGTCTACCCCGATCACTTCAGCTTTCGATCCGGCTGCACGACGCTCGTCGATGTCGGCAGCTCCGGGCATCGCAACTTCGAGGACTTCAAGGACCGCGTCATCGACCGCTCCAGGACGCGAGTGCTGGTCATGCTGAACGTCGCCGGGGGCGGTATGGGACCTGAAGGCGAGGACAACCCCGAAGACATGGAGCCCGAAAAAATCGCCGCGATGGCCAAGAAATACCCCGACATCATCGTAGGCGTCAAGACCGCGCACTATTCCGGGCCCGAATGGGTTTCCGTCGAGCGAGCCGTCGAGGCGGCCGGCCTCGCGGATATTCCGGTCATGGTCGACTTCGGAGCCAACCATCCCAAGGAACGTCCGATCGGGGAACTCTACCTCGAAAAGCTCCGCCCCGGCGACATCTATACGCACATGTACTCGGGGTTGCGTGTTGAGCTGACCGATGAGGGCAAGATCAATCCGTCGATGTTCCAGGGCCGCGAGCGCGGCATCATATTCGACATCGGCCATGGAGGCGGCAGCTTCACCTGGCGCGTGGCCGTTCCCGCTTACGAGCAGGGCTTCCCGCCCGACATCATCTCGACCGATCTCCACACCGGCAGCATGAATGCCGGCATGAAGGACATGACCAACGTCATGTCGAAGGTCCTCAATCTCGGCTCATCGCTCGAGGAGGTCATCCGCATGTCGACCTGGAAACCAGCCGAGGTCATCAAGCGCACCGAACTCGGCCACCTCAGCGAAGGCGCCATCGCCGACGTGACCGTGCTGCGGCTCGAGGAGGGGGACTTCGGTTTTCTCGACGTCCGGCGCATCACGCTCAAAGGCAACAAACTCCTGACCGCCGAGTTGACGATCAAGGGTGGCCATGTGGAGTGGGACCTGAACGGCCGCGCCGGCGAAGATTGGGAAACCTTCTACGCTGATGAAAAAAACCGGGTCGATCCCTGGCGTTAGTCCGTGGGAGGTCCCGTGTCCGCCGGCATCTCGGCGGTGAGCGACTTCAAGAACTCTTCCAAGTCCACGCGTTCCTGTCCTGTGAGGTGGTCGAGTTCCTTGAGATCCTTGTCGAGCCATTCATTCGAGTTGCCGGCGCCGATGTAGAAGTCGATCACTTCCTTCAGCGTCTTCAAGCTGCCGTCATGCATGTAGGGCGCGGTTTCGGTGATATTCCGCAGGCCGGGAGTCTTGAACGCGCCACGATCAGCGTCGTTTTCCGTCTCTTTGTAACGGCCAACGTCCTGCAACGTCCCGTCCAGGTTGGCGCCGACGCCCAGATTATGGAACTTGTCGTCGGTGAAGAGCGCATACTCCTCTTCCATCGCATGGCAGACTTCGCAATTGCCCTTCGCTGGATCGCGAAACACTTCCAACCCCCGCTTGGCCGACTCGCTGAGAGCATCCTCGTCACCGCCGTACAGGTAACGGTCAAACGGTGAGTTGCCGCTCAAGACGGTACGCTCGAAGCTGGCGATGGCTTTCCCGATGCGCTCGTAGGTGATGTCGCCTGACCCGAAGGCCTTTTCGAAATCCTCGACGTAACTGGCATCCTCGGCGAGTTGCTTCTCTACAGCCTCAAGTGTGTTCGCCATCTCGACCGGGTTCTGGACAGGCCCCTCGGCCTGGTTCTCGAGGCTCGGCGAACGGCCATCCCAGAACTGTGTCGTGAAATACGCCGCGTTGATTACCGTCGGCGCCTGCCGGCCGCCCTTCTTGCCGCCAACGCCGTTCGAAAACTGATCCGGGTCCGCGAATCCGGCATCGTGCCGATGGCAGGATGCACACGAGATCGAGTCGTCAACGGAAAGGCGCTTGTCGAAATAGAGCCGGCGTCCCAGCGCGATGGTCTCCACGGTCGGAGGGTTGTCAGCGGGCACCGGAACCGGCGGCAGTCCCAGAGGAACCGCGATGGTTATCGTTTCGCCAACCGGCATCGATGAGATCGGAGCCTCGGGTTCTACACCGCATGAAATCAGTGCGGCCGAGCAGACTGCAAAGAGCGCAAGAGTGGCTATCCAAAAACGATTCCGTGACATTTCCTTCTCCGGGCGAGGACCGCGAAGGAGCGGTTCCAACGAGTGGTAACTTCTAAGAATCGTGGCTGCCCGCCGTCTTTGTCAACTCAACGGGAGTTGAAGAGCAAAACAGCGGCTGCCCGTGCGGAGAAGGTTCTACTCGTCCGCGTGACCATATACGACGATGCCGATCGGCTCTCCCACCATCTTCAGGTCGACCACCCAATGCTCCAGGTCGTTCTGCCAGATATTCGGGCTGCCGTCGCCATCAGCCATCTCGGCCCGGGCAACGGTCGGGTGCGAATTTCCGACCTTGTAGCTCAACTCGACCAAGTCGTCGAACCCGTAGTTCCTGCTCGCCTCGGTATCGGCTGCCGCCGGGGTCAACAGTACGAAATCCCTGCTGGGCGCAACGCCCATGTGGTCGCCGTCTTCGGGGTGCAGCCCGTAACGCAGGGTATAGATACCGGGGGGAATGTGCTGCTCGCGATAGTCGGAGCCTTTGTCGGGGAATTGAACGAGTCCCACGAGTGCGCCTTCCGGAATCGTAGTAAACCGAATGCCGAAACCTGAGGCTGGATCGCCTTCGAACGCCGATTTCCGGCCCCAGAATTCGGCGACGACCTTGCCGTCAGGGTCCTTCACGCGCACGCCTTCGCCATGCAGCATGGTCGTGACGGCCTCCGGCACTCCGTCCGCCGGAGGCGCGCCGGCCTGCTCGACGGAGAAGTCCGCCGCCAGCGCCGGAATGGCGATCAGAAGGGCCAATCCGATATGAATGGGCCGCAGGGCGTTCGTTCTCATGTGAAAATCTCCTCTCTCCCAACCTACGTGCGCAACATTACACAGGTTACCTTCGAGCGTAACTGCGTGTGAAGCCTCAAAAGCAACAGGGAGCCGCACAGCGGCCCCCTTGTCACAGAAACATAACCCTTCTTGCAGTTGGTTCGATGGTGCTTAGTCGCTGACAGTCTCGCTCATCTCGAACGTGCCGATGTAGGCGTTGCTGCGGTTCCGCTCGTCAAAGCGAACACCGAGCCCTTCGCCGTCGAAGCGCGTCTGAATGCCGAAGGCGGGCATCGCATGGTCGAGGCTGACGAGCGGCGTGAAATAGAGGTCGTCGAGGTGGCAGAGCGAGTCGCTCTCGCGGATCGGGCGCGTCCGGACCTTGATCAGGTCGCCGACTTCCACGGTGGCCCGCTTGGAATGCATGCCGCCTTCGAAGCTCATCGAGATCGGCGCCTCCGTGCGGTTTGTCACCGTCTCGACCAGATCACCGCCCATCGCCCTGGCGAAGCTCTCCAGAGCCGAGCGCTGCGCGTCGGAGGCCTGCTCGTCGAAAATCAACACGGCCTTGGCCGGATACGGGTTGTTGAAGGGGTCACCCAGCGTCCCGCTCGCCTTGACGACGGCCGCCACGCCAAGCCCGTCGAGAGCGACGTTGTGCCAGCTTCCTTCGTCGATCCGCCAAGTCATCACCGCCAACTCGCCGACGAGTCCCAACTCGGAGTTGGCGAAGCAGTGCGACGTGTATACTTCCGCGTTCCGGGCTTCCACATAGGTGCCCCGAATGTCGGCCGCGCCGGCCGTTGCCGCTACGATCAACGACAGAACAATCAAGCTCGCAAAACGAAAGCCTTTCATGGTGGTCCTCCTTATGAACCTCGTCCGTACTAGCTGATTCAAGATTCGATCATCAGTTTACTATAGGCGCCGCGGGATTGCGGTAAACATTTACAAAGGGTCGTAGCAGGATCGTGACGCCGTACAGGTCTGCAGGCTCACGGCGCCGCCGTCCGGACCGACGCAATTCTGGGTGTAGACACACCAGAAGTTGCTGCCGTCCGCATCCTCGGGATTCTTCTCTTCCTCGGTGGCGATGAACATTCCCTTCCACCGCAGAGAATCGCAACGGGCGCCCATCACCTTGAATGGCGGTGCTACTTGCATGAGTGGAAGGGGCGCAGCTCAAACCACGCCCCTATACCTCTTCGTTAACCAGCGGCTTGCAGAATCGCGCGCTTGACGGCGACTCGCGCCAACTGCACCTTGTGCTTGTTGCGACTCAGAGGCGTTGCCGCGGAGAGCGCCGCTTTGGCCGCCGCCATCGCCGTGTCTTCCGAAACCGCCTTGCCCGCCAGGGCGCGCTCGGCATCGGACGACCGCCAGGGAGTAGGGGCCACGTGACCCAATACGACGCGGGCGCTTTCGACCGTATCGCCGCTCATCTTCAGAGCAACCGAAGCGGACGCCAACGGCCAGTCCATCAACTGCCGCTGACGCACTTCATAGGTCGCGCTCCTCGCTCCACCGCCGGGAAGATTGATGCCGGTCAACACCTGATTCGGCTGCAAGGTGTTTTCCCTCTGGCTGTCGCTCGACGGCGTCTGGAACAGCTTCTCCAGCGGCATTTCGTCTTCGCCGTCCGGGCCCGTCACGGTGACCGTCGCTTCGAGGGCGATCAGCGCCGGGGCCAGGCTCGACGCGCTGACGAAGTACGCCGGTCCCTTGTTGCCGAGGATGGCATGGTACTGGTTCTCGCCGTTCGGCGCCAGGGACTTGCCCTTGGCGTCTTTGCCCAGCAAGCCGTAACCGTTGCGGAAATACCAGCAGCGCGGCCGCTGCAGCAGTTCGCCGCCGACGGTGCCCATCGCTCGCATCTGCGGACTCGTAATACCCTCCGCAGCTTGACGAACCGCCGCGGGCACACTGCTGTTACCCAGCAATTCGGCGATGGTAGCGGTCGCGCCGATCCGCGAGGCGCTCACACCCTTCAACCCGGAGACGTTCTTGAGGCTTACGACGCGCTTCGGCGTGTGGACACCCTCTTTCAACAGACTGAGCAAGTCGGTGCCGCCCGCAAGGACATCCGCCTCCCCCCAATTCGAGGAAAGCAGACCGACCGCCTCTTTGACGGAGTTGGGAGCTGCATATTCGAAGGCTTCCATTACGCCATTCCCCCTTTCTTCTCAAGGGCCGCCAGAACCTTGTCCGGCGTGACCGGCACCGTCGGCACACGCGCGCCGATGGCATTGAACACGGCGTTCGAAATCGCCGCCATGGGTGAGATCGCCGGCGGCTCGCCCAGCCCGATGACGCCGCGGTCGTCGTAGACTCCCGTCATCATGTGGACGACCAGTTCGCCGATGTCGCCGATGCCCGCCAACTTGTAGAACTCCATGTCGGCATTCAGGTAGATGCCGCTCATCTGGTCATACACCCGCTCTTCCCAAAGAGCCGAGCAAATTCCCATGATCAGCGAACCGTACACCTGGCTCTCCGCCAGCTTCAAATCGATGATCAAGCCGCAGTCCTGCACGGCGACCATCTTGTTCATCGTGACGATGCCGGTCTCCATGTCGACCGAGACATCCGCCATCTGAACGCCGCCGACGCCGGAATCCGCGAGCTTGCCGCCGTCGCGGTCCGGCTGATTGCCCATCTCGGAGATCGTCTCCGTACTGAGCTTTCGGCAGGCGGCCGTCCATGCGATCCGCTTCTTCGGATTCTCCTTCAATCGGAGGTAGCCGTCCTTGGCCTCGATCTCATCCGCGGATGAGGCGCCCAAGTCGCCGGCGACCTTTTCCTTCAGTTTTTCCAGAGCGTTCACCGCTGCCCGCCGCGTGGACGAGGAAACGCCGCCCACGGTCGTGCTGCCTCCGGACGCGCCGGAGGGCGGCAAGCTGCTGTCGCCCATCTTCACGTTGACGCGCGAAACCGGCAGACCGAGCGTCTCGGCCAACACCATCGCGATCACGGTCAGGGTTCCCGTACCGATATCCTGACTGCCGATTTCCGCGGAAGCCGCGCCGTCCGGTTCGATGACCACCCGGCACTGGCTGTCGTGCGGACGCCCGCCCCACGTATGGATCGACAGCCCCAAACCACTGCGGACATGCCCGGAGCCTTCGCCCGGTTTGTGGTACTTTTCCTTCCAGTCGATCAGCTCGGCGGCTTTATCGATCTCGGTGCGATAGACATCCGGACGCGCCGTCAGATCGGCGTTCTTCTTGAAGAAGTCGACCGGGTCCATGTCCAACTTGTGAGCCAGGTCGGTCAACGCGCAGTGCGTGATCACCGCGCATTGCGGATGCCGCGGCGCCCGCCAGGCGCGGGCCGGACCGGTGTTCGTCGCAACGTTCACGTGGCGAACCCGCTGGTTCGGCGGCTCGATGACGTACGGCAGAGCGGGGTTGCCGCCCCGG
Organism: Bryobacterales bacterium; assembly: GCA_028819575.1. Taxonomy (GTDB): domain Bacteria; phylum Acidobacteriota; class Terriglobia; order Bryobacterales; family UBA6623; genus JAPPLB01. Next base: position 16,037 of record JAPPLB010000016.1, on the reverse strand, counting down.
CCGACACCGCTCGTCGCCCAGCTTTCGACTTCGAAAACGGTCAGCGTGCCGTCCTTCTTGGCGCCCACCTTGACATTGCCGAAATAGGAAGGCCGCGCTCCCGCCATTTGCAGCTCTTCGTCGCGGTCGAGCATGATCTTCACCGGCCGGCCTGTCATCCGCGACAGCTTCGCCGCGGCGACCCCCCACGAATCGATATTGAACTTCGATCCGAAGCCGCCGCCCATCACCGGAGTGATCACTCGGATGTCGCTCGGGCTGACCTTGGGCAACGAAGAGTCCGCCGCCAGGTTCTTCGCCAAGTCCGCCCCGATACGGCCCACGGCCTGCGTCGAGGCCCAGACGGTGATGTCCTTTTCGCCCTTCCAGTGAACCGTGTTGCCATGGGGCTCCATGCAGCAGTGCGTAATCGTCGCCGCGCCGTAGTAGCCCTCGTGCGTAACGTCGGCTTCCTGAAGCGCCTTGGCCGGGTCGCCTTCGGTATTCTCCTGACCGGGGACGACGCGGTTGCCGGCCTTCTCGACGTCCTCTTCCTTGACGAGGTGCGACAGCACTTCATACTCGACCTTGAACTTCCTTACGGCGTCGCGCGCAATCTCTTCGCTGTCGGCCGCGACCGCCGCGATCTCCGCACCGGTCCACTGCACTTCGTCACCGATGTCCTTGATCAAGACCACTCCGCGGACGCCTTTCAGGCGCTCCGCGCCGCTCGCATCGATCCTCGTGATGCGGGCGTTGGCGTGAGGAGACGTTACGAGCCGGCCCACGAGCAACCCTTCCGGATTGCGGTCATAGGCGTACTTGGCGCGTCCCGTCGCTTTTTCGGCGCCGTCCAGCCGGCTAACACTTCTGCCAATGACGCTACGGTCCGCGGCGCTGGGCCAATCATATTTAGTAGCCACGACGACGCCCTCCTTTCACTTCCTTCGCAGCGTCGAGAGCGGCCAAGCGCACTCCAACGTAGGTGCCGCAGCGGCAGATGTTGCCGCTCAAACCAGCTTCCACATCCGCTTGCGAGGGGTTGGGATTATTCTCGAGAAACGACTGGCATGCCATCACGAAGCCGGGCGTGCAGAACCCGCACTGCTGGGCATCGTGCTTGACGAAGTTCCGGGGCACCGGATCGTTGGCCGACAGGCTTTCGATGGTCCGGATTTCGCGGCCTTCCGCTTCGATCGCGAGCATCGTGCAAGCGTAGACGGCCTGCCCGTCCACCATCACGGTGCATGCGCCGCAGGTCGCCCGGTCGCAAACTTTCTTCGCGCCGGTCATGTCGAGACGGTCGCGCAGAGCATCGAGCAGCGTGACCCGCGGCTCCGCCTCCAGAGAGTGATTCCTTCCGTTGATCCTGAGAGTCATCGACACCGCGCCCGGACCGACGACATCACCACCGGCCGCTTTGGCTTCCGGCGTCGCAAGGAGCGCCCCAGCCGCCCCGCTTCCCACGCTCACGCCCTGGATAAAAGAGCGTCGTGAAAAACCGTTGGGCTGCTGAGTTTCCTTGGGACCCACCATGGTCTTATTCGAACTCACCAGACACCTTCCTTCGCTGAAACCTGGCCCGCAAAACAGGGGTTTTCAGCCACTAGGCTTTCTACAGACCGTACTACTATATCAAATCCCGAACACCTGTCCAGACGGCCTGTGGCTAAACTTCGGCGTCTCCGAAACGCATCGAGAATGTGCGCCAAGTGGGCATTCGGACGGCGGTTCGCGACCGTTGCTCCGCCGCTGACTCAGACTCCTGGTACTGCCTCGCAGCTCCGGGTTGTCTCGGCACATCCGGACCCTGTTGCCGGGAAAAGCGAGAGCGGCGCCGGCGGGACCTTACTGGGGTTCGACTCGCCTGGCACGTCACTTCGAACCAATACAAACGACTGCGGGTATGTTCTGGAACACAAAACCGCCGCCACTCATCCCCACACGCCGCGGCATGGATTCCGACAGCACACGCGCCGCCTGGAGGCGCGTTCGTCCCACTCCGTGTTACCATCATCGGACTCTGTTGCAGCAAGCCTGCAAGCTGTTTCCCTCTGTTCCCCCTGAGAAAGAATGCCCGTTACCTCCTCGACCCCGCTTCTTGAAACCAACCTCGAAGGCGTGCAGCCGATTGCGCGCGGCAAAGTGCGCGATATTTATGACGCCGGCGAACACCTTCTCTTCATCGCGACCGACCGCATCTCGGCCTTCGACGTCGTGCTGCCGAACGGCATCCCGCACAAAGGCGAGGTGCTGACGAAGCTCTCGATGTTCTGGTTCGACTTCCTCAAGGATGTCGTGCCCACCCACTTCGTCACGGCTGACGTCGACGAATACCCCGAGAACCTGCGCACCTATAAAGATCAACTCGACGGGCGCTCGATGCTCGTCAAAAAGCTCGACATGGTGCCTATCGAATGCGTCGCGCGCGGCTATATCTCCGGCTCGGGCTGGAAAGAGTACCAGCAAACCGGCGAGGTGTGCGGCGTCAAACTGTCCGCCGGCCTGCGCATGAACGGACTGCTTCCCGAACCCATCTTCACTCCCGCCACCAAGGCCGAAACCGGTCACGACGAGAACATCACGTTCGAGCGCGCCGCCGGGATCGTCGGCGAGGAGCTCTGCGCGCAACTCCGCGACCTGACCCTCGACATCTACTCCCGTGCCAGCCAACACGCCCTCGCCTGCGGGTTGGTCCTTGCCGATACGAAGTTCGAATTCGGCGGGCTCGACGGCGAGGTCGTTCTCGGCGACGAAGTGCTTACGCCCGATTCCTCCCGCTACTGGCCGCTGGAGTTCTACCAGGCCGGCAAGCCGCAGCCTTCCTACGACAAGCAGTTCGTCCGCGACTATCTCGAAACAGTCGACTGGGACAAAACGCCTCCCGGTCCCGAACTCCCCCCCGACATCATTGAAAAGACCTCCGAGAAATACCTGGAGGCCTACTACACCCTGACCGACGAAGACCTGTAGGCGGGCGGCAGCACTGCGGGGACTTTCCCCTCACATCAAAACCGGCGGCACGATCGGGATACGAATCACGGCCTTTCTCCATCTAGCCTGCCCGAAGTCGCCGTTGTGAACGTCAATCGAAACGTGCAACGAGCGCCTTCGTCTTGGTTCAAAGTGAGAGTTCCGGTATTCGGACCCGTGTTGCGATGGATATAGTTTCCCTGGTCGGCCTCTGCTCCTTCGTTTCCTTGAATCGTCCCCGACTGATGAAATCAATGTTGGGGCTGTCTGACCGCACACGTTTGGCAACGAAGAGATCGTTGAACGCAGCTTCGTTTGCCGCAGGGCGCATCTAGTCTGGAATATCGGCGGGATCGACGATTTCCCCCGGCGGCAAGGAGGAGAAAACGGGAGCGGCTTCGGCATTGATCGACAGACTGACGATGGGCTCCTTGGAGGTGATTTCGAGCGATCCGCTGAAACTGCTGAGATCGAACAGGCCCGCCATGTTTTGCGCGCCATGCCCTCTTGGCATCAGCGTCTGATCGAAGCTGTCCAGTGTTCGTCCCGCCGCGTCCTTGACCATAAAGGTGACGACCACCGTCGACGGGTCAGATGGGTTGGCATAGGCCACGCCGGTCCCCGCCTGACCTGGAGCCTGTTCGGCAAAGGTGACGAAGCGGAGGGCCGGTTCGGCCGCCGCATTGACCCCCGCTTCTCCCGTGGGCACGCCTGCGCTGTCGTACTGCCGAAACAGCAGGCTGGCCTTCACCGGCCCCGTGCAGTCGGCCCGCGCCCAGCCGGATACGAGCGGAGCGCTCAACCCCACGTCGGTCTCCTCGTGAACCGACCCGCCGGGCGGCAGCACGTCGCTGCGGCTGGCATCCGGTCCGAGTGACGGAAACGAGACCCTCAACGGAGTCCCCTGACCGGAAAAGAAGTCGGTCCGGCAGCTCACCTGCTGCGGGGAGTAGTTGATATAGGTGAGCGTGGTCTGCCAACTCGCACCCACCGCAAGATGGGGGAAGTAATACGTCGTCGACGCCTGAGCAGAAGGATCCACTTCACCCGGAGGCAACGAGGAGAACACGGGAGCGGCTTCGGCATTGATCGACAGACTGACGATGGGTTTGGTGGAGGTGATTTCCAGCGATCCCGTGAAGCTGCTGAGATCGAACAGGCGCGCCATGTTTTGCGCGCCATGCTCTCCGGGCATCAAGGTCTGTTCGAAGCTGTCCAGCGTCCGCCCTGCCTCGTTCTTGGCCGTAAAGGTGACCACGGCCGCCGTATCGGAAGGGTTGGCGTAGGCGACTCCGGTCCCCGCCTGGCCTGGCGCCTGTTCAGCAAAAGTGACGAAGCGGTTGGCCGCAACCGCCGCCGCATTGACCCCCGCTTCTCCCGTGGGCACGCCTTCACTGTCGTACTGACGAAACAGCAGGCTGGCCTTCACCGGCCCCGAGCACGCAGCCCGCGCCCAGCCGGCCGCCGGCGGAGCACTCAAACCCACGTCGGTCTCCTCGTGAACCGACCCCCCGGGCGGCAGCACGTCGCTCCGGCGGACATCCGGTCCCAGTGACGGAAACGAGACCATCAGCGGGATCCCCTGATCGGAAAGGAAATCGGTCCGGCAGCTCACCTCCTCAGCGGAGTAGTTGATATAGGTGAGCGTGGTTTGCCAACCCGCTCCCACCGCAAGATGCGGGAAGTAATAGATCCGGCCTCCCGCCGGCAGGGCAACGTCGAACTGGGCCGTAAGCGTGACCTCGGCGACGGCGCGGGTCGTGCGGAGCATCAGCGAGACGTAATAGGTGCCGGCTCGAAGCGGCGGGGCGGATTGCGGGGTGACGACGATCCGCTCGTTGCCCGTGGGTCCGGTGGCGGAATAGTCTGAGACGACGCTCCCGCCCTGAACGGCGTTGTCCTCCCCATAGCGGACATACAAATCCACGTTGACATCAGGATCGACGGATTCCAGCGTGAAGGTTACGCGAGAGGCGCCCTCGGGAACCTCAACCTGGAAGGAAGAATCTCCGGAGAACAGCATCGGGGAGTCGACCGGTCCCAGGCGGAAGGTGGCGGGCTGCCTGGGCGCGAGCGCGCCGCCGCTGATCTCCGGCAAGGTGCTGTCGATGAAGGGCCGGATATGGGGATAAAGAGCCGAAAAGTGCGTGAAGTAGTCAACAACGGGCTCGGTCGGGCAGGCATACCCGACAATGTCTCCGCCGCTCAGCGCCCCTACCACGGTTTCAGAGTTGCTGAAGACGGCGGACCCGGAAGAGCCCGGCTCCGTGTAGCCTTGTCCCACGGGGTAGGAGACGTTGAAGTAGGTATCGTCGGAAGTTCCATAGGCCGATTCGGAAATGATCTGCCCGAAGGAAATCCGCTTGAATCGGCCCCAATCAGCGCTCGCGGGATGATGAATGCCGGTGACCTGGGAGTCGACGGGTTGGGGGGCCGCGTCCCATCCCTGGAACACGGTGCCGTCCGGCAAATCGCCTTCGAGTTGCAGCAGCGTGATATCACCCTCGGGATAACCTGCGCCGCCCAAGACCGAGAGCAGGCCCGCTCCCTCGGTCCGCGGGACGCTCCGCAAATCCGGATGGTCTCCGTTGCAGGTTCGTGTCTGGTATGACCAGAAGGCGATCACGCTCCGCGCTTCCTGATCGGTTTGCACGCAGTGGGCGGCGGTGAGAAAGTAGGGCGTGCTGTCCTGCCGGCGGTTGTTCAGCAGCGTGCCCGAGCAGGCGGAACTGCTCCCATTCGACTCAATGACAATCAGTGCGACTCCCGTTGAGGAACTCGACCATTCGGGGTAGCAAGTCGCGTCAAGGTGACAGTCCTCGGCGTCCGTCTCGACCGTCGCCGTGAGCGTGCCCTCGGCGACGACGCCCTCATCAAAGACCAATATCGATAAGAAGTAGGTGCCGGCTTGAAGCGGCGGGTCAGAGCGGCGGGTGATGCCGATCCGTTCATTGCCGGTGAAGCCCCTGGAGAAGTGGTCAGAGACCGGTTTCCCATCCTGGACGGTGTTGTCCTCACCGAAACGGACATAGAGATCCACATCGACATCGGGATCGACGGATTCCAGCGTGAAGGTGATGCGGGTGGCGTTCTCGGGAGCCTCGAACCGGAACGAGTGGCCCCCGGTGAAGAGCGTCGGGGAGTCAACCGGCCCCAGGCGGAAGTCGGCGGGCTGTCCGGGTGTGAGAGTGCCGCCGCTGATCGGCGGTGGAGCCTCGCGTTCCACTTCCGCCGTGAGCGTACAATTGACGACGACGCCCGTAGCATAGACTGCTATCGATACGAAGTAGGTGCCGGCTCGAAGCGGCGGGTCGGATTGGGAAGTAATGACAATCCGTTCATTGCCCGTGCGGTTCCGGTGCCGGTGGTCCGTGGCAAGCCTCCCGTCCTCAACGTCGTTGTCCTCTCCAAATCGCACCAACAACTCCACGTCGGCATCGGATTCCAGAGTGAAGGTTACGCTGGTGGCATCCTCGGGAACTTCCAACAGAAAAGAGTTAGGCCCCACGAAGAGCGTCGAGTTGTCGACCGGCCCCCGTTGGAAGCTGACAGGCTGCCCGGGTGTGAGCGCGCGGCCGCTTGGCGGCGGCGGAGTCCCTCCTTCGCGTTCCACTTCCGCCGTGAGCGTGCAGTTGACCTCGACGCCCGTAGCAAGGACCCCTACCGATACGAAGTAGGTTCCGGCTTGAAGCGGCGGGTCGGATTGGGGGTCAATTTCAATCTCTTCGGTGCCCTCGAACACCTCGTCGGCGGCATAGTCGTAGACAGGCATTCCGTCCTGAATGTCGTTGTCCTCGCCATAGCGGACCAGCAGCGCCACGTCGGCATCGGATTCCAGCGTGAAGGTTACTCGGGTGGCGTCATCGGGAACTTCCAACTGATATGAAAAATCCCCGTGGAACAGCGTCGGGGAGTCAACCGGCCCCCGGCTGAAGGTGACAGGCCGTCCGGACGTGAGCGGCCTTGCCGCCTTCGGGCGCGGCTGTTGCAGGGACGCAGACCGCTTGACCGACTGGATTGCCGCCATTGTCGACTTTGTCAGCCGCGCCTTCCTCGACGGCGTTCCCACCGCAAGGCCGATGGGGCCGGGCACCAGCTTGGACCCTCCCGGTCGGTCCGAGCCCTCCCGGGCCGCCTTCGGCCATTGGCCGCCGTCCTCCGCGCCGTCTTTCAAAACATCTCCCCAGATATGGCTGATGGCCACGATCTGGAACGGTACGGCCTCTCCCGCCGCCGGATCGGGAAGGTACTCGATCGTCAGGCTGTCGCCGAAGACGACGCCGCTCCAGAAGTCTCCGTCGCCGTACCGGCCCGAGCCGGCATAGGGTCCGACGGCCTGCCCGTCCTCGGAATGGAGCCAGAGACGGCCCGACCCGATGGCGAAGTCCCGAAAGTGAACGCGCATGGCGCGGGCGCTGGGAGAGGTCAACTTCAGGCGCCAGAGGCGTCCGTCCCCGGTCGACTGCCACGCTCCCTCGGCGGTCGACTTGACGCCTCCTGCGGAGAGGCTCAGCTTGAGCGCCCCCTGCGGCAAGCGGCGGTGGACGCCGATGACGGGAGGCCGGCCGCGTTGCGGCTGCAAACGCTGAAGATCGTCGGGACCCAACGGCGGGAGAGCAACCTCGGCCGGTGACGGAAGGCTCAGTTGCAGGCTGGGCGGCCGGAGCGCCTCCTCACGCTCGGCCGACAATGCCTTCGACCGCTGTTGGTTGTCCCGAACCAGCGGACCGATCCGTTGGGCCTGAGCTGATTCCGACAGCAGCACACATGTCAGGAGAAACAAAATCCCAGAGCCGTGCAGCGCCATCGACGCCATGCAACTCATCCTGCCGGGGGAATGGTTCATATCCGAATCTCTCGTTCCGATGATCTTGTAGACTGTCCGCGTCCAAGCGGCAAGCGTTGGAACGTGTGACCGCCAGTGGTTAGCGAAAATACACCATCACTTATTAACGACGTACAAGAAACGGAAACCGGACAGGCCGATTGAAAAAAGTGTGATCTACTCTCTGCCGAGAGCTTGATGAAGAGCGGCCGCGAACGCGAGCGCACTTGACGGGAGCGGAGCCGGGACTTGTCGGCGTCATTGATATACTGGGGTATCAACTGCGCGGCGCCTCCCGCAAGCGGCGCGACCAACTCCCTCGGAGCTAGCCATGAACTGGTTAGACATTGTGCTTGCGGTCATCCTGCTGTTCTCGTTCGCCGGCGCTCTCTGGAACGGCATCAGCCGTGAAGTGATCCGCATCATCGCGCTGCTCATCGGCATCTTCGGCGGCATGTGGTGGTACTCCGGTCTCGCGCCCCATCTCGAACCTTTTATCGGGGACGAATCACTGGCGTCGTTCGCCGCGTTCGGCGCGATCGTCATCGGCTCGCTGGTCGCCGGCGGCATGACCGCGTGGCTACTGGCGACAGCCCTTCGCTGGTCCGGGCTGCGATGGTTCGACCGCCTGCTCGGAGGAGCTTTCGGCCTGGTGCGCGGCCTAATCCTGGCGACCGCCATCGTGCTGGGGGTCATAGCGTTCTCACCGCTGACGGGTTCCCAGGAAGCGATCGCGAAGTCGCGCATCGCACCGGTCGTTCTCAACAGCGCCCGCTGGATGGCCTCACTGGCCCCCCATGACCTTCGGGCCTCTTTCTTCGACGGCTTCACCCGCGTCCGCGACACCTGGGCCACCGCCAAACCCGAGGCTCCCGTCAAGACAGACCCCGGCTCGGGTGATTAGAAATCCTCTATCGCTTTTTTACCAAGCGGGGAGGCGAAGCGCCTGCCGGCTGCAGGCAGGCGTGAGAGGTCCGTCATGCCGAGGCGCGAGCCGCTGGGCACGGAGGTGTAATTGAACCTGCATCGAGCACGGCAAGCATGCGCAAAGAAGTGATGGCGGTCTTTATCGCGTGCTTCGACCGTCAGGTGATGAGAACGGCAGGTCAGGGAAAAAAGACGAGCTTGATCAGAAGGCCGATGATGACAGGGCCAAAAGTGAAGACCGCGAACTTGAGGACCGCGATGTCCTGCTTCAACTCGGCGATGTCCTGTTTCAACTCGGCCTTCACATCGGCTATTTCCTTCCTCACGCCGGCGATGTCCTGCTTCGACTCGGCCTTCGCATCGGCTATTTCCTTGCTCACGCCGCCGATGTCCTGCTTGGTGGCGATCCTTTCCCCGACGGGGATGGCGGCAGCGGCGGCCTTGGCCTTGTCCTCGTCGGCACCTGCACTGACGAGGGCTTCGTAGACCTCGGTGACCATAATGCTCATCGCGATCAATCTAGCACGGAGAGGCTGCCGGCAACAATTTCCGAGGAATAGGCCGGGGAGGGCGGCGGCGTGCTTGAAATCGAGTCGCTGCGCGTCCAAATCGCATCGCACCCGAGAAGCCCGATAATAAGAACTTATGGACGACATCACCTACCGCATCGAAAAAGACAGCATGGGCGAAGTGCAAGTTCCGGCAGACGCCCTCTACTCGGCGCAAACGCAGCGCGCCGTCAACAATTTCCCCGTCAGCAGCCTGCGTTTCCCCCGCACCTTCCTCCGCGCGCTCGGGCTCGTCAAGGGTTCGGCGGCGGCGGTGAACCACGACCTGGGGTCGATGCCCGCCGACATGGCGCGGGCCATTGAAGACGCCGCGAACGAAGTCGCCAACGGCCGCCACGACGACCAATTCCCTCTCGATATCTTCCAAACCGGTTCGGGCACCAGCACGAACATGAACGCCAACGAGGTCATTGCGACGCTGGCGACGGAAAAACTGGGCAGCAAGGTCCATCCGAACGACCACGTCAACATGAGTCAAAGCAGCAACGACGTGATCCCCACCGCCATTCACGTCAGTGCATATCTCGAATCGGCCGCAACGCTGCTGCCCGGCCTGGAGCACCTGCGGGACACGATCAACGCCAAGGCGGAGACACTCGATGAGGTTGTCAAGACCGGACGCACACACCTGATGGATGCCCTGCCGATTCGCCTCAGCCAAGAGCTGAGCGGCTGGAGCGCACAGGTGGATCAGTCCGCCGCCCGCATCCGCTCTTCGCTGCCGCGAGTCTCGGCGCTGGCGCTGGGCGGCACGGCGATCGGCACCGGGGTGAACGCGCATCCCGAGTTCGGTCCGCGCGTCGCCAAGCGCCTTGCCGCGCTCACCGGCCTGCCGTTTCTCAGCAGCCGCAACTACTTCATGAGCCTGGCAAGCCAGGACGCGATCGTCGAGCTGAGCGGCCAAATCAAAGCCTGCGCCGTGGCCGTCATGAAGATCGCGAACGACCTGCGCTGGATGAACAGCGGACCGCAGGCCGGGGTCGCCGACATCGCGCTGCCCTCGCTGCAGCCCGGAAGCAGCATCATGCCCGGCAAGGTCAATCCGGTCATTCCCGAAGCCGCCGCGATGGTCTGCGCGCAGGTCATCGGCAACGACGCCACGATCACGATCGCCGGGCAGTCCGGCAGTTTCCAGTTGAACGTGATGCTTCCGGTGATTGCCTACAACATCCTCGAAAGCGCGCGTCTTCTCGGGAACGTGTCACGCCTGCTCGCCAACAAGGCCATCGCGGGCTTCGAAGTCAACGAAGAGCGCATCGCCGACCTGGTCGAGAAGAACCCGATCCTCGTTACCGCGCTCAACCCCGTGATCGGATACGAGAAAGGCGCGGCGGTCGCCAAGCAGGCCTACCGCGAAGGCCGCAAGCTCAAGGAGGTCGCACTGGAGCAGACGGACCTCACCGCCGCCGACCTCAACCGCCTGCTCGACCCCCGCAAGATGACCGAGGGCGGCATCGCCGAGTAGCGCGGTTGCGCTGAAGCACCGAATCAATACTTGTGGCGCCGCGCCTCCCAGGTAGCGACCGGGAGCGCGCCCGGATTCAACAACCCTCCCATGCGGTCTCCCCTGAGGGCGCCTTCAAAGCGATATCCGAGAGTGACGCTCTCGAAAGGCAAGGCGCTGCTCAAGCGCACCTTGTCGCCATCCAGGGTTCCGCGAACTCTTCCTTCCGCGATCGTACCGATGTGGGCGCCCGTCACTTCGCTGCCGTCGGCTTCGAGAAAGAGCTCGTGTTCGGCACTTCCGACGCCGAAATCCATACGGACGCGCCAGCGGCCCGCAATGTCGTCGACGGGCGTACGCATAGCCGGCGCGGGCCTCGGCTTCGGGGCGTTCCGAAAAACCGAGTGCAGCCGCTCGGCCACCATCTGGTACTCGTTAGGCTTCATGGCCACCGGCCGCAGACGGAACGAGGTTCCGCCGCCGGCAGCGTGGGTCGCGATGCGGGGCGCGCCGTTCATCAGCAGCGCGCCGACCTCGCCGGCCGTCAACCCGATCTTCGCGGGGTCCCATTCCACCATCAGGACCGGGAACGGACCGCCGCGCGAGGGTGCGGCTACGTACGTGGAAACCCCATCCACTTTCGTGATCTGCTCGGTGATGTACCTGTACCAGCCTTCCCACTCGCGGTACTCCTGCTGCAGGTCTCTGCGCCCGAAGAACGTCTCGACCGCAGTCATGACGCCGATGATCTCCTCCTTGCTGACCTTCATCGGCCGCCCGAAAGCATGGTGATGGGCCGCGTTCGCGAACGCGGCGCGAACCAACTCTTCGTTGCCAACGAGCAATCCTCCTCCCTGGGGACCCCGGGAGATCTTGCCGCCGCTGTAGGCGACGAGGTCGGCTCCCTGGGCGACGTAGGGATTGGGGGAGACCAGAAAATCCGCCGCCGAGTCGACGAGGACGGGGATACCGGCCTTATTGGCAATCGGCGCAACTTCCTCGAGGGGCAACTCGACCTTGGGGCTGAAACGGTCCCCGAGCATGGCGACCATCGCGGTGCGGTCGTTGATCGCCGCCTTCAGTTCCTCCGCCGTCCTGACCTCTACGGTGGTCACGCCGACCATCCGCACGGCGTAGTCGTAACCATTGCGCGAGGACTTGGGCATGATGACCTCGTTCTTCAGGCCCGTCATGTCCGGAAGCTGCTGCATGCGTTCCGGGTCAGTGCCGGCCACGATGCCCGCCGTTGCGTGCGTGAGCGCGGCCGCCGCGCCGGACGAGACCATGGCGTGCTCGACCTGCAGCAACTCCGCGATGCGTTTCCCGGCGGCTTCCTGAAGCTCGTCGAGATTCACGTGGTAGTGCGAGGCGTGGCGGATCGCCTGAATCACCTCGGGCAAGGTCCGCGAACCGCCATTGCTCGTCACCGTGGCCGTGCAATTGATGAAGGGCTCGACTCCGAGCCGCGTGTAGACGTCTTTCGGCGGCTCTTCGTGGATCTCGGAAACCGCCGCCGCCCCGGCGCTATTGAGAAGCGCCGCTGCACTCGCTGCTCCACTCGCTTGCAGCCAGCCGCGGCGTGTCGTCTGTTCGCTCATGCTCTTGCCTCCCTTCGTCGCGCCACCCAGCGCCCCGGCGGATACTCACCCAGATCCAAGTCCCCTTGCATTTCGCCGCCCTGCACGACTCCCGAGAAGCGATAGCGCAACCGCGAACCCTCCATCGGCAAGACGCTTTCGAGACGGACCTTGTTGCTTTCGACCGCCCCTTTCAGGTCTCCCCTCGCGCGAGCACCGATGTGCGTGCCGACGACGCCTTTCTCCGACGCTTCGAGGAACAACTGGTGTTTCCCGCGTCCCCGCAAGAACTCGATCTCGACATCCCAGTGCCCCGAAACATCGGTTGCCGGCTTCTCCGGAGCGCGTTGGGCGGCCCCGCTCGGAGCGGCCGCCAGAATCGACCGGACCGTCTTCCCGATGATCTTGTACTCACCGGGCTTGAGCGCCGCCGGACGAATCACAAGGAAGTTCCAGTCGCCATAGTCCCAGGTCATGATCGGCGGCTCGGAATCCAGAAGCCGCCGATGCACGTCGGAAGAGCGGAGGCCGATCTTGCCGGTATCCCAGGAGATCCGCAATGTCGGGAAGGGGCCGCCACGGGTCGGTCCCTGGACGCGCGCCTCGACGCCGTCAACCTGGCGAACCTCGTTGCTGATGTGGCTGTACCAGCCTTCCCACTCCTCATACTCACGCCGGATGTCGCGCTCTTTCACCCAGATTTCCAGCGCCGTAACGAGGCCGACAATCTCCTCCTTGCTCACTTTCATCGGCCGCCCGAAACCACCGTTCGGAGCAGCGTTGACGCCGGCCGCCCGAACGAGGTCTTCGCGGCCGAGCAGGATGCCCGAGCTTTGCGGTCCGCGCAGGATCTTGCCGCCGCTATAGACGACGAGGTCCGCTCCGTCCTTCAGATAGGGGTTGGGGATAACCGGAAAATCAGGCGCGGCATCGACCAGAACAGGGATGCCGCGCTCTTTCGCGAGCGGCGCCAAGTCCCTCAAGCCGGGGCGATCGTTTCCGAAACGGTCGCCCAGCAGCGCCACCATGGCGGTGTGCGGACTGAGGGCGTCGCGGGCCTGGGCCACGGTCTCCACCTCGACAATGCGCACGCCCACCATCCGAATCGAGTGGTCGTATTGATTCCGCGACCACTTCGGCATGATCACCTCGTTCCTCATGCCGTCGAGCATCGGCAGTTTCTGACGCCACTCGGGGTTGGCTCCGGCGACGCAGGCGGCCGTGGCGTGGGTCAATCCGGCCGCCGCGCCGGAGCAGACGATCGCCCAGGGAACCTCCAGCAGCTCGGAGATCCTCTGGCTGGCCGCTTCGATCAGCGAAGCAAGCCGCACGTGATAGTGCGAGGCATGCTCGACGGCCTCGATGACCTCGGGCAGCAGAAGAGAGCCGCCGTTGCGCGTGATTGTCGCCGTGCAGTTGATGAACGGATTGACGCCGATCCGCGTGTAGACCTCGGGAGACGGTTCGTCCGCGGCCTCTGCCACGGCGGGCTCCGCTCCCGCCGCGCCCAGAAGAGCAGCGGCCCCGGCGCCGGACTTCAGCCAACTACGGCGTGTCGTCGGATGCAACATATTTCGTACCTCTCATGGCCGCGTCCCGATCGAGAGCGGCGCTTTGTCCAGGTCAATGATAACGCTTGGCTCCGCATCTGTGGCCGCAACATAGAACGTTCCCCTTTCCCGACATGGTTTCATTTGGCGTTCGCCGCGGCGAACGGCGCTTGTCCCGAGGCCCACCGGGAACGGCTGACGGGGCAAGGACACTGGCGCAGGGCAATATTTTTTGCCGGGACATGGTGGGCAATAGTGGGAAGAGAAGCCGTAACTGGACGGCGGTTGCAACGTTCTGGCGACGGTTTCTGGTTGTGCCACCCTTGCGCACCCACGGCGAACCGAACGGCGACAAAAGCTGTGATTCGTGTTTCGTGAAAAATCTTAATGGCCGTGTTGCGCGCGGCGCGGAATGCGCCGCCGGCGGGTTTATTTAGATTTAGAAAAAACAAAGAACGACATGATAAAAAAAAAGACAGCCGACCGCAAACAGGAATTAAA
>JAPPLB010000016.1:0-1682 GCA_028819575.1 Bryobacterales bacterium | reverse complement strand
GGGGGGCCCCCCCCTCCCCCCCCCCCGCCCAACCCACCCCCAAAAAATTTTTTTTTTTTTTTTTTTAAAAAATTTTTTTGGGGGGGGGGGCCCCGCCCCCCCCCCCCCCCGCCTCGTTTTGATGGTCCTCTTACGAACACAGCCTTGCCACGTGATGAGACATGCAGGACCGAGCCGAACGGGAATTTTCCCCTTTGCGTTCCGCCTGGTTCAGCAAGAGCACTTCTCCCGCTATGCCGACAGGGCGGCTCCGTGTCTTGACCGTTCGTCCGGAGCGTGGTAGCGTCGAGCCTGCCCTCTCAGGCTCTTTCGAGTCCGGAGTTTCATCCGGCAGGAGGACTACCATTGAGAACTCCACTGCACCTGGCATTGCTCGTTGCGGCCGTGACATCGGCGGTCCCAGGACAACCGCTTTCCGAACAGGCCAACAGCCTGCACAAAGAAGCGTTCATCTTCGACGCCCATGTTCACTTCATCAACCGTCAGCTCTATCTCGGCGGTAACATCGCTGAGCGTCTTCCGGGGCCGGTCAGCGGGATCGGCGTCGACCTGCCGACGACTCGAGAGGGCGGACTCGACGCACTGTTCCTGAACCTCTATGTCGAGCCGGAATACACGAAGCGCCATCTCGAAGTGAAGCAAACCCTGCGGCTGCTCGAACTCGCGCATCAGCAGATCCGCGACAACCATGCCGACATCGAGGTGGCATTGACCGCGGGCGATGTCGAGAGAATTCATCGCGCCGGCAAGATCGCCGCCGTGCTCGACCTGGAGGGCGCCTTTGATTTCGACGGCGATCCCGATGTCCTTCGCAGCCTCCACAGGCTCGGGCTGCGCTCGGTCCAGTTCGCCGACAACGCACAGGCCAACGGCTATGCCGACTCATCCTGCTGCGCGCCCAAATGGAACGGAATCAACCAGCGCGGACGCGACTTGCTGCGCGAGATGAACCGCCTCGGGATGGTCGTCAATCTCGCGCACGCCTCGCAGGATGCCTGGATGCAGATCGTCGAGCTCAGCGAGCATCCGGTCGTCGCGACTCACCAGGGAATGCGGGCCTTCAATCCCCGCCATTCGGGCAATGCCAGCGACGAGATGCTCATGGCCCTGGCCTCCAAGGGCGGAATCCTGGCCGTGCACTTCAGTCCGAACACCTGGAGCCCTCTTTTTTTCAACCACTACCGAAACCGGCCGGGATCACCCGACCCCTTGCCCCCGCTTTCTGTCGACGCCGGGTACGAGGAGATCGTCAACCGCTACCGGCTCAGCTATCAGAAGCCCGGAACCGTCCCCCCGCAAGAAATTGTCGAACCGATTTCCCGTTTCGTCGAGGTGATCGACTACGCGGTGCGGTTGCTCGGCGAGGACCACGTCTCCCTCGGTTCGGATTTCGGCGGCGGGCTCAACTCGCGGGCGAGCATGACCAGCATCGCCGAGTACGGACGGGTAACGCAGGCGCTCGTCGACAAAGGCTATCCGGAAGAGAGAATCCGCAAAATCCTGGGCGGCAACCTCCTGCGCGTGTTCCGGCAGATCACCGAGGGAGCTGGCCGCTAGCCTGTATTTCTCATCACCCGGCGGTCGAAGCACGCGATACGACCGCCAGGACTTCGCTTTTCCTTCGCAACACTTGCTTGCCGTGCTCAACGTACTGTTCAAGTACGCCTGCGCGCGCCAAGCGG